>JAUXVD010000008.1:692143-1038215 GCA_030684575.1 Nitrospirota bacterium | reverse complement strand
GGGTTCTGCCCCACTTTTACGGACACCTGATTACGGCTCATAATGAGCCAGGAGGGGTGTCATGGGAGCACGACGGAAGTTTTCAGCTGAGTACAAACGTGAAGCAGTGGCGATGTTGGAGTCCCCGGGGGTGACGGTACGCCAGATTGCCGCAGACCTCGGCATCGGGGCCACTGTCCTGGGACGGTGGTCCCGCGAGTTGCGTCAGGAGCCCAAGCTGGCGTTTGTCGGCCACGGGCGATCCCGCGATGAAGAGGTGAGCCAGCTCCGTCGCGAGTTGGCCCGGGTGACGAAGGAGCGGGATTTTTTACGAGAAGCGGCAGCGTTCTTCGCGAGAGCGTCGAAGTGAAGTTCCGGATGATCCAACGCTGCCGCGACGCCTTTCCCATCCGATTGATGTGTCGGTGTTTGCGCGTGTCGGCCAGCGGGTATTATAGCTGGGCGACGCGGGTGCCGAGTGCACGAACCCAGGAGAACGCTCGGATCCTCACCCGGATTCGTCAGCTCCATGCTGATTCCGACGGCGTCATTGGGAGTCCGCGGATCTGGGAGGATCTGCGGTACGCCGGTGAACGATGTGGGCGCCACCGGGTGGCCCGCCTGATGCGCCGAGCTGGCTTGCGCGGCCTCCCGCAGCGGCGACGCTGGCGCACCAAGCCGTCCGGGACACCTCCGGCTGGAACCCGCAACCATTTGGAGCGAGACTTCACCGCCACCGCGCCTAATACCAAATGGGTCACCGATATCACCTATGTGCGGACCGCCGAACACTGGTTGTACTTGTGTATCGTCCTCGATTTGTATTCAGGGCTCGTGGTGGGCTGGTCTATGAGTGCGCGGCAAGATGGCCAACTGGTCGTCCAAGCCGTCCTCATGGCGATCTGGCAGCGGCCCACCCGTACCCCGGTCATTCTTCATTCCGATCGGGGGTGCCAGTTTACCTCAGCAGAATACCAGCAGTTCCTGGCGGCCCACCAGGTGACTTGTAGCATGAGCACGGTGGGCAGTTGTGCGGACAACGCCGCGGCAGAAAGTTTCTTTGGCGTCCTCAAGCGGGAGCGGGTCAATCGGCGGCAGTACCAAACGAGAGCCGAGGCGAGAGCGGATATCTTTGATTACATCGAGCGCTGGCACAATCCCCGGCAGCGGCGGAGACTCGATCAACAGCAACAGGGGGAGCAACTCTTAACTCAACCGTCCGTGGAAATGGGGTAGAACCCGTCATCACGTCCTCCGTAGGCGCATGATGCTACCATTTCAAGCATTACAGTCCACTAGAAGCCAGAGACACTCCTGATGATAGAAGCGTCCCTGGCAGAGCGGCTCAAGAGAGAGCAGGGAACCTATTGAATCGTAACCGTAACACCTGATGGAGGCGCTGGCGCGGAAACATCTGATGCCCCAGAAAGAAGACCAATAACCTCAGTTCCAGTGACATAGGCACCTGCCGGAACAAGATCCGTTACGCTTCCATTGCGGTTGAGATCCAGAACATCAAGCCCTAGAGTGAGCGCAGGAGAGCCACTCTGCAAATGGAAATCGCCACCAGTAGTCGCGGGGCTGACAAAACGTGGATTTTGACCATTTATAGAGTTGATATCTTTCCCGTATGTGCTTTGCATAGATGAAAAAGAAACGGAAGCGCTGGCATATCCAGCATGGGTTGATTGGTTAAAGTATAAATTACGATTGGCTGTAAACGATTGGAGACCAGGGTTAGCGGTCGTCCAACTAGAAAATGCCGCAGGCGCATTGCTGAAAATGTTATTCTGAAACTGCACATCTATCATGATGGTCCCGATCAAGAACGCGCTCCCCTCAGCACTTTGGTACACGGTATTATTGATAAATCGTGAACGAGTAGGACCGCCCAGAGCCCCTGCGTATAACCCTGCGCTCGAGCTATTCACGACCACGTTTTGGTAGATGAGGGTATCTTGCGTACTCTCAGTCTGGATACCCCTCATACAATCGTGAACATAGTTAAAACGAATGATATTACGAGCCATGGTATATCCTACGTGCATGCCCTTAAAGTAAATGCAAATCTTTGAGTCATACACTTCATTGTACTCTATGATGTTATCATCACTGTCGTAGGAAAGAATCCCGCCAGCAGCCCCATTAAACCCATGAATGCGGTTATTCCTAATCGTTGTAAAATAGGCAGGCTCAAGGCTTACACCTCGGTAATTGGCATCAAAAATCGGATAGCCATGGTAATAAGAGCCTCGATGTGCGATCACCTCACTATTAACAAGTTGGCAATGGTGCGAGGTGAAAAAAACCACCGGCCCTGTATCTGAAGTACTCCCACCATAGTAATCATCAATCACAAAATGATCCCAGATAATATAGTCGCGGGACGAACACCCAATCATGCCCCCCCGATACGATGCCAGTATCCTGACATAAACAGTTCCCTCCCCACGAAAGGTGATAGGACTGCCTGAGGCTCCACTATTGACGGGATTGAGCGATACGGAAAATCGCCCGCCTTGCGGATCCCCCCCTTCCCAGTAGGTCCCAGCCGCAACAATCACCGTATCGCCTGCCCGTGCGGCTTGATTAGCGTTGGGAGATGAATAGCTCGTGCTTCCCCATGAAGCTCGTCCAATGGTTCGCCAGGCACTACTCTGACTATTGTTCGCATAAGTGGTCGAATCATTGCCTGTTACACTATTCACATAGAGCGTCTTCGCCTCGGCACCGAATGGAAGAGCGCACATTAAGGTCATTACAAAAGCAACTGAATGGATTCTGATCGTGAACTTATCTAGTCTCATGGTGTTCCTCTCTATCTTTGCCTTGCGCCAATAACCCACGTAATTATAATAACTCAACAGCTGTCAATGGGGACAATACCCCGTAGTCCCGTAACGCATATCTCATACGCAATATAAGTGCCAGGCTGCAAAAGAAATCCCGAACAATACTGTCATGAAATATTGATTTAAATTCATCCAGTTACAGATCATATCCGCGCTGTACCGACAATGGCTGTACGCAAAACCTGTATAAATAGGACGATGATGTCTCTTGCCCAACCATCCCTGTGCACATAACTGCAAGCAACTGAAAACATTAATAAAAAATTCGCTTTTAGCGGGACACCACTGAGACATGCGGCCACGTCATGGTTGAATCGTAGTCCATACGTTGCCGTTAGTGCATGAAAACTCCTTCAGCCCCTAAGCAGCTTAGCTCCCCATATTGCACACACAAAACCCCAGCTTATCCGAAGAACGGCCCAATGGCTGCTGCCGATTTCGTCGACACCGCTCTACGCTAATTCCGCCTGTCGCTCCAACTCCATCGGACTGAGATACCCCAACGTTGAGTGCCGTCGCCTGGGATTATAGAAACGTTCGATGTAATTGAACACGTCCGCCTTGACTTGGCCTCGCGTACGATACGTTTAGCCGCTGTGCGTTCGGTCTTGAGCGAGGAGAAGGAGATCTCACCACGGCATTGTCCAAGCAGTTGCCGGCTCGGTTCATACTACAATTACGCCGTGGCCGGCCAGGAGCCGATGGAAGGACTCACTGGTGTACAGGCTCCTTCGATCAGAGTGATGCAGGACCGCCGCGGGCTTACCACGCCGCCAGATCGCCATCACAAGGGCATCGGTACAAGTCGCATAGTCTTGTCGCATGCATGGGCCAGCCGATGACCCGGCGCGAGAACAGATCCACCACCGCGTCCACGTAGAACCAGCCTTCGGCGGTCCAGAGGCAGGTAAAGCCAGCGCCCCATTTGCGATTGGCGGCCGAGAGCGTGCGATCAAGTACATTCGGCGCCACGGCGTTCGTCGACCTGGTCCGCCAGTCAAAAAAGACGGCCAGCGAGACCCCAAGCGCCTCGCGCAGCCATCCTGCCGGCCAGACTCCTCGGTGGGTCGAGATAAAGGCGAACTTCACAACGCCTATTTCTCGAAGCAGGCCGCAGTAGATTCAGGCGATCAACGCAACACCGCCCCATGTACGTCAAAATCACGCGCGGCTTGCGACACCGTCATCCCGCGCTCCTGGATGAACTTCACCACCTCAATGTTGAACTCTCACGTAAACCCCCGTCGCTCCATGACCTATCTCCGGCTTCATTCATACACCGCACTCGGTGTCTTTGAAACCGGCAGCAGACCATCCGGAACGTGTCAATGAGTTGGGGAGACTTGCCGTTGGCATTTAGTGTAGCGACTTGTCTATCGAAGCCGTGATCGCATGAGACGAGACGCTCACGGTCTCCGACAAAACCACGGGTGCCTCAATATTCAGAGCGACCAGTTGGTCATCAGCGGATCGAGCTCATGGCTCCTACGCCATCCTGCAAAGCCGATTGTTCCTTCGGCGAGTTATTCAAAACCGCGTGAGGCAGGATGGGTGGCTGGGGCCGTAACGCCTCACTACAAACCGTCCACTTTTAAGGGGGAGCCCACTGCCTAATCCCTGGGGGGAGGGAGATCGACAGCTTGAGCCTTAGAAGATACGAAATGGCGAGATCGAAGCCACGCCGTGAATACAGCTGTGCTATGCATCGCGGGCCGCTCAATACAGCAAAACGTAGAGAACGACAAAAGCAGTAGCACTGGTGTAATCCCGACAATAATGAACCAGAACACCGCAGGAGAGAGTCCTTTAGACTCCACCATTCCGATGATAATACTAAAAATGGCAAATAAAATGATTCCGTGCAGCAAATAGATGCTATACGCCATCTGACCTATGACGCGAGAGACAGGGCTTCGCAGGATACCAAATAGGTCATTCCCGCAAGCGATGAGGGAAAAAGCTACGAATAATAGAAAGAGTGGACCGGGGCTATACGGGGTTGAATACAAAGCGACTGCTGTTGCGAGACAGCCCACAATAGCAAATGATGGAATCATTCCTTTTGAATACTTACGGAATGGCTCAGATAGAACCAATACAGAGACTGCCATGCCGCTAAGAAATGCAACTAGGAGTGTGATTGATGGATGCTTTACGGTCGAAAATAAAATGATCGCTCCTAACACGATCGTACCGCTGAGCACAAGGTAGGTGAGTGGCGCTCTTACCCCCACTGTAAGGGCGAGAAGGGGGAGAGAGAAGTAAAAAAGCCATTCATATGCCAGCGTCCACATAACCCCTGCAACGATAACATAGGTATCTTCGACGCCGTTGAGGTTCGGTCCGCCAAAAGCTGTAAATCCCAGCCATCTCACGGCCCCTACCATCAACTTAGACGTGGACTCATTCGCGGTACCACCGGACAAATATCCAACTGTCACGAATAGCAAAAGTACCACAAAGACGTACAGAGGTGTCAGGCGAAGAAATCGCGAAACGAACAGCTTTCCCCAGTCGACCGGACTCGTTCTTCCGGCAATAAGCTTCGAAAAGAAAAGAAATCCTGTAATCATAAAAAAGAGCACGACGCTACTTTGACCAAAATGAGAGTACAGGTTTGAAGGTGGCAGTTCCCACCGCCCCGTATTCAAGTAAAAATACCACACACATGAATGGTGGAGAAAAACGAAAAATGCGAGGTACCCTCGCAAGCCATCAATCGAAGCATAGCGCCCCTCACTAGGAGGAGCCCCAAAACGCTTTACAAGAACGAACGATGTGGCCACTGCTACGAGCAAAGACGCAATCGCGGGCAACGAACTAACTGGATCCATCATACTCGCCTAGCACTTAGAAGTTGGACGGAACTTGTATAATTCAAGATTTCATCTGACCGCCAGCGAGTCCTCACCGGGTTTGCGGTGCTAGGATTTCCGTCTTCGCCAACGACACACGATCCCTGAACGCTTGCATCAGCATCTTGCCATATCACCAGCATCCTTGATGCGGGCGGTGCTGGTTGTACTCCTCCTCCCACGCATCGAGATCAAGCTGCAGCGCCTCCAGCGTCCAATAGATCTTCTTCCAAAATGTGACCCGGCAGAATTCATTGAGCATGGTTTTATGAAAACGCTCGCAGATCCCGTTGGTCTGGGGATATCGTATCTTCATTCTGGCATGGTCGATATTCCTCACGACCAGGTAGAGTTCATATTCATGGCGCTCGGGTGCCCCACAGTACTCGGTCCCGCGGTCGGTCAGCACTCGGCTCAACGGAATCTCCTGCTGCTCGAAGTACGGGAGTACCCGATCATTCAAGAGATCAGCGGCCATCACTCGCGTTTTGCGATCATACAGTTTCGCGAACCCAACGTTGCTGGATGTATCGATGAACGGCTGTTGATAGATCCGGCCAACGCCCTTCTGTGTCTCCACAGATGAAGGTGTCTTGGGCCCCGCAGTAGCCCGGGCACTCGCTCTCGAATTCGCCGTGGGCTTCTTTGTCCGTCTTCGTCTTCTCCAAGGCCACGACCTGGGCGTCCGTCAGCACCAGGACTGCCTGGCGACCTTGGCTTCTAGCACCTTCAGCCGTTTCACATCGTCTCCAGATCATGCCGGAGCCAGATACACCGGACGCCTGCGTGGGAGATCGTGAAGGCCTGCTTGCGCCTGCTTGCGGAGTTCGTTAACCACGCGTACGTGGCCCCACGCCGGTTGGGCAACCGCCACCGGCACAAAGGCCTGTTCGACCTCCGGCGACACACGATTCCTCAACAACGGTTTCTGGCGAGAGAGATCTCGGAGGAGGCCTGACAACGACCAGGTCGATTTCCACCTTCATCATCTATAGTAGGACTTTGCGATCGCTCTTGCTTGCCGATCTAACGGAATCGACTCTTTAACTTTATATGAAAAATTTGGATTATTAACTTTCTCTACGATGTCCGTCGTCCATCTTTCAGCCTTGGACACTGCAATGCTCTTGAGCAAGCTGTTTAGTTTTCTTGTAGCGTTCTTCGAGCCGGTATGCTCCAAAGCCCATGCTCGAGGTGTAAACATCCCGTAACTTTCAAGCATATAATCAATCTTCAAATGAAGCTCCTCGAAGGATGACAGAACTCCAGTTTGCTCGTTAATCTTCCCTCTTGCGCCACCTATAAAATTCTCATACAGGATTGCGGGAATATCTGCAAAGAGCGCCTCCACAATCGCCCGATTGCTTCCCTCTTTTTCAGACAATAACAAGAAGACTTTTGATTTCCGAAGACAGACAGCGACTTCACTGGCTGGAATACTTTTCCTAATTTCCAACTTCACGTGTGAGAGGTCATACTCGTTCATTTCTGCGGCAATGTCCTTGTCCGTACGGCCACCCCAATCGACACCAATTAGCAAAAGAGAAATCGGTCGATGTTTCACGTGGCGAAGGGCCTTAAATAGCTGCCGATGATTCTTGTGCTTAGCCCAATTGGCCACCATGACCAAATCATATTCTTTCGAGGAGCCTTCCGCTTTAGGCGCAAATAGCTCTGAGTCAATCCAGTCCGACGAACCCAAACCTATCGGGATAAGGTTACTCTTCAAGCCAGAAATGAATTCCAGATCACTTCTCTCCGGACACTGAACGATCACTTCATTGAGGGAGGACATGAACATCAGAATACTAGGATCACAGTATCCTGCCCAACATGGCTCCAGAACCACATAGTAATCTTTCATCATTCGTTGAAGGTCAAATAATGCAATAAACAGATCGAATTTCTGACTGTACTCCAACACCAAGACTCCCTTTTCATCCTTAGACCATGGCTTTAATATGATGAAGTCTCGAAACATGGAATCAAGATTGATCTTCTCCCCCAAAAACCGTTTCTTACACAACATGGGTGCATCACTATCCAAAAATGCCCTGACCACCTGATTACCCTCGGCGTTCCTCTCCGGCAGGAATCCCGACACAACCCTATAGGCAACCCACCTCAATCCGCTCACTCCTGACACCCTATACACCCAGCACAAATCAGAGATGCCCCTAAACCGGTCGACAAATAAATACATCAATCCGCGCGCAAGGACTGCGAGCGATACAAGGACTCTAATCACCCATATGCGGAAAAGCTTCTTCCTGATATCATTCATTTGAGTCAGTCCAGTGATTACTTACCATCGGCGGCACTGAGCACGGCATACTCTAATTATTTTTCTCGATCAACCTAAACCATCATATTGACTGCAATCGATCTGAAACAGCCTTTGCATAATGGGCAGGAAGATACATCTGGTTAACACGATCCTGAGCCGCACGACCCAGCTTCAGCCGAAGCCCTTCGTTCTTAATAAGCAGTGCGACTGCATCTCGAATCGCTCCAGGGTCCTTGGGTGGGACCAAAATCCCCGTCTCCATATGATCAATGTAGTCCTCGGTTCCATTCACTCTCGTCGCAATAACTGCCTTCCCAAGCGTCATGGCCTGAAGCACAACACTTTGACCTATCGAGATCATTCGTTCTTCAAGCGGGACGACCACCGCCAGACATCGAGACATCATGGCCATAAGCTCACTGCCAGGCACGTCATATTCAACCTTCACGTTTGAAGGGAGATCGTTCGGATCAATGTTCCATCGAGAAGCGACGATCAGTAACGGCACATCTATCTGCCGAAATGCATCGAGAAGTGTACCGTAATCACGGAACGTACGACCGGCGGCAAGAACAAATCCATCGTTCTTGCCACTCTCACCAATTAAAAGACGAGGATCGGTATGAAGAGGAACGAAGCAAAGCTTTGCGCTGGGCCACGTAAACGCCTTCTGATAGTATAAGATTTCCGCACGAGAGGAACAGACGCACAAATACACGGAGGAAAAGCACCAGCGCATAAAAAGGTACTTAGCTCTCGATGAGAGACTCTGACCTTTCTCACGCATGATAAACTGCAGTATCACATGCCGCGGACGACGGGACAATGTCAGCGTTTGAAAAACTGACACCAGGAACGACTCCCATCCACACTCGAATGTCAAAATATTGTGATACCTATGTCTTGCACGCCACAAGACAGAAAAGACCTGAGCGACAAATACGACGAATCGGACGGAAGCCACACTGGATATTTTCCCACGATCCAACAGGATCTTGTGGTGGTCAAGTTGGCACCCTGCCCGATCATGCGGAATGTGGTCCCACCACCATGGTTTCTTATCGTCGAGGCCGCTTGTAAGCACAAGCGTGCGAAAAATAGGATTCATCGTACCTCTATCATCTATTAGCCCAACAGTATATTCCAGGTGATTCCGTTTTCCCAACGATACCTGATCATTCGATCGATTCGAAAACTTTCACGCCCAGCAGCATCAGTTCTTACGGTAACAACTCACTCATTGCTGATGATCAAATTCATAGATATCTCAAAGCCTCGCAAGGAACAAACCAAGTAGCTCCTAGGCCCAAGGTCACATCCAACCATTCATGTAATACCACGCCAACGCAGCGTATTCAGAAATGGCCAGATCGGAGTAGGCCAGATGTGTCGGTGACGGGAAATATTGGGTGGCTAGCGCATTACGCTTCGTCAAATAGTGTGTTGGGACAGGAAGGGGGCTTGTGCCAGCTTTCCGAAATACTCCTATCGCTCTCGGCATATGCCCTGCCGATGTCACGAGTAAAAATGGCCTTCCCGCAAGCGTGTGGGCAAGGTGCTTTGCGCTTTCGAAGGTACTGAACGAATCGGGATCAACCAGAACCTGGCCAGCAGGAACTCCAGATGACACGAGCACATCACGCATGATCGTAGCCACTTCCCCTGCCCCACTGACAATCACCGTCGAATCCGGCGAGGATCGGAATAATTGAAGGGCTTCGAGCAGACGAAATGCGGAAGCACTGTTAACCTGGCTGCTCAGCGGATGGTCGGAGTCATACTCGGCATACCCGGTGAGGACCGCGATCGTCGAAGCAGCCTTTTGCTCCAATGGTGTCGCAGGAGGAATCTGATATTCAAGAGAGCCTAATAAAAAGAACGAAACTGGCCCAGCCCCAAAAATGGCGTATACCACTAATGCGACGATCCCTGCTGCGATACTCCATCGCCGTACTGAATGAATACAGGCTAGAACGAAACTAACAACTACACCGACCGTGACGATACTCGAAGGTAAGATCAGATACTTCACGACACCCTCAAGCTCGACCATTCCTGCCTTCCCTCCTAAATCACACGGAGCCACGAGAGTTTGCACTCACGGGGAATGGACACAACACCGTACCAGGAAGTAGAGATGCGAGCGAGATCTATGACAGCGGCCACAGCTACGATCTCAGCGCCAATGGCATCACAAGCAAAACCCATCTGAAAAGTCAGGCGAAAACTTCCGCAGTCTGCAAAGTCGAACCTCGGGCGTCTTTGGAGGAGACTATGGGTGGCCCATCGATAGGCCACTTAACCCCTAACGTCTCGTCATTCCAGACAATACACCGTTCGTTTTCCGGCGACCAATAGTCCGTAGTTTTATACAGGACCTCGGCGTGATCCGACATCACGGCGAATCCATGGGCAAAACCCTCAGGGACCCATATCTGCTTCCTATTCTCCGCACTCAGGATATCCCCGACCCAATGCCCAAATGTCGGCGACCCCTTGCGAAGATCCACCGCCACGTCGAATATAACTCCTGCTATGGCTCGAACCAACTTTCCCTGTGGCTGCCTGATTTGATAGTGCAGACCACGCAGCACGTTCTTTGAGGAATAGGAATGGTTATCCTGAACAAACGCAACCGGTCTGCCAATAGCCTTTTCAAATGCTCTACCGTTAAAACTTTCAAAAAAGAATCCACGGTCGTCCTTGAAAACACGGGGCTCGATCACCAATACTTCCGGTATGGCGAGCGGAATGATGTGCATAACTAAACCCGCACCCTTTCATCTCTCATTTAAGGAAAAATCAGACGTATCCAAATACGAATGGCAACCCAAGCCGACGCTTCAGAATAGCGGCTCTTTCAATACCTGCAGCAAATAACGGCCATACTCGTTTTTCACGAGAGCCTGCGCGAGCTTTTCCAATTGAGACGCATCTATCCATCTGCTCCGATAGGCGATTTCCTCTGGGCACGCCACCTTGAGCCCCTGCCTCCGTTCAATCGTCGCAATAAACTGACTGGCCTCAAGCACCGACTCGTGAGTGCCGGTGTCCAACCATGCGTAGCCGCGCCCCATGATTTCGACGTGGAGATTGCCTTGATCCAGATACAATTGGTTGAGATGGGTGATCTCTAGCTCTCCCCTTGCCGAAGGCTTCAGGTGTTTGGCCAATTCGACGACATGGCTATCATAAAAGTAGAGACCTGTGACCGCATAGTTTGACTTGGGAACGGCAGGCTTCTCTTCAAGATTGATCGCCTGCCCCTTGCTGTCAAATTCAACCACGCCATACCGCTCAGGATCATGCACATGGTAGGCAAACACGGTCGCCCCGCCGCCCCGCTTCATCGCGCGACCTAACAACTGAGGAAAATCATGCCCGTAGAATATATTGTCTCCAAGCACAAGGACGGATGGCTCACCGGCGAGAAACGATTCGCCAATGATGAAGGCCTGCGCCAGACCATCAGGGGAAGGTTGCACGGCATAACTGAGGTTCACTCCCCATTGCTCACCGCTTCCCAGGAGCTGTTGAAACCGAGGCGTATCTTGTGGTGTTGAGATAATGAGAATGTCACGAATCCCGGCAAGCATCAGCGTGCTGAGCGGGTAATAGATCATCGGCTTGTCGAAGACCGGGAGAAGCTGCTTGGACACGGCCAAGGTTGCAGGATGGAGCCTGGATCCCGTACCACCGGCCAATATAATGCCTCTACGTTTCATAGACCACCTTGTAGGGCCAGCTCCTCAATGAGTCTCCGGACCTGGATATGCCAGTCAGGCAGATGCACATCGAATACACTGGTGAGTTTTGACACACTGAGTCGTGAGTTGTGCGGCCGCTTTGCAGGCAAGGGATAGGCGTCCGTTTGAATCGGATAGATCTCTTCGGGGGTGGTCTTCAGGACGATCCCTCTCTCTCGTGCTACGGTGACCACGTATTGCGCATAGCCATGCCAACTCGTTTCACCTTGCGCCACCAAGTTATAGGTACCCGCCACATCTGTAGGGTTCTCGCAGTGCACAGCCCGATGGAGGGCAAGAGCCGTGACATCGGCGATCAGCTCTGCGCTAGTCGGCGCGCCATGCTGATCGGCAATGACGTTGAGCTTCTCCCGTTCCTTGGCAAGGCGCAACATCGTCTTTGCAAAGTTTTTCCCGCGTGCGGCAAAGACCCAGCTGGTGCGAAAAATCATGTGCTTCGCATGACAATTCCTGATACGCTCTTCTCCTGCAAGTTTGGTCCGTCCATAGACTGACAGCGGGTTGGGAAGATCGTCCTCCACATATGGCCCATTTTTTGCGCCATCAAAGACGTAGTCTGTCGAATAATGAACCAACCAGGCATTGAGCCGATTCGCCTCTTCCGCTAAGACACCAACGGCTTCGGCATTGATCCGATGTGCCTTCTCCTGGTCTGACTCTGCCTGATCCACCGCTGTATACGCCGCCGCGTTCACGATGATATCCGGCTCGTGACGGCGGACCCACCCACGCACAGCCTCAGGATCTTCCAAGTCCAGTTCATGTTGTTCAGATGCGACGATGTCGCCCACCGTCAGCAATGAACGCTGCAACTCCCAACCCACTTGCCCCTCTTTTCCAAACAATAGGATCTTCATGCGCTGTAGTGCTTCTCCACCCATGAGCGGTACGTCCCGCTTGTCACATGCTGAACCCACGGCTGGTTATCCAGATACCAGCGCACGGTTCTTCGCATACCGGTCTCGAACGTTTCGGCAGGCTTCCATCCCAGCTCCCGATCGATCTTCTTGGCATCGATCGCATAGCGACGGTCATGGCCAGGGCGATCTTTCACAAAAGCAATCTGTGCTTGATAACTTTTCCCATCGCTCCTAGGTTTGAGCTCGTCCAATGTTCTGCAGAGCGTATGCACCACTTCCAGATTAACCCGTTCGCTTGCGCCCCCAATGTTATACGTCTCTCCTAGGCGTCCCGCCTCCAACACCCGTCGAATTGCGCTGCAATGATCCTCCACAAAGAGCCAATCCCTGACCTGCTGGCCATCGCCATACACCGGCAATGGTTTTCCTGCCAGCGCATTGTGAATGACCAGAGGAATCAGCTTTTCAGGGAATTGAAATGGACCATAATTATTCGAGCAGTTCGTTGTTAAAACCGGCACACCATAAGTGTGATGATAGGCGCGGACCAGGTGATCGGAAGCTGCCTTACTTGCTGAATAGGGACTATTGGGTTCGTATCGACGATCTTCCGTAAAGGCAGGCTCATCACGATCGAGCGAACCATAGACTTCATCGGTAGACACGTGAAGGAAGCGGAACCGAGCCCGATCTTCCTCCGATAGACCGGCCCAGTACTGACGGACGGTTTCGAGCAAGCGGAACGTGCCTACGATGTTAGTCTGAATGAATTCTTCCGGCCCATGGATGGAGCGGTCCACATGACTCTCTGCCGCAAAGTTAATAATGGCACGGGGTCTGTGCCGGGTGAGTAGCTGGGCCATCAGCGCGCTGTCACCGATATCTCCTCGCACAAACTGATGTCGCGCATCTCCTTGCAGTGGCGCGAGGCTCTCAAGATTGCCTGCATAGGTCAGTTTATCTACATTGATGATGACCTCATCCTGCTGACGAAGCCAGTTGAGCACAAAATTAGACCCTATGAATCCTGCTCCGCCGGTTACGACAATACTCATCCTCTAAACCTTCCACGCTGTGCGTTAACTCATCGCGATATCAATAGTAGGCAGACTTAGTCGAAAGGCCGTGAACGTTCTCATCACATGAGGACTTCCTGCGCGAACTCCATGGTTGCGTAGGACCGACTGGACCAGTAACACGCATACTCCGACCAGACTCTAGGGACAGATCAGTGGCTCACAGCACTATCGTCACGACAAATACTCCCAATCCTCTCTATTAATACCCGATCAGAGCAAAGGATTGCGGCAACTTCATCAGAAATGATGCGATACCCTTCGGCTGCGAGGTGATCGTCGTGTGGGAGGAACAGGTCTACACCTAGTTTCGCCTGGTGCCAAAGCGCAAACCCGTCAAGATACGGGATACCGTGTCTATCCAACATTTCACGAATGTACTTGGGATACACATGGTTTGCGGGATCCGGCATCGTGATGATGTCACGAACTGGGAAAATGATCACATAGACGCTAAACCCGGACTCTTCGCCTAGCTGCTTCAATTCTCGATAAAAATCATCGACAACCTGCCACGCGTCTGGCACTAACTCCCCTGCCAAGAGCTTACGGTACTCAAGATCGTACAGGTGAACGCCTGAATCTGGAGAAGTGATATAGCGCTTAGCCTGCATCAACGCAGAATGGGCGAGAACAGAATGGCCCTTCAGCCAACGAACTCCGCGCAACCAAAACGGACCGCTCGCTGGATTATCATCTCCATCCCACGTGAAATGCCCATCCGCGGTTAATAGTGGCGGGTCGGTTGGACGAGGCGGGCGATTCATCATATGATCGTTCCAATAGAGCCCGTGAATGACGACTCCAGGCTTTAGTCCAAGCCCTTTTTCTCGGAGAATGTCGAATTCATGAAAAACGTTATAGCTGGTGGTGCCCGCATTAATGATCTCAACTGTGTGACCAAGCTTCCGTTCAAGAGCAGCTGGCCACGTCTCACGATCAGCCACTCCATAACCAAACGTAAAGGAGTCACCGAGGGCGAGGATCCGAAGCTTTGGAATGTTTTTGGACGCAGGTACGCCATTGACGCGAAACCCAAGGCTATCTATGGTTGCAACCTGATCTTTCGTATAGGCGGTCTGGGCCGACTGCAAGGTAAATCCACGGACAGGATGCGCCTGGTAGCGAACCTGTGGGTAGATTCTCTCTTGTGGGAGATGAATGAAAAATCGAGCGATACCTTCGGCAACAGCCACTGAGAACACAGTCGAAACGAACAATAGCACTACGGTAAACACTCGCACTGTCCGTTGTGACATGGGGTCTCCCATCGGGGAAAATCCTTTCTGGAACGGAGCACAACCGATGGCCCTCATCAAATTCTTCAGAGAGTGACAGAAGGTCTACGCTCTCATCATGACGTCAGAATCAAATACAGGTCTCAGGAGAGGGATGTATCAATCATCTCCTGCCCCTAGAAGGGAATAAAACATGCGACGCGCCGTTCCCTAGGGCCTGAGAGGAGTAAGCCAGAATTGAACACTAACGGATGCCGGGTACAGCCTGTAATTGATTTTTGGCATACTGGGTCAAGGCCTCGTACCCCTGGACGGAAATGTGACTCCCGTCAGGCAAGGCAAACTCTTTCCGACGTAGCCCGCTTTGATCAGCAAGCACCTTTTCAAAGTCTAAAAGGAGAATCCCTTCACGAGCCGCCGTCTCTTTAATCCAACGATTTGTCTCTATTACATGCCCGTTGATGTAATCCTGATAACTTGACTTCCCGAGGATCCTTCCAATCATTGACTCTAATGCTTCTACCCACCCAGCCTTGGTCCTGATAGTCACCTCTGTCGCGAGGATAGGACTGATTCCAGACTTTCTGGCCAGCTCCACCATGGCCAGTGTGCTTTCCCTCGTCCGCCTCAAGGTCTCATCAATCTGTGCTCGATCAGATCGAAACACATCATTGATGAACCCCCAAATGATCACCGCATCAGGCTTTACCCCTGACACTTCGCCCTCGAAGCGAGCCAACATCTCAAACGACTGTTGCCCACTCACGCCTTTATTCACTATTCGGTAACCGGCAACCGGCTGCTTTGGATCCCAGCCTCCGGCATATGAAGCCCCAAGAACCACAAGAGTTTTTGAGCCCACCGCTATTTTATCCATCCCTGCGCTGCCCCCTAGGCCACCCAACTCACCTCCGCTCACCGTCATTGGGACAAACGAGCTCATTGCACTAACAGCCACCGCCAGCACATATCTCTGCAGCGGAACCAATCGACGAATTCGATTCTTCCATATCAGCCAATCTATATTCTGCGACCTATTTTGGCTTTTCAAAGACAAGGATATTCCCGAATGCTGGTCCGGCGAGCCTGATGTATCGAAACCATACCTTGTTGAAGGCATGGATAAACCTCTTGAATGGCCGCCATGGCACGGCCACATATAGCTCTGTAAATTGGCCAGGTTCTCGTGCCTTCAGGCATAAACCCAGCCGTTCACATTCGGCAATAAGCCAGGGAATATCTGTTTGCCTAGTCAATAAAACACCCTGGCTCGTCTTTTCAGTATACTCAATTCCTCCCGCAACCCTGTCGATCGTGGCCCGTTCACGACCGAGGAGCTTCTTGAGCCATCGCATTATCACCGCCTGAATGGAGTACATATTCCCTTCGCTTAAGACCAGCATGCCCCCCGGCGCTACGACCCGTGCCAATTCTGCCAATGCTCGTTGCAGATCGGGAATATGCATCAACACGCCCCAGCAGATGACATAGGGAAATGACCTATCGGGAAACGAGAGCCCCAATATATCTTCTCGCTGCAACGTAATCCGATTCTGAAAGCCCCGTTCGCGCACTGTTTCCGCAGCGAGTTCCAACGCGTTGGCCGCGTAGTCGCTGGCAGTCACTCGAAACCCTCTGGCAGCCAACAGCACCGACTTGGCACAACTTCCGCAACCTGCGTCCAGGATCATTGAGTCGGTGGGAGCATTCAAGCGCTCGGCAATTAAGTCAAATGCCATTTCATAAAACGCCTGCATCTCTGCTGTACGATAATTCGCAACCCACTTCTGATGAATCGCTGAATCTGAGTGCGCATCATCCGCCTTCTCGGTCAACTCGTTCATGTCAGCCTCGACTTGGTTGTCTGTCCGGCTCGTTGAATTACTTGAGCGGCGATTGTGGTGTTATAGCGTTCCGAGGAAAATGCCGCAGCGATATCAATCGGGGTCTTGCCACGCAGAACGATTCGCTGGAGGAGAATAAGAATCGGCGACAACAACGATAGCACGACCGCTGGTAGCCAGATGGACTTAAGATCTGGACGTTTCTTCAACAACAGTGCAAGCAATTCCTCTCGCGTGGGGGCAGCTGGCTCCACAAGATTGACCACAGATGGTGCGGCATCAATATCCTGCACTGTTGACCGGATCACTTTTGCAGCGGTCCCCACGTCACACAGACTCAGTCGGCTCGACCGAGGCCCTACCGCGACATAGACGGGTCCCAGCTCACGACCGAGTCGTCCGGGTGGTTCAAAATCTGAGAAATCGACCAGCGGGCCTGGCCTGATGACCTTCACCGTCAAACCCAATGCAGGCCCCTGCTCCATTACCTCACGTTCAGATTCGGCCTTGCCCCAGACATAGGGTCCGCGAGCCAGATTGCCAGCATCCACCGGCGTCCGCTCATCGAGCGGCCCCCCCATCTCTTTACCGGTCTTCAAGATCCCGAGGCTACTGATGTGGATAAACCGCTTAACCGACGCCTTCGCCGCGCTATGGAGGAGATTCTTTGTCGCCAGGACCGAGTTCCGTTCATGGGCCTCTTTGCCCCCTGCAGTCTCAGCCGCACAATGCACCACGGTCTCCACTCCTGATAGGACAGCCCCGTCGAAGTCCCCGCCAAGATCTGCTCCTATATACTCAACCCCAGCCTGTCGCTCCGACGGAGGAGGCACGCGCCGCCCAAGCGCGCGTACCGGCCATCCGCATTGACGAAGCTCAGCCACGACTGCACGGCCAAGCAGCCCCGTTCCTCCTGTAACCAAGACGCGGCCCTTCTTCACATCGGTCGGCGAAAGTTGCCGCTCGCGAGCGGCCAGGTCCGCCTCCGCTCGTACCTCATATTCTGCCTTGGCGCTGCGCAACTTCTCCCCGATCTGTTCACACAGACGAACCGTCTCACGGATGGAAGAGGGAGACAACGGCGGCGGAGTGCCCTGGCGAACGCTGTCATAAAAAGCTTCGATCAACTCGGCCAGACCTGGATACCCCTTTCCTTTATGGAGAATACGCGAGGCAAACCCCCGAGTCGATCCGATCAGAATCTGCATCCCTTCACGATAGGGGTTGGAAAGAATCGACACGGCTGACGTGCCAGGCCCTGGCAACTTCGTGAGCGCCCCCCTGACGAAGTCCGCGCGAAGTGATCCGCTGGTCCCCACCACACGAAGATACGAATCGATCGGCCGTCCTCGTAGCGTAACGACCAATACCCCCGTAGTCTCGCCGGCCTGCAGAATGGCATGCACTTCCCCTTCAGGCCTGACCAGCATCGACTGCAGCTGCGGTGCCGTCCCGGCGGCTCCCCCTAAGGCGTCGAGGAGGGTGTAGACAGGATGCGGCAAAATATCGAGCAGTTGATCGATCGGAGACAGCAAAGATCGTCCGTCGTTGGACTTCCGTACCGTTTTAAACGAAAAATAACTCTCCACATGGACCACACGGCCGATGAGCGGAAGCGCCGCCGCCAAGGCCCGCGCCGGCGACTCATACAACAACTGGTGACCGGCACAGACCGATCGACCTGCACGCCGTGCGGCATCGAGCACCGCCTCCGCATCGGCTAATCGAAGCGTAAACGGTTTTTCGACGTAGACATGTGCACCGTGTGAGAGGCACAACATTGCCAGGTCGGCATGGGTGGCAGGTGGCGTCGCGATATGGACCACTGTCGGGTTGACAGACTTGAGCAGGTCGGAGACGGACGTAAAAAACGGCACATCCTTGGGCACCAGCCCGTCCAATTTGGACCGATCACCGGAGGGATCGGCCAATGCGATGATGCGGCCTGCGCCATGTGCCTTGATGGCTTTGGCGTGATGCACACCCATCTTGCCACAACCAATAAGCGCGACATCTACTGGTATCTGTGCGTGACCTTGTTGTCCCATGTCAGTCGATTCTTGGTTTATCACGGACTATTGAGCAATTCTCCCTTGAGGAGTCGGCTTCAACAACTCGAAATAAGTCCAATCGTCCCTTCTATTGTTAACGGCTGCTGTACTCTAATGCATTTCCGCACATGACTCTAGCAATGAAACGTTTCACGCCAGACATGTAGATTCAACGCAGTCCACAGCAACTCGGAATGGTCATGTGTCCCAGACCGATGCTCCGTGACGATTCGACGGAGCGCCACACGATCGAACAAATCAGCGTCGGCCTGGTCTGGAAATGCCAACATCCTCGCTCCCATCCCCTCGTTCGACCGGAACCAACGCTCCAGTGGAACGCCGAAACCAGACTTGCGTCGATCGACGATTTCTGCTGGCAAGAACGTCCTCGCCACATCCTTGACAATAGCCTTGCCGACCCCGGCTCTCAGCTTGTACGCAGTCGGCAGACTATTCGCAAATTCAACAATCCGATAATCCATAAATGGAACGCGCGACTCGATACTCGCCGCCATGCTCATTTTATCCTGCCGATTGAGAATGGAAACGAGGAAACATTCCTGATCGAGGAGTGACAAACGGGCGACCGCATCCAACCCTACATTCTCCGTCCCCTTGAGACAGGCCAGCCGATAATCGAGATTTGCGCTGAGTATCCGCGGACAAGCAGACGCCACGACCTCCGGACGCAATACACTCGTGTTGTACATTAACGTCTCCTCAGGAGAGCAGGCGACGTAGCGATCGAGCTTGTCCACTCGATGGTCACGGGTTGCACGGCCCCACATCTTCAACAGGCTTCGTATAGCGCTAGGAATCCGCCGGTACAAGGATGCGATCCCTGGAATTCGATAGCGGGGATATCCGGAGAACAACTCGTCCGAGCCCTCTCCGGTCAGGACCACCGTGACATGCTGCTTGGCCAGACGGCTTAATGCATAGATTTGAATCGAATTGGCAAAATTCAGGGGTTCGTCATTCTGCCACACCATCTGAGGAAAGAGTTCACTGAACTCAACATGGCTGAGAGTGAGAGGGTGATGAATGGTTCCGTACTTCTTTGACACCAATGCCGCATAGACACTCTCGTCATATTCGGGTTCGTCGAATCCGATCGAAAATGTGTTGACCGGGCCTCCCTTGAGTTTCGAGGCCAACGCGGTCACGAGACTGGAGTCGACCCCGCCACTGCAAAACGTCCCAACCGGCACATCGCTGATCAGCCGTAGCCTCACGGAATCTTCAAGCAAATCGGCAAAGGTCTGGCGTGCGTCCTCATAGGTCATCTGTTGCCGGTCGCCGGAAGGCCTCGGAGACCAATACTGCGCGATCTTCGTCTGGTCGTCGCGAAGCGTCAGGGTGCAGCCAGGAGGAAGACTCATGACATCGCGAAACAGACTCTCGGGACCGGCGACCTGACGGAAAAGCATGTACTCGGCCACGGCCTCTTCCCGGCAACGAGCAGAAATCATCCCGCTCGCAAGGACCGCCTTGATTTCTGAGCCGAAAATGAAGCCGCCAGGCGTAGAGGCATAATACAAAGGCTTCACACCCATGCGATCCCTGGCAAGAAATAGTTGGCGGCGTTTTTTGTCCCAGATCGCAAACGCGAACATGCCGTTCAACGCATGGACGCAGGCCTCTCCACGTTCGGCATAGAGATGGAGAATCACCTCGGTGTCGCTCTCGGTCCGAAAGCGGTACCCCTTCGCGATCAACTCTTGCCGCAATACGCGGTAGTTATAGATCTCACCGTTAAATACGATACAGAGCGACCCCTCGTCATTCGACATCGGCTGGTGCCCGCCACCGAGGTCGATGATGCTCAGCCGGCGTTGTCCGAGCCCTACCGGCCCATCGAGATACAGGCCAGCATCATCCGGCCCCCTGTAAGCAAAGATGTCTCGCATCTTCGTGATAAGGTCCTGCTCGCATCGCCTCGCAGGATCAGCATAGACCACGCCGACTATGCCACACATACGTCTTGTTCCCTTCTCTTCAAACCAATGGAAGAACTGGCCCGGTCAGATACCTAGTGGAACGTGGGATGTCACCCATTTGAACTTTCCGTTTGCCGCCGGTTCCAGCCGATCCACCATCTGCACCTCAACCCGGACATCCTGTCCCAAACGGGCCTTCAGCTCAGTGATCAGATGGTGCGTATGCTCCGGTGTATAGGTCGGACCAGGAATGAGTTTCACGATCACGGTCTGACAATCCGTTTGCACGATCTGCGACCCCTCGATGCAATCAAGCGGTTTAAACGGATGCGTCAGCACAGAGGGGGAGATCAGCCGTCCATCTTTCAAGGTGAGCACATCTTCGGCCTTCGTCGTCACGTCATCCATGATGTTCAAACCACGCCCACAGGAACAGGACTTCTCTCTCAGACTCGTCATGTCATTCGTCACATAGCGGATCAACGGCATCGCCATGTTGTGCAAGCTCGTTCCGACCAGTTTGCCCACAGTGCCGAGCGGAGTTGGGAGCCCGTGCTTGTCAACGATCTCCGAGACCCCATATTCCATCGCTAGGTGATGTCCCTCATGCCGCTCGCACTCGCTGGAAAACACTACCCGCTCGGCCAGCGCATAGTAATCGAACACGCGGCAGGCAAACCGTTCCTCTATCACCTGACGCTGAAAATCGTAGAGCGTTTCGGACGACGTAATCACGGCGCGGAGGGGAAAGGTCTCGCCCCGGCTTTGCAGAAACTTGGCGAGCACATACAGCGTCGAGGGATATCCGTCGAGCAGCGCAGGCTGGAAACGGGCTAACGCATCGAAGTAGGCCGGGAGATTCTGTTTCGAGAGATGAAACGACGACAGCAACATCTGGTTGTGGCGCCGGTTCATCCGCCAAAATGGCGTCCCCTTCTGTTCCAACGGCACGATGACATTGCCACGAACGACCCCGATTCGATCTCCATCCTTGGCCAGACGGCACCCTGCCCATCGATAATGCCGGTCGAGTGCCGCGTAGGCCATCCACACATTATCGGCATCATACCCGACGGTCAGCGGAGTGCCGGTCGTCCCACTCGTATGACCCGTCCGCATCGACCCACGCGATACACTTCTGGAACGTAAGTCATCAAAGTGGGATCGGACATCATCGCGAGTCAGCAGCGGCACCTTGGGCAAATCACCCTGGCCTCGAATATCTGACGGTTTCAACTTACATTCGTCGAACCGGCGACGGTAAAACGGAACCGTCTCATAGGCATGCTTCACAATGGTGCGAAGCCGCTCATCCTGATAGGCTTCCAGCTCGCTCCGCGAAAACCACTCAGCCTTGGCTAACAAATCTCGAAACTCGCCAAATCGTCCGGCATACCGTTCACGATCGAGTAAGGTGCTGTATCCCGTCAAGATCAGGTTCTGCCCCCAAACAGGGGCCAAACTGTAGAGCGCGGCTAAATAGCGATTCATCGCGCCTTCCCTCCGCTCTCCATTGCGCGACGATACGCATCCAGGAGCTGTCCTCCGATCGTGCGCCAGGAGTACCGGCGCTCGACCAATTCGCGAGCGGCACGCCCCAACGCAAGTCGGCGATTTCGATCTCCCAGCAACATGACGGTCTTTTCCGCAAACTGTTCAGGGGTATCGCCCACCAAGAGATGCTCGTCGGGGCGAACGTCGAGGCCTTCGCAACCGATCGAGGTCGAGACCATCGCTTTGCCCATGGCCATCGCATCTAAGACCTTCAAGCGCGTCCCGCCTCCTACGCGCAGAGGCACGACGTAGACTGATGCATCCCGGACCAGCGGACGAATATCGGACACATATCCAGTGACTATTACTTGAGAGTCGCTCGCTGCCAGCGCAAGGAGATCCTTCGGCGGATCTTGCCCGACGGCAAAAAACCGCACGTCCGGCACCCGCTGCTTGATCAAGGGCCAAATCTCGCTCAGGAAGAACATGACAGCATCGCGATTCGCAAACATGTTCATGCCGCCCGTATAGATAAGCGCCGGCGAGTCTATCCCTTGACTCGGTGAGAAGTACTCAATATCGACCCCATTGGGCACAATGGCCGTGCGGAGGCCCGGAACTCGTTCAAGGAGGGTCTTCTCGTCTGTCTGTGAGACGAAAATATTGACATCGAACGCCCCAACCTTCTCCGCCTCGTACGCGCGTAACTTCTGGGTCTCCCGCTGCAAAAATCGCCTCGCAAGCTGTCCTGTCTCGGCACCGGCCCGGCGTTCCATCAGCTGCGACTCAATGTTGTGATGGGTAACCACCGTGGCAATCGACCGCTGCTTGTCCAGAAACTGTGCCAGCGCTATGGTATCGACATGGATGAGATCGAACTTCTGTGTACCGATCAATTCGGAGACACGCCGCTGGAACGCTGCTGATCGGTGTGCCAACACGCTGAACGGGCTCGAAGATAATGCACTCGCAGCCAGCCCTGCGAATCGATGAATCGAGGAAGCCTTGGGCCAAAGCGGGAAATACTCCACCGCCTCACAACACTTGAGAAGAACCGCCCGACTCTCCTGAATCGACGCCTCCGTAGGAAGCACATCAGGATGCACGAACGCCAGCAGATGTACCTGCGCGTTGCGCCCTAGCTCACGCAACAGATTATAGCCACGCTGAAGCACACCACCGTGAGGAGGATACGGGACGATTTGCGAGAGAAATAACACTCTCAGCATGTGGGGCCAGGCGTTTGGTTGATCACCCCAAAACCTCCAAATAGAGCCGTTCATAATCCCGTGCCATCCGGTCCGCAGTAAAGGACTGATAAAATGTTTTCTTGGCTTCGTCCCCGAGTCGAGCTCCCAACCCTGGCTCATGAATCAACCGCGACAGGGCACTCACCATCTGATCAATATTTCTGGGATCGACAAGAAGGCCGTCTCGATCATGGCCAATCACCAGCGGGTTCTCCCCGACACGAGTGACGACGATTGGCTTCCCTGCGGCCATCGCTTCCAACACAACCACTGACATGGCCTCCCAAAGAGACGGCTGAAAGAAGACGTCAAGTTTGGGGATTAACCGCGCTGCCGCGTCTTTGACCCAACCGATCAAATACACGGTATCGGATAAACCAAGTCGTTCGCACTTTTGCTCAAGCTCTTTTCGAAGAGGCCCTTCACCGGCCACAATAAACGCCACCTTCTCCCCCTGACTCTTTAGCCGGGCCGCGACATCCAACAAAAATGTAATGCCTTTTTGTTCATACAGCGTGGCAATCGTTCCCACCACCAACCGCTTCTCCGTCCCGATGACGGACTGGAGGTCAAACGCTTCTCCCCCATCTGACAGGGTGACACCATTCCATATTTTCCTCATCTTGGTCGAAGACACACCGTAGGCCTGCTCGATCGTTTTCCGCTGATGATCGCCGACTGCGACTAAACAATCCGCAACCTTGGAAAAAATCCGCTCCATTAACATCCGCCGTTTGTCATCATGAGGATAGTTTCCAAAATGAAACGTATGCACTAATTTGACGCTCGGACAAAATAGCTTGCTGAGTGCGGAGTCGGTGAGAGAATAGGTCGTATGAGAATGGATGATGTCAATTTCCTTACTACGGATGACCTTCAAGAGCTCGAGAAAAGAAAAATAGTTGGCTCTCTTGAAAAATTTTGAGGAAGGAACCCCGACGATGTCCACACCTGCGCGATGTAGATCATCTCCAATATTGCCACGCTCCTTGAGATGACACACACTGACATTGAATAAACTGCGATCGAGGGTATGACAAAGATTTTGGATGACGACCTCGGTCCCCCCAATCCAAAGGTTAGAGACGACAATCAAGAGATTGTACTTTCTCGGGCGCTGTCCTTCAGACGGACGACTGGCGGAATGGTTTGCCTCGGATATCATCTACACTCCTCGCTATGACCAATGAGCGGCCAAGACATTTCCGGCCTCATGCGGACACACCCCGATAGGCCAGGGACACATTCCCCTCTGGGCCGAGATCTACAGTCTCTGCTGCGAGCGTCTTCTTACACAGATCTCGCCCACACTCCAGAAGCCCCGCCAGTAAATAGATATGAGGGTAATACGTTGCCGAGAGAAACGCTCCGCCAACCACAAATCCGACCAAACTCGCATTCAGCGCAATCACCAGATTCCGGCAGGTCACATCGCGCTCGGTCAATCGAGTTTTCATTTCTCGCGACATCCGTTCACCCGCTAGAAAATTTGAAATGATGATCGCCAAGAAAAAGATAATGCCAGGAATGCCCAACTCGCCGAGAATAAGAAAATACGATGAATGTGCCGTTTGCCAAGGAATCTCATTTTTCCCAATTCCTTCCGGCCGGTAATCCACTCCATACTTAACAGGGAAATGGCCCGCCCCGACACCAAGAATAGGATGGTCCGAAACCATTTTAATCGCAGCACCCCATGCCAAAATCCTGCCTTGAGCAGACCCCTCCATCTCGTCACCCGTCTGGGTCATCGTTTCCATTCGCTCGAAAAATTGCGGCGGTGCCACAGACACAATAAGCGCGCTTACGATTAGAATCCCAACGACTCCCAGAATCTTTCGGCTACTCTTAAGCCAGTAATAGACCCCTACGCAGGCTAACGCGACCATCCCCCCTCTTGATTGCGTTGCCACGACGGAAATGATGAGAATGGCCAGGATGCTTGCATAGAAGAGCTTCCGAACAACCCCTTGGGACGATGACATCATAAACAGGCACAGCGGGATAATAATGTTTACCGACAACGCGAAGTCATTGCCATCTCCCAGGAATGAACCTGAGGCGATATAATGTCTTTCCCCGTCACCCGAAAACATTTCTGGTGTCAGAGCTCCGACAACCAGATGGACCACGATCAAAGTCGTGAGTACTCCCTTGACCCTATCGAGGTCATAGAGTTCCTTCTTGAGAATGACAAACATGAAGAAATACCCAAGCACGGCTTCAAAGACAATCAGCACATACATTTTGACGTCAGAAGTCATACCAGAAACGACGATGAGAGACAGGAGAAACATCAACCACCTGGCATTGGGGCTTGCCAGGACATCTGCAATTTTAACCCGTTTGGTAAACATCGCCCCGATCAGGACAAGGAGAGGGACGATTGAATTCAAATGCAGTGCGTTGAGTGCAGGCAGGTAACTCGACGGACGGATGTACTCTAATGCAAAAAATAGTAGCAGCCCGTAGTACACCATTTTCTAGGCCCGTCCCATCATCATCTCAACGTAGATCGCTTCCAACTTACGGGTCCTCACCTGAAAATCAAAGTTTTTTTTCACCATATCTTGCCCTCGACTTGCCATGCGCTTCCACAGCTCTGGTGCGGCAAGAAATTCGAGGATACACGCTGCGAGCGCGGCAGGCGAATGTGCCGGGACTAACCGTCCGGTCTCTCCATCCGTGATGACCTCCGGCGTACCGCCTACCCTGGTCGCCAATACGGGAACTTCCATGAGCAACGCCTCTAATGCCGCATTGGGGAGTCCCTCGGTATGGGACGGAAGTACCATCAGGTTGATTTCTTCGAGCATTCGCTGCGGTTCTCTGATGTATCCAGGTAAGTGAACAGAACGCTCGAGGCCGAGAGCTCTGATCTGTTCGCACAACTTGGGCCGCTCGGGCCCATCCCCAATTAGAACCAGAGAAACTTTATGGCCCAGGCTGCTCACGATACCAATGGCGTCGATCAGGTCCGCATGGCCCTTCTCAGCACTCAACCGTCCGATACTTGCAATCACTGGACTGGAAACCGGGCGTCCAAGCACCTCGGTGAGAACACCTCGTCGACCTATTCGACGATAGCGCTCAATCACGATGGCATTGTGCAACAAGCGGATCTTCTCCGGCGGCACCCCCGAGACTACAAGATCACGTTCGATTTGTTTCGAAACTGCGATCACTCGATCAAATCTACTCACGAGGCGTTTATCTATCGCGGTAAACACTCTCTGCTTAAACCCATTCCCGATCCAACCATGCAGGGTCGTCACGATTGGGACGGAATGGAGCCGCGCCGCCAAATACGTAATGACGTCCGATTTCACCTCATGTGCATGCACAATGTCGACCGGGAGCGTTTTCACGAGATCGATGACCCGCCCGATCACACGAGGATCATATTGATTGAACCCCCGAATAAAATGGACTGGCATCTCAAGACGCCTGGCTTCAGCCGTAAAAGGGGACTCGCCGGACTCGCCACGGGTCAGAAACACCCCGAGGTGGAGCCTGAAGCCCTCCCGCGTTATGGCTCGATGGGTCTCCAGAATAGTCTTACCAGGCCCACCAATTTCGTGGGTATCTCGTAAATGAAGAACATTAAGAGGCCTCACAGAGAACCCTTTGATACAATTGTTGAACCGACTCAATATTCCTTGAAACGTGAAAATTCTTTACCAAACGATCTAATCCGTTTCGCCCCATGGACTGGGCCAATGTGGGGTCACCCAATAATGTGACGATCGCATCCGCAAGCCGCTCCCAATCGCCAGGAGGGAACGTAAGGCCCGTGCGACCCTCCTCGACGATCTCAGGGACTGCACCAGCGCTTGCTCCAATGACCGGTTTACTGCATGCCATCGCCTCAAGGAGGACCATGCCAAATGGCTCAGGCAACACCGAAGCATGAATCACCACATCGAACATCATGAGGTGATCCGCCACATGTTTTTGAAACCCTGCGAAGATGACATGCTGGGCAAGATCAAGGGAACGGACTAATTCCCGAAGACCATGTTCGTACTCCCGATGCTCAAGACCTGTATCCCCAACTAATACACAACGGACTGAAGGGAACGTTCTTCGAACCACATCGATTGCGCGAATGACGGTGTGTTGTCCCTTCCACTCCTTGATATTCCCAACCATGCCCACGATGGTCGCACCCGATTCGATCCCATAGGCACTGCGCAGCGCATCAGATGTCGTGTGGCGCTGTTTTGCATCGGGATCCATTCCGTCATAAATTGTCTGCAAATTTCCATAGTCGATTCCTCGCTCGCGCATATTTTGGCGAACCGCATTGGAAATACAGATGACGGCGTCCACTCGTTTCGCAAAATATTGAGCGGCCCTTGAAAAACTTGCGTTAATTCCACGTTCATGCACGATGCATTTGATCCGAGCTAGCCTCGCAGCCAACATCCAATCATGGCTATACTGAATCGTATTGTTCAGATGAACGATCTGGACCCCTTCCCGTCTCAGGAACCACGTACGAGCCATCGCAGTAAACACGAATTTCCGAATGAAGTTAAGGGTTCTCTGGATGACCATCCCCACCGTCTGAATAAGTCGAAAGACTCCAGGCCGTTCAGAAAGCCTATCTCCAAACGTAAACGAAGCTGGCTTAGGCCATATGACGGTCCGTATTCCCGCTTCATGAAACTCTGGAAGAAGCGAGTGCTCATTCTGAAACACAACCATGGGCTCATAGCGACTACGATCTAATCCCTTCACAAGATACAGAAGACAAAAATACGACCCGCCGACAGTACCATCGGCGTTACCCTCACAATATAAGACTCTGGCAGGGACTTCGCTCATGGGGCTTCTCGAACCGGGAAGATTGATAGCCTGTGGCTCGTTAGCTGCGCCTGGATATCTCGCAAATTAAACAGGAGGCACAGCGAAGCGCCGATGATCGTCACCAATACCAGGCCTGGCACGGAATCACTGACAATAAGTGATTTGGCCGCGATAAGAACTGCGGCCAACACCGCACCCTGCACGATGGCGACTCCCAACGGTTGAACGGTGGCAATGACGGGAACCCCGATCACTCTACGGGATAAAAAGACGCCAACTACAAACTGCGCCGCCATCGGCAAGGCCACTGCCGCACTCGCACCGGCAAGGCCGTAGGCAATGGTCAGTGGATACAGCAACCCCAGCACGAGAACAAGACGCGAGGTGTTCATATAAAAATCGATGTGCGGCTTACCAATCGCGTTATAGAGATAGCCATTCAGCATCCACAACGCCTGGAAACATCCAAAAATTGCCAAAATCTGCAGTGGTATCGCGGCGGCAGCCCATTTGGCTCCATATAACGCAGTCACAATGTCATGGGCGAGCACCACAATTCCAACCGAGATCGGCACAACCACAGCGACAACCAAGCGGACCCCCCGCACATATTCCACCCGCAACTGCACCAAATCGGCTTGGAGCTTGCTAAACATAGGGAAAAGCACCTTCGCGATCACCTTCGATAAATTTGTCGAGGGGATATTGGCCAAGGTGTAGGCCACCGTATAAAACCCCAGCGCCTCCATGCCCAAGAGCTTCCCGATCATCGCGCTGTCAAGCTGATTGGTCAAGAAAACAACAACTGCTAACCCCGTCATGAATTTTCCATATGAAAACAATTCTCTGGCGATCGCGGGATCGAAACGGAAACGCGGTCGTCCAGGCACCATTACGTACGACAATACCACCGAAATAACAGAAGATATGAGCTGCGAATAGACGAGCGCCCAAACATCCCGTAGCCAATACGCTAATCCTAACCCTATGATTGTACTGAGTACCCCACCAACTTGTTCCAGATAGGTCAGACGCTTAAAATCCAACTCTTTCTGCAGCGCAATTGTATTGATATTATTGAAGCCCGTTAAGATAAAACTGATCCCGATCACTGCGACAACCGGTTGCAGCACCGCTTCATTATAAAACGAGGCAACCAAGGGCGAGACGAGGAACGCAATCACTGCCAACCCGGCACCACGTAACACCCAGAGCGTAAACGCCGTATCCCTGGCGTCTTCGAAACGCTCCTGTCGATGAATCAGCGCGGCGCCGAATCCTGTTTCGGTAAAGATCTCGATCCCCCGGATCACCATCGAGCAAATTGCCATGAGCCCGAAGATTTCCGGCGTCAGGAGTCGGGCCATAATGATCGAACGGAGGAAGGAGAGTCCCGCGCCAAACACACTCGACAAGGTAACCCACACGCCTGACCTGATCGCCTTGTGCTGCAGCGATCCATCTGAACGATCCAGGAACAGGCTGAGTCTTTTAAACAAGTCCGCCACTGCAAATTACCTCTCCAGTGCCCACAGATACCCGCGTAATCCACTTACAGGAAAACATCCCCACCTCAATCATCACATCACTGGCACGACCAAACTCACAAGAGCTGACAGGAGAAGAGACTCCACACGTTACCTGCCCCCGTACGGCTCAGTTCGGGAAGCCTGTATGCGGTATCATCTCAGGGACAGGTGCTGAATTAGACGGATCGTGTTTGTGATCCGACCGTAGCGAACAGACGATTGAGACACAGGCTCACTCGATCAAAACACTCTTTGAAGGCGCTAGGCGGACCTCCGTATGGATCATAAATATTGAACGCAGCATATCCACTGTGTGTAGTCCGTCCTTTCGGATCCAACAAAGGAAGAAGAAACAGCTTCTCGTGATGGTGCTGAAAGGAGGATCGGAGCGCCGCATATTGCCAGGCCTCCATGGCAATGACCATATCGTACGACTCCACCAGTTCCAATGAAATCGCTTGGGAACGATGATTCTCCAGGTGGATGCCATATGGCTTTGCACCCTGGACCGCACCGCTCGGTGACGCTATGGACTTGGGCACATCTAACCCGGCTGACCCGAACTTCATTCCTGAAACTAGTCCTTCACCCTGCAGCTTTAACGCAATATGCTCAGCAAAAGGACTTCGACAGATGTTCCCTTTGCAGACGAACAGCATCGATCGCGGGTTAGCTGGGATAGCAGCCACAGGGATACCTGGACCTCGAAGCGTCCAATAGATATCGACGACCCCTCTCTTCAGCAGTCGTGCGGCTGATCTCATCGACGCCCCTCCAACTCAGGGCGAACAGACGCCTCTGCCAGGCCACTAAGGCGACGAAGCCACCTGCTACATTGGTCCAACATGTCCTCTTCCCACTCACGGAATGAGAAGATATGGTTCGCATCCTGTGTCACATGGATCTCATACCAGGAGGTGTACGCTTCTAACTCAGCACGATTCCGCTCCACGAATTTCTTCTCGAACTCGTAGTAGAGTCGATCCATTCCGGCAAACACCAGATACACGTATCGCGACGTGGAAACCATCTGGCGAAAAGCAGGAGCAAAATAGGGATTCGTATTATCTGCCGCTTCGCTTGGGCTGGACGCAGGAGAAGCCTGCGTTGCAGGCTTGAATCGTGCCAGAACCGGCTTGAGCAACAACCGTGCAATTAGCCTGTAGTCGCTTTGAAAGGTCAGGAAACGCACCCATGAGCGCCAGGCCTCAAGGGTCCACAGTTTCTTGACATAATCGTCACGCATGCCCTTCGACTGTACGTCGGTCATATATTTCGTGAAATCGATGCGGGACCCATCAATGATGACCGGGATTGCCAACCCAAGCAGACAGATGACTCGCGGATCTCGTGCCCCGGCAAAGAGCCCTGTGATCGCACCACCGCACAATCCTGAAACGATAAACTGCGATGTCCCATAGGTCTGCTGCATCCAATCCATCGCGGCAATCGTATCATCGATGTAGCGACCCACCTGGATCGCCCCATAGAGATCGGCCAAATACTCCTCGTGCACTTCCCCTTCTGAATCGCCCAGGCCGTAGAAGTCGAATCGTAGGACCGGATACCCGAGCGACACGAATCGCTCCGTCATCTTCACGTATAGCCGGTGAGGAGCGACCCGCATCTTCACCCCCGGCGATAAGAGAATAATTGCGACGCCGGACTTGCAGGGGTCCGCAGGCTGGTGAAACATCCCGAACAGGCGGGCACCCGCCTTATTACAGAAGGTCACCGGAGTGACGTCACTGATCATCGGCCCTCCACCCACGCTGATGTTGCCTCAAACAGATTCGGTGCGGTCCGGTACCACTGCTTAATCTCTTTCCAAAACGGCTCCTCCACCACTTCACGAATATCGGCAGACCGATACGTATCTTTTAACACCTTTACCTCAGCGCGAATAGGTTGTCCTGCTCTTCCCATCTGGACGATCAAGCAGGGTCCCGCAAATCGCTTCCCCTCTTCGTTAAGCTTCACGGCCGAGGCTTGCTCATAGCATGGATAAGCAATCTCATACCCATCGACGTTCACCGTACGTCCCTCCTCCCGCATCATTCTGACCAAAGCCTCGCGGTTGTGACGAATCTCCTTATATATCGCCGTTTGGGTCGTCAGATTCACTCGGAGCAATTCCTGCATATACTTCCCGCCATCAACAATCGGCTCCCATAAGACGAGCTTGCCGACAGTCGGGCACCGCTCAGCCGCAAGCGCAGCGAGGGTCGCACCAAAACGCAGCCCCAGCAATCCCACGTTCAGCGCCGTCCCGCTCGACCGCTCTAGCCGCCTAATGGCACACCCGATATCGGAGAGCATCGTGTCCACTGATGAGTCTGAAAATCGTCCCTGGCTATCACCATTTCCCATTGCGTCGAACCGAAGCACCCATGCGCCGCGAGCAGCCAGCATTCTCGCAAACGACACGTATACCCGTTGCGCCCATAACTTCTCTTCGGCAAATGGATGGCAAAACACCCAACCCCATCCCGACGGGGCTGTAGCCGGCTCATGCAAGACGCCAAAGAGCCGATACGATCCATTCTCGAAAAACATCGGAGTCTCGATCGCTGAGGTCTTTATCTCTGGGAGGGTGTCCACAGTTCCTGCCGCACTCCTTTCCCGTATTGAAACCAGGCCACGAGAATCGCCGCATTGACCATTGAAAAATAGAGTGCGATCTTGCCGAAAAGCGAGTGCCGGATATAGCTCCATCCTGAAAGCGCTAAGAGAGCCGCTCCATAGAACGCGACCTGGACGATCACCACGAGATTAAACCATGGCGAGCCGAGTAGCGTGATCGAACTGGCCAGCGCCATAACCAGAAAGAACGGCACCGACCACCGCAAGGCCTTATGTGACAATACCTCAAAGGCAAACATTCCAAAACGAATGGGGTTCAGCACTCGCGCATAGGCAAACAATGTGGTCATCCCTCGAATCAACGTGCGGACCTTCCGTTCGAACTCCTGTTTGGAGTCCTTGACGCTAGTCATGGCGCCCACTGCCTCCGGCTCGCTGACTGCGCGAAATCCTTGTTCCACGGTCCTGAGTACAGAAAGAAAATCAGGCGCCAGACCTTCTAGGAACGGCCCGCAGAGTTCGCGCCGTTGTGCATAGAACGATCCACTCGCTCCCACGATGGAATGTACCTTCGACTCGAGGCGCCGGACCAGTAATTCGTACCGCCCATACCAGGCTTCCCCCCCTGACTCCGCAATCTTGTCTTCTCCGGAAATACACCCGACTTCAGGATCACGAAATCCCCGAACGATATGGCGTAACGCATCGGGCTCCAATTCAATCGCGGCATCCGAAAAGACGAGGATGTCATGTTTGGCGTGCTCGAGACCCGCATTCAACGCCGCCCCCTTCCCCTGTCGTACTGGAAGCTCGATCAGGGTCATTGCCTCAGACGCTCGCATCTTGATGAGCTCCACCGTTCGGTCGGTGGACCCATCCGACACGAACAAGACCTGGAGCCGATCAGCCGGATAACGAAGGGTCGCCGTATTGATGATCTTCCGCTCGATCCTTGCCTCTTCATTGCAGACCGGAATAATCATCGATACTGAAGGATAAAAGGAGGCCTCCTCGTGCTCTCGCCGCCCCTGCCGTCCCAAGAAACGGCCCAACACCCATAACACGACCGGATAGCCGAGATAGGGGTAGACGACACCGAACACGGAAAGCCAAAACAGCACTTCTATCACTCGCACGGTCGTACTCCCGTCAATCATGATTCGAAAACCATCGCCTGGCTTCGTAGAAGCCAGGATTCATGTCCGAGAATCGGAAAATCTCGCTGTACGTATCCTTCTCCCACAATCTCATAAAACGGATGATTGAGCGAAGTTTTCCGTCATGTCCAGGAGGAAGATGGAGCAGGTCCTGACGCTTTAAGAGACGCATCATCAACGCGTCGAGGTCGCCCAAAAACCACCGGCTCTTCACCCCGACTCGATAGGTATCGACCGGCTTGAGCGGCTCATCCGCCATCGTCTGAAGCAAGAGAGCCGGAAAATCAACGCCGGCATCAATCGCCAGTTGCAATGACCCCCAAAAGCGGCCGTTGATTTCCATCAACTTCAAGGTCTGATCAGCCTGATCCATCTTGAACTCAACCATCGCCACCCCTTGCCAGCTCAATGCATCGAGCAGCGCCTGGGCGTAGCGCTTGGCTTGAGGAGAAACCGGCACACTCTCACGGAGCACACTCACCCCGCCAGACGGAGGCTTTTCACGAAGTCGCCGATGGCTGAACTGAGCCACCAGCTTGCCACGTTGATAACACATGAACACGCCGACACCGGGACCGACGATCCGCTGTTGAAGTAGAATCGGATATTCACTCGGGTGCTTCGCCGCGAGAATCTCTGTGAGATCGTTCGCGTTTTCTGCGTAGGTCACAGCCGTCGATTGCCACGTGCCATTCACAAGAATGCGTGACCGGTGGGGCTTGACGACGATCGGGAAAGACAGCCCCTCTGGCCACTGAGGGCGATCACCGGGTCTCGTCAAAACCACGCCGGTCGGAATGGGTATCGACAGCTTCTCCGCAAGCGCCAACACATCAACCTTGTTTGCCGCCCTATCGAACGTGGCCACGTCCGGAAACGGCACTCGGCTGTGCTGTTCGAATGCGGACTTATGCTCGGCCACCAATGCCGTCGTAATCTCAGCGACCGGCAACACCACATCGATCTGCAACTCCTTCATCGTCCGTAGAAGCGTCTGGACGAACCCCACACTGTCCAACACGGGGTCGGGATAGATCACGCTCTCGACACAGTGCCGCGAGGTCTGGGCCAACGATGGCTGAACCTTTTCTCCGACAACAATCGAGTGCCCCTTGCTCCCCAGGGAACGGGTGATCGCCAAGGCAGCGCGATTGTCGCCGTCGGTCACGAGAATCTTCAAAATAACCCCACCACACGAGCGAGAAACATCGGCATGCTTTCAGTCGCAGCTTGACAAATATTGATCCGCTGAAGGGCAAAGGGATTGTCGTCACAGCTGACACTTCTCCCTTGGGCGAGAAAGGCCAGACGGAAACCAGATGCCTTGACTAATCCCGCCACCTCTGGATTCCAATAGCCCCTCGGGTAACTGAAGGTAGGAGTACCACACTTGAGCCTCAGGTCAATAATCTCTTTCGAACGCTGAATATCTTCACGAGCCTCCGCAATCGGCATCTGGCTAAGTAAACGATGTTCGGCGCCATGCCCCCCAAACTCGATCCCTTGCCGCGACATCGTATCGACCTGCTCCCAATTCATAAAACTATCTATCCCCGTGCTATCTCCGTTCTCGACATGCAGCTCGATTCTCAGACTTGTTAATGTTGCCTCTACCACAGAAGGAGTCAACCCTTTTCTATTCTTACTGGTTACCTCAATAACGTGAGGCCTTAGATCGTCATGGCGCACATTGAATATCTCTCCGAGACCGATGGGGTCGAGCAGGTCGCGGAGCCTCGTCTCCCTGGCGGGATCCTTTCTCGCCGTCATCACAGCCAGGACAAGAAGATGCACAAGCGCTTCTTGCCAAAAGAGCCTGTTCCCACCGATGAAGTTGACGGGAAGGAACACCACCGCCGGCAGCTCATATTTTCGAAGAATCGGCAGCGCATTGGTAAAATTATCAGTCCATCCGTCGTCGAACGTGATCAAACAGGACGAATCATCAAATGGAATGTTGCGGCTCATTCGATCCGCAAATCCTTCGAGCGAGAGCACCTTGAACCGGCGCTTCACTACAGCCATCTGCTCGGCAAATGTCTCCCGATCAACCATGATGGCAGGATGTGAACCGCTACGGGCACGTTCCTCCGGAGTCAAGACGCGGTGATACATGAGAATCACTGCACGGCGCTTAAGCGTGATCGACTGCCACAACTGTAATAGACCCAGGGCATATAAGACGTGGGAAATGACCACTTTAATCGTGAACTTGACTCGCTCGCTCGCCGTCATCCAGCATTCCCTTCCAGTCGGTCTAACGCCACACGAGCGGAGCGCCCAAAGCGATCCGTTGGATTCCGTTCAATTTGGCGCTTAAGAGACTCCCTTGCGCGAACGTCGTCACCAATCTCGCGATAGGCCTCGCCCAGGTGGAGATCGATGCAGTAGATATGCGGGTTCAATGTTTTGGCCCGTTCAAGGAACACGAGCCCATCGTGAACTCGTCCTGCCCGGACTAACACCCACCCGTAGGTGTCGAGAATGTCTGGATTGTCCGGATCCATCCGGATCGCCTGTGCGGCATACCGTTCCGCCTGAGCGGGATCCGCCCCCAGAAACTCAATATCCAGCCATGCGATCGTATTGTACAGCTCAGGGGACTGAAAACCGCTTTCTACTGCCAGCATGTATTCCGCCCTGGCTCGCTGGTAGTCGTGCTCCCGTTCATACACCATTCCACGGTTGAAGTGTTTGAGATCATGGTACGTCTGCGAAGTCACTGCGGCGACCGGCAACAGAAGGAGTACCACAATCGCAATAGTACGGCCCATGCCCAATCGCCCTGCCATGACCAACGTCAGCCCGACCAATACGCCAGCAGCATCTGCCACCAGATCGCCGTATTCTGCCGTCCGCCCCATACCAAGCAGAGCCTGTTGCGCCTCATCCGCTACTGAGATGAGAAGGGAAAGACCCACCGCGACACACAACTTCTCCCATTCTTGGCCTGGCCACGCGCGACCGCGCATTACACCATACGCCATCAAGAACACCGCCATGAATGCAAAAAAATGAGTCGGTTTATCCAGGCCAGGAAACTGGAGCCATACCTTCGAGAGCGTTCCCGCCACAACGTTCGGCAAGATCAACAACACGGACAGCATCAGGAGACCCAGCCACCACGGGATCCCCCTTCTCAGACGAGCAGCGATCGCTGCTATCCCCTGCCTGTGGGAACCGTCTCCCAACGCGAGGTGGGACTGGATCCACCGTCTGGCTTTATGACTCGGTGACATGCCTGTCCATCCTCTTCGCGAAACTCCTGAACATCTGCTGTGCACGCCTCATGGCAAATTGATGAAGATCTTCGCTGAAGCTCAGGAGCCCCTGGAGGGACGTCGGGTACAGCACCAATGAGGTCAAGACATGGCGATGGCGTGGCCACATAGCCTGCCATGGCTCCTCGGACCCAAGAAACTCATAGGCCTCAAGTCCTTGCTCGAATGCGTAGCGGATGGTCTCCATCGTCAGCTGAATCCCGGGAGAGCAACGGGCCCATTCCTCATCATACCCAATTTTGAGCACCCAAAATCTTTGTGCGACTTGAATACCGAGGATCGTGGCGATCGGGCGACCCTGCACTTCCAGAAAACAGACACGAAGCGCCCCTCGATCACAGGCCATCTCACTGTAACGCGTAATAAACGTTCGCACGCGCTCGTTGGCAAGAAGGGCGGAACCCGATCGCGCTTTCCAACCGGCCCCTTCAATTCTAAAGGCCTCCTCAAGCAAAAGCGGAAGGTCAGCTCGGGAGCTAGGGCACTCGACCCTGACAACCGCCTGGCCTAGCCGCTCGATTCGCTTGCGCTTTCGCTGATAGTCGTAACGGCGTTGCCCTGAAATCGACTGAAAATAGTCCTCCCAGCTTCCCTTGATGCAGACGTACGCAGCACTCGCGGTCTTTCGACTGATAACCATTCCTCGATAGCCAGTCAATGCACGAAACGTGGCTTCGATCGGAGACTCAGCGGGAATCCTGGCAAGCACCATTGGCATTCGAAAACTGACTACTTTGTGCACTAAATGCTGAAGCGACTCTACACCGTCGTAGAGCAATCCGGCCGGCTCGTAGAGCACCGACACCCCGAGTAATTCCAGCCACTCAATCCCACCACGTCTGACGACAACGAGTGGCGCCACCGCACAGATCGCATTCTTCGACCGCACCACCACGACGCGAAGATCTGATTCGGCACACAGGGTCTCCGCACAGGAGAGAAACCAGTCCGCGCCCAGGAGAGGGCTGCCAAATCGCTCAGCAAGGACATCCCAGGCAGCCGCCATGGTTCGCATGTCGTCAACCCGAGTGAATACATCCACTTCGTACCCATACGAATCCATGCTGAAGGAAGCACCCAATTCTACGAAAGCCGAGATTTGGAATCCCGTGGGTTAACGTACTGTACCTGATGGCAATCACTCTCTCGAAGAAACGCTCTGGCTCTTCGATACACACGGCACGCAAAACCCTTTGCCGAAGGGGCAAACAGGGTAAGAGACCGATGCCAGCGCATCTCGTCGGTCCACTGACTCTCCCATTCATACGGCTCAGCAGGAAAGTCAAACTGCCTCACTCCCCGGCCGATAAGCTCTTCGACAAGCTTGGCCCTAAGAAACGTAGAAGGGCTCAGCGGCCGCTCTGCGTAGTCATAACTCGTCTTTAAATAAAAATATGTATCGTTCACGATGAGCCCAAGATTGTAGGCAATCGGCCGATCGTCGAGAAAGAGAAACCCTAGATGAAGCCAATTCCGTTGGAATGTCCGTTCACAGAGATACCGATAGAAGACTGTTTGGCGAGACACGGCAGCAATGGAAGTGCCATGGGCCTGTTTCCACGATCGATGCTCGATGGAAAGGAGCACCTGATACGCTTCATCGATGTCAGTAAAATCTCCCTGATTCCGAATTTCTAGACGCCCTTGACTCATCAGTTTTCGCTCGGTTCGTTTCAGGGCATTCCGGAAACTGCTCGAGCGCCGCCGGAGATATCCCTCGAACGTTTGATCCAGCCTTAAAAAAAAAGACGGTTGCGCACTCGTGAACTCGAAGGCTTTCCGGCGTTGGCGTAAAATTCTGCACCATAACTCGCCAAGCGGTTCCCCCTCCAAAAGCCGTGTCATATTAAACACGTCCCAACGAAGATCCTGACAATAGAGCGCATCAACGAAAGCGGTTAAAACTGATTCTGACACCTCTTCGATCAGCAAATCACTATGCGTGTTTGACAACTCAGATACGGGAAACGCCGTGATAACTGTCTGCCCCAGCTGTTTCATCGGTCGCAACACCAACGGAACAATTCCGATAACGGTGTTGCGACGCCTCAAGACGACAAATACCAGGTCGTCGCTTTCTTGAACGTGAGACTCCATGAGTGCCTCTGTCCATTCGAAGGAGGCCGATGGCTGATTATTGCCATGCTCGACGAGACGATCCCAATCCGCCTTCAACTGGCTGAGCATGGCTCGTCCGCGATGGATTTCAGCCAGGACCATTCATGTCCTCTTCCCGATTCGCAAGATGACCTCCTGCAGCTTCATGGCCACTCGACGAAAAAAACCAGGCAGAAACGTCAGGAGCCAGAACCCCGGTACTGACAGACCGTATCGCCGGCCCTCGACGAAAACTTTCCTCGCTTCCGCTTCATATCCGGGATAACACATGAACGCGACGCCAAGGGCGCGATGAAGATTCCCCATGGTGGCATCAACCATGATCTTATTCTCTCGGTAATAGGCAGCATCCTGAACCGCATGCCGCTCCACGATCTGGAGCAATTGCCGCTGTTTGTTGATGAAGACGACAGGTCCATCTTCCCGCTTTGTCGTGGAGATTTGCCCATCATGATAGCGAAGCTGATAGGTCGGGACATCGACGAATGCGATTCGATTGTGCTTGGCAATTCGCAGCACCAAATCGTACCCGTCAAACAGGGAGAGGCCTTCATCGTGATACCCAACCGAATCAAGCACGCTGCGACGAACCAGTACCGAATTGGTGAACACGAATAGAACCCTGAGGTAGTGATTGAAAATATGTCCGAAATGGATCCTCCGGTCCGACCACGGAAGACAGTCGATCCCGGCCGCCTTCAATGACAACGATGTATCGAAGTACTGATCGTAGGTTTCACCGTTTCGAAATGCAGGAGCGTGATACGTTTTCAGATGAAACTCCTCCGTGATACCGTCACCGAACCCCGAGAACTCCGAATACACCAAGCCGACATCGGGAAACTGATCCAGAATCTGCACCTGCAACGCAAGCTTATGCGGAAGATACCGATCGTCGGAATCCAGGAACGCCACATATCTCCCCTTGGCGGCTTTCATCCCCGCATTTCTTGCATGCGGCGCCCCTCCATGATTTGTCCTAACAATCGAGATTTTCTTCCGATACGGCTCAAGGCGTTGAAGCGTATCATCCGTTGATCCATCATCGACGACGATCACTTCGACATTCTGACAGGTCTGGGCAAGCACACTTTCAATGGCCTCAATGAGGAGCGGGCCACGGTTGTATGTCGGGACGATCACACTCACATCCACTGGTGATGTGGGCACGGCAGGCCGGTTGATACTCACGGCATCCCCCTCACCACGGACAAGAGCTTTCGCTTCCAGCATTCCAGGCGGAACCGACCTGAACCTCGAAAAATCTTCAGGCTCACCGTCTTTCGCGTGCTGTTGGCAAAACGGCTCTTGAACGGCTCGTCTCCAATCGTGAAATCAAACTCCCGCCGTTGCTGCTCAATCGCATATCCGAGCAAATGCCGAAGCAGGACAAGGCCGGGCGAATGTTTCGCATACGTCACATCAAACGAGGGCTTGTACCACAGCAATGTGCCGTTATAGTTAAACCCATAATGGAGGGCCAAAGGCTGTCCATTAAACTCGACAACTGAAAGCAGAAGCCATTCCTTGTCAGCCATGGCAACGGCGAGTTCCCGGTAAAATATTCGATTGCGCTCCTTGAGAAATAAACTCGGACTCTTGCTGTCTGCCCATCGCGCGACGTGCTGCTCAAAGAACCCAGTAAGATACGGAATGACGGCCGTTCCAGTCAGGTCCTTGAACGCAAGGGATCCATTTCGCTCAAAATAATGTTGTCGTCTACGCAACCCTGCCTTGTTGAATATCTTACGCGCTTCATCCTCGTGTCCTCTAATCAGCAGCCTGTGGCATTGAAAATGGTCTTGCACCAAGATGCGCTGTCCTGTGCGCTGGCAAATGGCCCGAACCAGCTCGATGGTTGACGATTCGCTTGGGATATTATTCAGCTCGATCACATCCCAGCGTTCGCGCATCGCAAAGATCACGTCAAAAATTTCCTCTAACACCTTCGATTTGTCACTCACCGCAAGAAAATCACAATAGTCGGCCTTTCCATCTCCGAGAAAACGGACCACTCGTGCTCCCATAATTCCCGTTTGGACTACGAAGGGAGCAATCCCCACCACGCCTGAAGGGTCCGCCACAGAAACGAACATCTGCTCATACTGGCCTCCGAACGCCTTGAGCCAACATTTCGTCCATTGATACGTCTGAAATACCGTATTGGTCTCGTTCCCAGCAATCAAGGCATTCCACTTTTCTTCGTCAAGTCCTATGGCGTCAATCGACGATTGAACTTGCGCCTGCAGCGGCGCGGTCATCCGGCTGCCATGGCGATCTTGCAACAAGCTGGCAACCACCTTCACCATCCGTTCGTGGTCCTGCAACGTCACATATCCATGTGTCGGAAGGGTCACGATACGACGGGCAACCTCTCGTCCTCCCACGACTTCCCGTTCACCATTTCGAATATGGTCTCGTAATTCCGGCACATCGCTGATCGCAGTCGGATACGAAGCGGTCGCGCCGATTCCGTTTGCGCACAGGGCTGCCACCACCGCATCTCGATATCGAGGATGAATCAGCACTGGGAAACGGAGACAGGCAGGAATGGCCCGTGGATCTGGCACAACCGGCTCGAGGTACGTCCCCCATGGGAGGTCACGCATCAATCGACCGGCATTCTCGATGCGCCGAGCGTTGATTGCATCCAGGCGAGCGAAGAAACGGCGGCCCATCGGCGCCATCCATCCATCGTACTGCGCCAGCGGATAATCGATTCGACAGGCAGTGGTCCCCAGGCCCAGAAACGGAAGCATATTGGGCAACCAATATCGCCGAGGGTGCAACAACGCCGCATACACCAGGAGCTTCGCAATATGGATCAGCGATTCACCCGGTGTGCACTTCGGCAAGCTACACACTTGATCGTGAATCGCCGCCGCCACCCGCTCTGAATTTGTTACGAGAATCCCGCCGTCGATCGAGGTAATGTTCTTGCCTTTATCAAGGCTGTAGAGGCCCACGTCGCCCCAGGTCCCAGATGATTGACCGTCGATCGATCCCCCGAGACACTGAGCCGCATCGTCCACGACAAATACGCCGCGCCCCTTTGCCCATCGTGTGATCGCCGGAAGGTCGCTTGGCAAGCCATAGAGGTTGGTGGCGACGACCGCCAGCACCCGCGATTCGTCGATCGCCTCGAGCGCACCAGGCGCAAAATCCAGCGTGGCCGGATCGACATCGGCAAGACGTACTTTCAGTCCAGCCTTGACCACCGACGCCGCAACCGAGAAACAGGTGTACGACGGAATGACCACTTCATCCCGTCGCGCGCTATCCAGCGTTTTCAGGGCGAGAAGCGCGAGCGTCAACGCCGCGCGTCCGGTTGAGACAAACGCGCAGTAGCGGACGCCGAAACGCGCACGAATCTCTTCCTCGAATCGTACGAGTGTATCGTCATCCGTCAGCACATGCCGGGCCCACCACGCGATGTCGGCGATGCCCATCGGCGTTCCAGCTGGTGGTATGAATCGAAGCGCCGACATCTGTCAACCCCATCTCTCAGGAAAGAACCGCCTCGCACCCCGTCAAATATTCAATGCCGCACTCACGGAATCTCTCTCGCCACCAACGGTCCGAGCATGCTGGTGATCGGCATGGGGAGCATTCGCCACACCCGCATAGCCAATTGAAACTTTGGGTTACCCACATTCAGCTGAGGCATCGGACGACCGTCACGGACAATGTACTGCCAGTACAGTTGCGTAGGATACGTATTCCACTTTTTCTTGAATGTCTCCCCTCCCGAATCGACCGTCGACCGTCCAAGGTGGAACAGTTGATACCCTCGCTCACACGAATCCTTAATCATCTCCCAATAGAGCACATAGCTCGATTCGAGCTGGCGATACTCCGGCCGCGTCCCCAACCACATTCCTTCGACCGTACGGCCGAAATACCCGTTGAAGGCAGCAGACACGGGAGCGCCCTCATAGTCCACAACGAAGATCCTCGCTCGTTCTGGAAAGGTCTTCATCACGCACTCAAAGAAACGCTTCTGATAGAGGGGAGTGCCAAGATTCTTCCAACTCTCGCTCAGAATATCGTAAAACGTATCGAGCAACTCAGGGCCACCACACCGAACAGTCAAACCTTGCTTGTAGGCCTGCCGAATATGCTTGCGATGGCCGGTCTTGAACGCATCCCAGATTACGTCAGGATTGTTATCGAGCGTCACCGTGATACTGACCTTGTGTTCGGATGTCTGAAGGTCTCCGTCAAGCTTTCTCGTACTACGGATCTCAAGGTAGTCGACTCGGTGCTGATCGACGAGCTTCCTCGCTTCGTCGAGGAGCCGCAGCTCAACCCCTGGGTCGTCGGAGCAGGGCCCGCCATAATTCAGAAACGGAAGCGAACAGAGAATTTTTCCGAACACTCGGCCTTTCAGATAGACGAGGGGAAACACGCCACGAATCCGTCCCGCATCGACCGCCGCTAAATAAAATGTCTGATGTCCAAAACAAGATTCATTCACCGATTTCCAGCCAAATAAATGGTAGAACGACGCATGCTCCTGACTGCATACAAACTCGTCCCAGGCCTGTGCGTAACTCTCATCACACTGAACAATTTGCATCGCGAATATCCCTCTCGGTCGCTCAAGGTCCTACGTTAGGTCGACTGACAACGCTGTACAGCCGTCAGACATGACAGCAATCGACGGGCCGCACGTTCAGCAGCTGCGTGGTTCAAGTGGCCCCCATCCTCCGTATACTCAGGCACAAGAGTCGGAACCCGATCACCGTGATACTGAAAACAGGAAGGCCTCCCATCGGGATATGTCGCTTCTACTTCGGCAAGATCGAATAGTCGCCCGACACTCCCGTAGGCGCCCCGGAGCAACTGGTTATACGCATGGCGCCTGGCTTGGTCCTCCCGCTCACGATTGACGCATCCAGCTTTCTCACGCAACCAGTGCAGTGCCCCGCCTCCTACACGAATGAGCGGCACCGTCACATGGAGAAAGACGATCTTGGGGTATCTCTCCCCGAGCGAGGCCATCGTACGCTGATAATTCAAAAACACGGTACCGATATCGGTATTGGCAGTAATATCCACGTAACAGAGCTTAAAGAAGGCAACGTCCACCCGCTCCCCCACCCCTGATTCAAGCACCCGTGCAAAGGCCTGGCATTTTGAGAGCGGGTCGCGGTTCTGCCCTACTCGGAAATGGGCAAACACGGGACGTTGCAGCGCCTCGGCATCGTTAGCTTCAATCACCTCAAGATGATTGCCGGTCAGCGCCGAAAGCGCCTTCATGATGTCCGCTCCAACCGATTGATGGCCGAAACAGACTCTCATCCGCGCGAGCCCATCCCAAGAGTGCGTTAGGGATCGGTCAGACTGCAGCGCCATCTCCCGTATCACCTGCCATTCCAGTTTTGCAATTCAGCCGGCCGAAGCAGAACGATATCCATCAAGGGTGCGGGCTTTGACGCATACACTGTGATCATCGCCAAAGCCCGCTCCTTCCCCTACTGGCCATCAAGGCGAGAGCGAACGCTCGTGACATCTGTCCCCAAGGGTGAGGCTGTGGTTCGAACTGAAACAGTCTTTTCAACGGTCCCAAACCTGAAACGCACCGGCCTCAGCCACAAGCCATGTCCCACAAAAACCTAGGAGGGTTTCCCAACGTCGCCGACCGCTTCAATCAATAACGGCTCCATATGTAGATATCGCGCAACGGCACGCTTCGCATCGATGTCGCGATAGACCCGATCAACCTGCGCAGCCGTCAACCCTGCCGCCACGGCCACGGCCGCTGCCGGAATCTGCCGGTCCTTTGCGTAGAGACAGAGATCCATCTTGTCGTAGGGCAGAGAGAAATAGAATTCCTCTTGGGATTGTGCCAATGAATAGGTGTCGGTTGTCGGAGGACGGTTCAGGATTTCTTCTGGAACCCCGAGGAATCGAGCAATCTGGTACACCTGCGACTTATATAAATGCGCGATGGGCTTGATATCTGCGGAGCCATCTCCATTTTTCACGAAAAATCCCTGGTCGTATTCGAGACGATTGGGCGTTCCTCCAACCGCATAGAGGAAGCGGTCGGCGTAGTAGTACTCCATCATCTTTCTTGTCCGCTGCTTGAAATTCGTCGCGGCAACAAGCGCCAAAAATGCATCGGCCGTGAGCCGCACCTTCGTCTGCTTGCCCTCGGGATCCTGAACCACCACATACGAGATCCTGAACTCCGAACTATCGAGAGAGGAGAGCACCAGCTTGGATTTATACCCTGCATGGTATTGCGGGACGACAGCCTTGATCGCCTCGTCACGTCGCCGATAACATTCAGCCCCCTGTAGAATGCCGGAGATATCTTCTTTGAACGTTCGAATCCCAAGCTTTTTGGCCAGTAGCTGCCCCAAGCGCAGGCTATCGTCTGAAGAATCCGATTCAGGCATGAATATGCCCACCACGCGATCGGCCCCCAAGGCATGAACCGAAAGGGCGGCGACCGCGCTGCTGTCGATGCCTCCGGAGAGTCCGACCACCACTCCTTTTCGCTTGAGCTGTTTGAACACGCCTTCCCGCATGAACACACCAATTCGGTCTGCCTCTTTGCTGACATCAAGCTTCAACTGATCCGCCGAGAATAGCCCTGACTCTTGCTTCATCGTCACCCTCCTCCCAACATTCTGTTGTCATCCAGTGCAGACATCTACCCACTGCAGCAGGGACTCGACGTCATGCCATTTTTCGATCCCTCACAAATCTCTTTCGTCACAGAGTCCAATGAAAGGCTCGCGGCTCGCGCGACGGATACGAGCTAGGACGTAACAGGCGCCGATGATTGAACTGCGCGCAAGCTGATTTCGCGAAGATTCTGCCTCAACACCTTACCGGAAGGCGACTTGGGCAACGCATCAACCACAATAATCGATTTGGGCCGTTTGTATTGCACTAACCCCTGAGCACAATGCGCGAGAAGCTCTTGGTCGGTTGCACAGCCTGCGGATTTCAGTGTGACGACCGCGCAAATTTTCTGCCCTAAAATCGGATCGTCGACGCCGACCACTCCGGCCTCGTGCACTTGAGGATGCTGCAACAGCACCTCTTCAATCTCCACAGGACTGATCCGATAGGCACCGGACTTGATCATCTCGCTATTGCGGCCTTCGATCGTCAGATAGCCATCCTCGTCTAATCGCCCCAGATCACCTGTGCGAAGCCATCCTTCTCGGAGCGTATCAGCCGTCGTATGAGGATCTTGCCAATACCCTTGCATGATATTATCCCCCGAGGCATACACTTCTCCGACTTCTCCGACAGGTGCCTCCGCGCCTCCCTCTTTGACGATCTTCAGGGTCACACCGGGAATTGCGCGGCCGGCAGATCCCTTCTTCACATCCAACAGGTCTGGAGGGAGATAGGTCAACCGTGCGGACGCTTCAGTTTGGCCATACATGATAAACAGACGTGCCTCCAAAAACACCGATCGTACGCGAACCAACAATTCTGACGGCATGGGACCGCCCGCGTGCGTCAAGTACCTCAGTGCTGGGAACGAATATGATTTTAAATTCGAGTGGTTGAGCATGATGGCATAGGTGGTGGCCACGCCGGAAAACCCGGTGATTTTTTCCCGCATCATACTTTCCAGGATCACGTGAGGATAGAGAAAGCTGTTTTCGATTACGAGCGTTCCACCGACAAAGAGGTGCGTGAGCATGACTGAATTGCCATAGGCATACATGAACGGAAGAACGGCCATTGCTGAGTCGTCCGACGTAAGCTGCAGGTACTCAAGAATCGACTTCGTATTGGCCATTAAATTTTGGTGCGTCAGCATCACACCCTTCGGCTGGCCTGTCGACCCGGATGTATAGATAATTTGTGCAAGGTCCGCCTGGCTCGTGATGGTGGACTCTCCGTGACGACAGGCAACGACCTGGTCGTCTCTCACGATAAATCGTAGGCCGACCGAACTCACATCGCCAATGGTCCAATGCTTGACTGCCGAAGAGGCGATCAGTCCGGTTGCACCAACATGGCGAATAATACGAACGACCTCTGCGACCGGAACCTGGGGATGGATGGCCACCACAACACCCCCGGCCTGAAGCACAGCAAGATATGCGGCGATATAGTCAGGCGAATTCTCCATCCAGAGAATCGCCCGATCACCTTCTGTAAATCCGCCTTCGCTTAGCCTGCGCTTCACCGTCGCGACAAGGTCTCGCAATCCTCCATAGGTCCATTGTCGGCCCTTATAGACAACGGCGACCTTGTGAGGCCATGAATCCATCGTTTGAGCAATGACAGTCTCTACGCGCATACCCTACCCTTGCCATTCAATAGACGGAGCTGCAGAGGCCACAACGAACCTGCTGTACCGTCTGCCTCTCTTGCGTGTCCTACCCGCTCTTGGGAGCGACCGACAATGCTTCGACGCGCATTTACGTCGTTCGCATCAATGGGGGTTCGATCGTCATCATCACCATGACTCTTCATGCCCGCAATCGTGTTCTCTGCGCTGGACGACTGCCAGAGAAGCAAAGAAATCCCTCGATTTGCATGACGTTTATATTCGCTTCTTCTCTACGTAGCGAACAATGGCATTGATTGAATCCAGATTCGCCGGAATGAGGTCTTCGTCTTCAACCTTGACTTGGAATTGCTCTTCCAAGAAGGAAACCAGCTCCAAGACCCCCGTCGAATCGATAATACCGGACTCTAGAAATGAAGCATCGCCGCTCAGCGCCACCTCTGTCCGTCCAAACAATAATTTGTCCAGAATATACTTTCGCAGCTCTGTCTCAATCGATGACATGTCACACGCTCCTTGGAAAGTTCTTAATAAACCGGTCGATGACCACCTGAGTCGAGAGGACCCCAACCAACGCCATATTATCCTTCATGCTCACAATCTGACCCTGTCTTGCCTTCTCCAATAGCTTTCCTACCGCCCCTGCATCAAACACACCTCCCTCCTGAATGGCGTGAGGAGCAAGTAGCTCTTCGACATATTCAAATAACTTGCCCTTCTTCCCGTCGGCAAGAAAACTCTGGCTATCAGGCGCACGGTACGGCTGCTTATGTCTGTTTCTGATCGAACGTGGAATCATGTCTCCGATCGCCGCCTTCAACAGATATTTCTCGTTCAAGACTTTCATCTTGAGCTGCGGAGAAAGTCTCGACGCAAATTCCACGACCCGGTAGTCAAGGAAGGGAAACCGGCCCTCAATGGAATGGGCCATCGCCATCCGATCTCCTTGAGATGATAGAATATACCCTGGAAGGAGATGGGCCGCTTCAAGATATTGCGATTGCGAAAAGTGATCCCACTGCCCATATCGGCTTGGCAACAGACCTTCGATCGCCTGCATCGCATCACAGCGCTTAAGACTGTCCGCTGTGGCCGTTGAGTAGAAAAGTTTGATCTTCGATGTCATGTCCCAGCGAGGCAAGTGAGAAAAAAACGGGCTCTCGACGTCCTCTTTTCTCACATGGAAGAATGCACGCAGATAGGCGTCGGACTGGGACTGAATATTTTTCATATAGGGATAGAGGCGCCTCAGAAGCATCGGCCGAAACTTTGAATCTGGGTATTTAGCCCAGAATCGCCGGATCTTCGCTTCCTTGAAGATATCGTACCCTCCCAGGATTTCATCCGAGCCCTCTCCGGTGAGCACAACTTTGTATCCCTGCTCTCGCACCAACTTAGACAACAGAAATAGAGGAGCGGGAGCCGTCCGCAAAACAGGTTTCTCGGTGTGCCAAATCACTTCTGGAAATACTCGACCGATATCCTGGGATGAGCAGAGGACTCCCTGGTGATCGGTCCCGAGAAACTGGCTTGCCTCGTTCTGAAAGCTACTCTCGTCAAACTCTTTATCTTCAAATGCGATGGAGAATGTTTTCAGATGCGTCGTCCCAAGCTTCTTCACCAGTGCCGCAATCACCGTCGAATCAAGCCCACCGCTCAGATAGGCGCCGACTGGCACATCCGCCCGCAAACGAATCCGCACAGCATCGAGAAGCAGCTCAAGCAGGCCCTCTCTCGCCTCCTCTTCCTCTATCAACCCTTTCGACGGGTTGTAGTCGAGGGTCCAATAGGGTTTGATCTGGAGATCGCCATGCTCAAGAATGATTGAATGCCCTGGAGGAAGCTCTGAGACCCCTTCGAAAATTGTTCGAGGTGGAAGGGTGACCCAAAAGGTGAACAATTCATCCAAGGCCTGTCGATCAATGGCTCGAGGCACGGAGGGAACGACCAGCAACGACTTGATTTCAGATCCAAACACAAACCCTTCCGGAGTCTGTGCATAGAAGAGCGGGCGAACCCCTAACCGATCTCGCGAAAGAAATAACCGCTCGCGTCTGGAATCCCAAATGGCAAAGGCCCACTGCCCATTCAGATCATGAACGCACTCTTCGCCCTTCTCTTCATACAGATGCACGATAACTTCTGTATCCGACTGGGTTTGAAACCGATGCCCCTTTTTAATGAGATCTTCACGCAATTCGACATAATTGAAGATTTCACCATTGAAGGTGATCCATACGGTCTTGTCCTCGTTATGCATCGGCTGATGCCCACCGCCAACGTCAATAATACTGAGCCTCGCGTGCGCGAGCCCCACAGGTCCAGACAGGTGAAATCCTGCCGCATCTGGCCCACGATGATTCACCATACTGATCATCCGTTGGAGTACTGACTTTTCAACGGCAGCGCTAGGATGCGTTACAATTCCTGCAATGCCACACATAGAGTTATCTCGAGTTTACTAGAACGACAACTTTACTTTAAAAATCATGAGATCTTGCCCTATCGTCTACTCGAAACCAGCCCTGTCACAGAAACGAGAGGCGCTGAATGAGCTGCCGCGTCCCGGTGCTATAGGCCAGAAACATCTCTCCACGAATTCACACCTCACCCCCTTGGCACACCCTGCGGACTTGCGGCGTGACATTTTAATGGAGCGAGGAGCCCTTGGCGAGTCCCTTTAATAGACTTTCCCATTTAGGGGAACCAGGCGAGAACCCGTCCTGGCTAATCTTACCTGAAAATTTCAGATTGATAACTGAATTCAGATCTAGAACGACCCGCGCTGGCAAGTCAGGGTTTTCAACAAAAGCCTTGCTCGTTGCTGTCGATTCATCTCCAGCTCGAACACTGCTTCTAGCCCATAGAGTGGACCTTCTTGAATACGACCCACATCTCCACAGTAGCGCAGGGAGCTTTGGATCGACAGCCCCGTCTGCCGTCATTCACGGATACTGGCAATGATATCGCGCTGCACAGTGTCCGGCGCAGGCCCACATGCAATACGGTTCTACGCACCTGTGACATACATGACGAGTCTTGACCTCAAGAGACAGGATCTAGCGAAGAGATAGCCTGAAAATAACGGCGTGACGACAGACTGCATCTTTGCCTAAGGTGCTTGTCTTCCTGACCCGTGGACAGAGAACCTCAATCCAGCCTATCAGAGCTCCGGACCCCACTGCATATTCTTGATGCGGTTATATATGCCATATGCCAAGCGCCTGCATAGGCTCAGCGATTGAGAGTCTTCTCCGCAAGGCAGGGAACACCCCCAGCTGCCTCTAACCCAAGAGCTTGCTCTTTATCGGCGCAGGCCACACCAACTGTGTCAACGGCTTCTCGTATCGACGCGAACCTAAAGTCCTTCACCAATTGCTGCAAGCGAGATTCCGTTTTCCGAAGATTCAAGTAATGGCGAAACTTCGACACCAACGATCCTTCCATTCTCGGCTGATCTGGATCAAGCTCCCACGGATGGAAATACATGACGAGTGGCTGCTCCTCAGTAGCGGCACGCGTGAGAAAACTGCGCAAAATCTGATATGGATACAATCGAAAATACCCACCGCCTGCGATCGGAAGACGAATTGGTCCCATTCGTAATGTCGATGGAGGGACTTCCCATAGAGCACCAGCCTGGGTCTCTAAGAGATGGCACCAGGGGTTGGCCCCAGGCATCCCATAGCGATCATGCTGGATGGGAAAGATACTTGAGTCATAGACATACCCTTCCTCAACCAGTATGGGCAGCGCCCACTTCGTTTCCGATGTAATGGTAAAAGACGGGGCCCGGTAGCCGTGGACCGGCCCACCAATTATATTCTCAAGGATGTCTTTGCTGTTGCGAACATCTTCCCGAAATAGACCCGGCGTCTGGGAGGTAATCAATTCATGTCCGAAACCATGAGAGGCGATCTCATGACCATAACTCGCAATAGTCCTCACAAGCTCCGGATGTTTTTGGGCAACCCATCCAAGCACGAAAAATGTTGCATGAACCCCATGAGTCGAGAGGATCGAGAGAATTTTCTCGACATTCCGCTCCACCCGGCTTTCATAATTGTCCCACTGGCGCCTCCTCATCGTCGACCAAAATGCCGCGACTTGGAAATGTTCTTCTACATCAAAGGAGAGCGCATGTACTCGACTTGGTTGTGGCTTCATTGCTCCTAACGGGCCCCTTCCCCAAGCAGAACAACTCTGGCTGTTTCAGTCAATATTCGAAAGTCCAAGGCTAGGGTCATGTTTTTCACGTAATACAAATCGTACTGCAGCTTGGTATGTGCATCCTCAGCAGTCGATCCATAGCGAAATTGCGTCTGTGCCCATCCCGTCACCCCGGGTCGAACGGTATGCCGAATATCATAGTAAGGGATTTTCTTTCTGAGCTCATCGACAAATACCGGTCGCTCAGGACGTGGACCGACCAAGCTCATCTCTCCTCTCAGCACGTTATAGAGCTGTGGCAGTTCATCGATCCGCAACTTCCTGAGTATACGGCCGACTCGGGATATTCGAGGGTCCTGCTTTTCCGCCCATCGTGGGCCACTCTTTTCTGCGTCGCTATACATCGAGCGAAACTTCCAGATCATATACGGCTGACCGCGCAGCCCGACACGCATCTGCCTGTAAAAAACAGGGCCAGGCGAATCCATCTTGATAAGAAGGCCAATCAGAATACATACTGGCAGCAACAGCACCATACCAATGGCCGAAAGCACCACTTCTACCGCCCTTTTCAACCCCATCGTCAAGACTCGCCGCTGAAAGCCTGCGGAGAAGATGAGGGCACTCGGTCGAAGTTGGTCGATTGATAGACGCCCTGACTCCTCCTCATACATTTGATGCCCGTCAATCACCTCGATCCCGATGGTTTTGCAATCGAGCAGGGCTTGAACCGGAAGAACAGACCGTCGATCTTCTACACATACTGCAATAGTATGAACTTGAAACCGTTCAACCACTTCGCAGAGGTTCTCATAGGTACCAATGATCTGGGGATTCCCTAAGTGGGAGCTCACTTGCGAGGGTTCTCGATCGATGAAGCCCACCACGTCCACAGTCATTCGTCGTTTTGTCACAAGGATATGATACACCTCGGAAGCAAGCTGGCCACAACCAAGAATGACCACGCGCCGTTTAAGGCTGTACCGCCTTCGACTAGGAACGGGAATCTCCCTCAAACTGGGAATGATCACAGCAGTAGTTTTCTCCATCTCTACTTTCCTTCGACATACCGAGCGCCAACTGGGTCATCATAATGGCATTGATAGGAGGGAATACTCATCGATTCAACGCCGGCAAGAATAATCCCAACCTGACATTGTGGACGTAAAGATTTCATCGCTTTCTCTACCACATCACGGCTCGTCTTTCCCGCCTGAATCACAAATACCATCACATCAGCCATGCGTGACAGAAAGTTGAGATCTGCCAATGGGAATACGGGCGGAGCATCAAGAATGATTTGGTCAAACCGAGGGCGCATCTCGTCGAGCAATTGCTCGAGTTGGCGAACCTTCGATAACTCGATGACTTTTTCACTCCGAGTCCCTGCGGGTAACACCCACAATGGAATATCTCCCATCTTATGAAGACATTCATCAATCGTATGGGTGCCTGCCCAATAATCAGCTAATCCAGGACCGGAAGGCATTGCTAAATACTTGCTTACCGCAGGTCGCTTAAGATCACAATCAATGATCAGAGTCTTCTTGTCCAATCCCTGCGCAAACACATGGCTAAGATTGATGGCCGTGGAACTTTTTCCCTCTCCCATCAGAGAGCTTGTAATTAGAGCAACCGAATGCTGCTGCCCCGTCGACATAAGCGCCAGCCGCGTCGCAGCGACTCGATACTGTTCCGCAATCATGGAGTTTGGCCACCACTTGGAAATAAGATTCCATGAGGCATCGTCCTGAGCAGACGCTCCTTTTACTAGTGCCGTCGAGCCAGACCCATTTTGGCCTTTTCTCCCATAAGAAAGCTGGAGAGCTTTTCTATTCTTCTCGTCTTGGGTGAGTGGAGTAGAAAGTGCCGGAGAAACCGGCAGGCTCCACTTGGCACCAGGCAATGTACTAAAGGAAGGAATTCCAGCGAGTATGGGGAGCCCTAAAAAGCTTTCCGCTTCCTCCGGGCGTCTAAATGATGGCCGCAGTAAGTCAATCCCAAACGCAGCCCCAAAGCCAATCCCACAGCCAACAAACAGGCCTCCGAGAAGAATGAAAAGGCGATTAGGTGATTCAGGTGTGGCAGGAAGATTGGCTGGATCAAGAACGCGAAACTGCTCCCCTTTTTGCCGTTTCTCCAAATTCTCTGCCAGCCGGGCGTTCAGACTCTTGTCGAGCAGCGACTGATAGTTCTTCTGCATATTGTCATAGTCGCGAATCAAAATCATGAGTTCCTGCTCTCGAGCAGGAACCCGTTCTACTCGTCCCTCATATTGCTTAACCTGCTCGATCAGACGGCGAAGCCGTTCCTTCAAAACTTCAAGCTCATTCTTCGCTTCATCTCGCTGCCTCATCTGGTCACGAAGCACCGGATCTATCAACTTAGCCGACCCTGCTTTAACTTCATCTTTCGAGACGCCATACTTGAGAGCCAGTTGATCCTTTACCGCTTCAATCTCCTGACGAGCCTGCACAATGTCAGGATACGTCTGGCGATACTCAGCTGAAAGCGTGGTCAGTGTACGCTCCAGCTCTGAAAGTCGTGAGATCAGGGGGTCGCCGACACGCCCTTGATTCGTGGATATTGACTCCGTTGCCCCTTGAGTTCTCGCACCACTGACTGCCTCATTGACCTGTTTCTCAAGAATGCCAACTCTGTTCATAGCCGTCTGAATATTTTCACGCGTCGAGTTCACGTCCATTTGTAGACGGTCTAAACTCCTGAGATTCGCCTCCATCTGCTGAGGCAGTTCCCCCATAAACTTACGCTTAAACTCACTGATCGACCGCTCCTGATCTTCAAGCTTAGCCTCGGCTAAACGCAGTTCTTGTGCAAGAAAGCTAGAGGTCCCCTCCAGAAGCTGCTCGCGAAACTTCAAGTTTTGCTCAATAAACTGTTCGGCAAATCTCTCGGTTACTTTCATGGCAGTGAGCGCGTCTTCGTTAGCAAACGAAATGGAAAATGCTTCAATTGTATTTCGCCCCTTTACATGTCCTGTTTCGGCTGTATTCACCCTAATGCTTTTCCGCATGCCGCTTACGATAGACTCTCGCTCTTCAGGGGATGTATCCGGACGAAAAAAATTAAAGTCCTCGGCAATCTTGGTTAGCAATGATCGACTCATGACAATTTGCTGAATGGAATTAATTCGACCTTCAATCGTACCTTCGACCCCTGATTTTACATAACTCTCCGGGATCTTCTGGCTTTCGACAAGAATTGTTGTTGTCGAACGAAAGCTTTTCGGCAGGATAACGCACAAGACAGTCGCAATAGCCATTGCGACTGTAACAACTGAAAGAATCAACCATTTCCGGCGACGGACTAAACCGATATAGTCATGAATGCCAAGTTCGGTAGACGAGTTCATCATTAATTCCATTCTGCAGTGAGCGTAAGCGTAACCGTCTGACGACTCAACTGATTCTCAGAGCCCACCTGACCAAAAGTAAAATGATTGTACGTTGCGCTCGCACTAGCAATTAGCCCAGGGTAGAAAGTGTAATTCAGAAAGGCCCGCTCACCGAAAGACTTAAATTGAAGGTTTCCACTCCCCGCCCCAAGAGAGCGGCTAGACGCATAGTCTGACTGAGCGCCTACCGTCCACTGACTAGTTAAAATTCTCGAAAGAGTTAGGGTCACCCCATCTGTCCTAATGGCAGACCCAGCAAAAAAGAAGCCAGGGAAAATGTCTCTGTAGAATGAAACTCCCGCGGCTGTTCTCGTGTCACTCCACGTCAAACTTGTGTGCAGCGTCCATTGCGGTTGTCCGGGGAGACTAGACAAGATCGAAGCACCAGGGGACACTTCCATCCTCAGCTCTCGAGAAATTGAATTCTTCCATGTTGCCATGGCACTGTTAACAGACACCATCGCTGATGGACCACCGGTATTTGGGGCGAATGCCATCTGCTGATACTGATAGGATCCTCCAATTGAATCAGAAGGATTGAGCTGATGCTCCACCCCTGTCAAGAGCGTGTGAACATCCGAGTTAAACAAACCACCGACAGCACCAGAAACTGGCTGATCGTTGAAAAATCTGATCATCTGATATGAGTAGGACGCCCTAACCTGATCCAATGGATTGAGGGCATACGTGCTCAGCACATTTGTGGCATTCGTAAGAGTATTATTTCTGAAGGCTTGAATGCCATTGATGAAACTATTCACAGGCGCTTCTGGCGTAATAAAGGCCTGCGACCTAGGGCTATAGGACACTGCATCACTGACTCTAAGCCCCAAACCGCGAACCACCTTTCCCACCGCATTGTCCAAAACAGCAGTGAGTGCCGCATTAGCCCCAATGTAATTCAATCCAGGATTGCGTACATACACCTCAGAGACAAGACCTCCGCGAAAAGTCCCATCAACCATATCGTCCCTATAATTAAGCCGCGCACCAGCCGTGACATTCGTCACAAAGTCCTGCATTTTATTCGTCGGGGTAAACAAGACATTGTCATCAAACCGCTCAGAGATAGTTACAAACGGAATCACCGGAGCGGGAGATCCCGCCGAAGGTGCGCTCACTGGAGCAATCGGTCGGCGGAAAGCGTCCTGTGAAGTCCCTGAGGTCTGCTCACTTCCATCACTTCTTGTTTGCGCCGACACCGTATTTGTCAACGCCAAAAGAAAGACGACCACGGCGACGACCAGCAAGCGCGACAGGGGGACCATGGATGCAAAGACCTTAGGGCACAACAATGGTATCCCCTGTCAAAAGCCTGAAATTTCCGACCTCCCCTTTTCCCATTACCAAATCATCATAGCGAACAGGAATGCGTACATGCCGTTCATCCACTGCTCCAGTACGAATGGTCCGCATAACTGCCATTCGATTCTTCGAAGCATATTGAGTGAACCCTCCGGCTAACGACACTGCCTGCAGAACCGTGGTATAAGATTTCAGCGGATACTTTCCTGGATGTACGAATTCCCCCACAACATAAATATAGTAACTATTAATTTCCTTCACGCTGACAGATACGGACGGGTTTTCTTTGTATTCTGATAATCGCTTAGATATCTTTTCACTCACTCCCGATGCTGTCAGACCGCTTGCTTGCACATCTCCAATTAGAGGGAGAGAAATCATTCCATCTGGCCGTACCACTACCGTACGAGACAAATCCTGATTTCTCCACACCATTACCTCCACAACATCTTCAGGTCCGAGGAGGAAATCCTTCGGGAGAGGCCGACTGACTTCGTCTAACGCTTCTTTAGGGATTCCCACACAAGCAACCACAAGCAGGAGCGAAACTCCCACCATCACACACACGCAAAGAGTCTTTCTCATCAAATCAATGCACATAGCAGATATCATTCCGCCCCTCCTGCACATCATGGCACGAGCACCATTGTCTCTGACGGCACAACAATTTGATCACCCGGTTTCAACTCAATATTTTGATTCGACCCATCTCTCAACACGATGTCATCATAGCTTGCCTTTATCTTAATTTGGCTCGCGCCATCCTTGGCAAAGCGAAACACGACGATCTTATTTCTCGCTGCTGTAGCTGTAAAACCTCCGGAAACTGTGACGGCCTGTAACAAGGTAGTCTTACTCTTCAGCGGAAACTTTCCCGGGTGTGCCACTTCTCCGAGCACATAAATCGCGTAGCTATTCACTTCTTTCACAAGAATGGACACCTGGGGGTTTTCCTTATATTCCTTTAACTTACCAGAAATATCCTCAGCCAATTGCACCGTCGTTTTACCCACAGCAGATACATCACCGATAAGCGGAAGAGAAATTTTCCCATCGGGACGTACGGTCACCGTTTTTGAAAGGTCGACGTTCCGCCATACCGTAACTTCTAATACGTCTTCCGGTCCGAGGATATAATCGGTCGTCACAATCAGTGACGCCTTCTCATGTGCCGACTCCTGGAGTGGGTTACTTGCGGACGGCTTCGATTGTGCCAATGCCGTTGCCGCTGTCATCGCCAGGATAATACCCATAATCGCAATACTACGTATCATCATATTCATCACTGCCCTCATGTAGTGAATCGACACTATCATACTGCGCATACAGTGTGGTCTCCGCCCCTCGAGCTCACATTGCAATCTCGCCTAGAACATAAACTTGAGACCGACGAAATAGGGACCCACTCCACTATTTTTACCAAACGGTAACTTCCTCGTCCACCGCACTTCTGCGAGTGTCGGAGTCTCTGCCGCAGTGATAGGTGTCGGCACATAGACCTTCATCACCTGTTCGATCGCTGGGGCTTGATCCATCAAAATGAGCATACCTCCGCTGCTAATATTGACCGACAGCGCTTTCCCCCTGTGAGCAACCGCCAGCGGATCGTTCACCGGGGCTGTCATCTCGTAGGGGATAGGACGCAAGAGCGCCGCTCGATCGTGGTGTTTCTGGAAATCCGTCGCGATTGGCCATTCCCACTCATTCTGTCCCACTGTATCCCCCCTACGAAATTAATTGCTGCAAAGATCTTCACACCAACACCGAGTCCAGCCCCGCGAGAAAAGAGCCTTGCCCGTCGTGCTCTTTCTACTGACAACGCCGGATGCCCTCATGGTTTATCCGAACGCCTTGACTCTGTAGGGAGAGTATAGAAAGGCATCGAGTGAGGGACAATACCGACGATGTAGGACTCGCTTCTCCAAAGGTGGGTGTTGACTCCCCCTAAAGGGTTAGGTACTATTTCCACTCTATAGTTACGTTCTCGATGTCTACGTGCTACCTTAACAGAAAGCATTGGATTGTCTAGCATTGTTCTTGAAATAACCGCGAAAGTATCCCTCCTCCATGAGTGATTCCTCACTGCCCGTAGACCCGACAGACACTCTTGCCGATCAACGGGCAGGCGCAGGGATTGTTGTCCTCTCGGCGTCCATGCAACTCCTACATATGAATCGGCAAGCCTCGGAACTATCAAAACAAATCAATGCAGCCGAACATGGTGGAGGGAGCCTGAAGTCTGCCCATGGAGTCTTGCCTACGGCCCTGACAGAACTCTGCGGGGAAATTATCAAGGCGCTCCATGTTCGCACTGAGGCAAAGGACTGGGAACAATTCGAAATCAAACGTGTTGCAGGCAATCCTGAACAACCCATCCTGTTGCGGGGATTTGGCCTCCCTGATCGCGGTGGGGTCCAATATGCGAGACTCGTGGTCACATTAGAGGAGTTGGCGAGGCGACAACAGCTCAATACCGATCAAGCCAAGGAAAAGTTTCAATTGACCAATCGCGAGCAATCCGTCATTGAGCACCTGGCAAAGGGCTGGACGAATAAAGAAATCGCGAATGCGCTTCAGATTACTGAGCAGACAGTGAAAGAACACATCAAACACATCATGAGAAAAACGAACTCCACGACCAGGACAGGTATCCTCGTTCATATCTTTAACTCATAATCTGCCACAGTAACCTGCAACTAAAATCACACAGTGCGCTTTCTTCAACACATACGAACATTTCGAGCATGGCATTTTATTAAATAAAATCATTACCTTACATTGTTAGTTTTTGGCCTATCGATTGCATTGCTCCGATACCAGAAGGTTGAGAGCAACTCAATAGCAGGACAATCATCAGGGGTAGCATGAAAACGACTCAGCTCATACTCATAAGCCTCTTAATCGTAGTAGCCGGCTGTCAGACTGGCCAACCGGTAAAAACAGCCGTCATCGATAACGGAAGCTTCATGAGCCTTTGGGGCACCTACTCCCGTTGCCAAACCGGCACCGGCATCGACCAATTGAGAGAGGATGCGCTCGCATTAACAAGCGCGGCGAACCATTCGCTAGCTCAGGAATCTTTCGTTCTTCCCCTACCAGTGAAACTTGAGAAGTTGGTCTCGACCCCTGCGGCCAGATTTGCGGTAGATGTAAAAGCAATGGCTGCAGCCTGCTCTTTACGGGCCGGCTCTGCTGCCATGGAGGCAGGAAAGCTTGATGTCGCCAAAGACCTTCTCAGGACTGTCCTGAGCTACCAGCCCCAAACTGAGTATGCCTACTACACCCTGCAGGCGAAGACCTTGCTTTCTGAGCTTGAGACGAACATCGTTGAGGTTACACTCAACCTTCCCTAGTCGATTCACTCGCGGTGCTAGCTATTCTCCCCTACGCCCCAGCGGAGGCCCTATTTAACCAGCGACACAAACAGGTGATCGTAGGCGTTCGCCGAACGAGCCCAGGACACATCCGTGCTCATCCCTGCCTTAACTAAATGCTCCCACATCGATCGATCCTGATACATCGCCACAGTTCGACTCAATACTGACAGAAGAGCGCTTGCCGTATCCTCTTCAACGTGAAACCCTGTTGCCTGCCCAGCCTGCTGAGCCTGGACGGTCAATGGCACGACCGTATCTGCCAACCCACCCGTCTTTCTCACAACAGGAACAGTTCCGTAACGGAGACTATAGAGCTGACTCAATCCGCAAGGCTCATAGCGTGAAGGCATCACAAATACATCTGCCCCACCTTCGATGCGATGCGCAAGACCTTCATCAAAGCCAAGACGAAGTCCCATGCGACGCGGATAGCGCACCTGAAGCGCCTGAAATATAGCTTCCAGCTCCGGCTCGCCTGTTCCCAAGACCACCAATTGCAAATCCATCGCCATTAATTGTGGAATGATGGCCGCCACAAGATCTAGCCCCTTCTGCGACGTCAGCCGTGCAATCACGCCAAGCAACGGAACCGATGTTTCAGGAAGATGGAACTCTTGTTGGAGCGCCTTTTTACAGAGCAACTTCCCCGAGCGATCGGTCACTGAGTAATTTGCTGGAAGGTAGGGATCAGTTTCTGGGTTCCATCGATCGATGTCGATCCCGTTCAAGATGCCCAAGAGTTGGTCCGCACGGTTGTGCAATACACCCTCCAGCCCAAAGCCACATTCGGGCGTGAGAATTTCTCGCGCATAGGTCGGGCTCACAGTCGTCACAAAATCGGCAAAGACGATTCCCCCCTTGAGCAAATTCACGGAACCGTAGTACTCAAGCCCCGCAGGCGTAAACAGCAACTGCGGTAGCCCGGTTTTCTCGAATTGCACTCCAGGGAACACCCCTTGATACCCTACATTGTGGAGCGTCAGTACAGTGCACACACCCTGAATCTCCGGCCGGTCTTGCCCCATGGTCTTGAGGTAGACTGCACACAACGCCGATTGCCAATCGTGCAGATGGAGGAGATGGGTCTTCCATTGGTTCACAATGTGCTGATAGGCGATCACCTCAATCGTTACGCGGCAGAAAAATGCAAACCGGTCGAGATTATCCTGATAATCAGCGCCGCGATCTCCGTACAACCCGGGCCGATCAAAGAAGGCCTCGTTTCGGACTGTCCATACACGGACGTGGCGACCTTCGCTACCGACGGAAATGACATCTTCTTCGATCAGCGTGTCGACAGGCCCCTGAGGAGTCGGCACTTGGAGGCGACAGACCGGACGGAAGGATCGCCCTGACTCATTCAGGCAACGATAGTGGGGGAGTAAGAGGATGACGTCATGCCCGAGCTTTGCCAACTCAAGAGGCAACGCGCCAGCGACATCAGCAAGCCCGCCGGTCTTGGCATAGGGAACCGCTTCTGAGGAAACCATGAGGAGATTCAATGGATACTTGGTCACGGGAGGCCCACAGGACACAGATATTTATGGAGCAGTTGGCACTTCAAATCTGGAGCGAAACTTATCTTCATGCTGCCAACTACGACCCAAGGTATGGAGCTGCGCCGCGGTCAGCGCTTCGCGATAAACAAGCCGTTCCTCAAGAAACACCACCAGCCACCCGCGATCGGGATAAGCTAGAAACAGCGCATCGCCGGCTTCAATATCAACCTCCCACCCTCGTGGCGGTTCTCCACTCGCCAATCTCGACCGTGGCATAAGCGAATCATCATTCATACCGAAGAACTGCATGAACTCAGCATGCTGATACGTCGGTGCGCCCCATGCCCCGACAAACGCGCGCGGGGTCAACTGATGGAGCACCAACTCGTTCTCTCGCACATGGCGCTCTTGTTCTTCCAACGACGGCATCCCGCTGCAGCCAAATGCCGATCCAAGAGCGACCACCAACGCCACCACGGCCCAGTTCGAGAGTCTCAGACCATTGAGGTTCAGGAACCGAGGAACACCACAAGAAGTGGCATTGATACCAGTATAGTCTCTCACAGCAGACGTCGGCTCCTCGGTTCACTCGGCTTCACAGGCTGACAGATATCGCACTGGCACAGCCGCCGAAGGAGGGCATAGGAGTAAATCCCTGTGTCGTGACCGTCGCTCCACGTAAATTGCAGCGCATACCGTCCGACCGGCTGCACATCCTGCAACATGATGACGATGGGGACATCGTCCGGCTGCAAACGGCGGACTCCAGACCACTCGTCGACACAAGCGGCACAGGGACATTGCTGGCGGAGATACCGAACGGGGTAGACAGCCTTGTGCCCGTCGCTCCATTCGATGCCCAACACACCCTTCTCGACCCAGGCCATGTCTTTCGGTTCACACAAGACCTCTGTCATGACAGGCAACTCCCTTTCACAATGAATCAGCGGGTCAAGTTCATGACGGATACGACAAGAAATTCACGGGAGGCAGTTGTCTCCCTGCCACGACTGTAACATAGCCTTCGACCGCTCGCTCCACCTCATACCTGACTTGCCCTGCGGCCCTCAAGCGATCGACCATTGCAGGTGCAAGTCGCAACGCCTGATGCAGAAAAGCCAAACTCCCTCGCGAGAGCGGCAAACAGCGGAAGGTCTGTCGTGCAGCACAAACTACGCACACCAGGCCCCCTGAGAGAGGCGAGAACTGAGGTTCTCCCACTAACCGGCCCTTTCCGCACGCCGTGCAATGATTGGTCTCAGGACGAAATCCAATAAGGCCCAGCAGACGAATCTGAAACAATAGCGCGGTCAACGCCGGATCCTGGCTCGCAACTAAGGCGCGCAGCCCCTGCTCGAGTGTCTCGAAGAGCGGCAGATCAGGATCCCCATCCGGTGTCACAGCACTGACCACATTGACCATCCTGGCGGCAGCGGTCATGAGCGTCAGGTCTTCTCGAAATCTCATGAACGGCTCTACGAGATCGACTTGAGAAATTCGAAAGAGAGAATCACCGGACTTTTCGAACAGGTTCAGATGGCAGATAGTGAGCGGCTCTAGCGATGCGCCGAGCCGGCTCTTCATCCGACGAGCCCCCCGCGCCACCCCGCGAACCTTCCCCATCTCCTTGGTATAGAACGTCACGATCCGATCTGCATCGCCCCACTTCCGACTATTCAGCGTGATGGCCGCCGTCTTGATCAGCGGCATAGGGATGACACCCGTTGCGATAAAAAACCAGCCTGGCGGCAAGACCGCATGGTCAGTCCCATTAGCGAAGGTGTTCCATAAACATCGTGGCTAGAGAGAGATAGATGGTAATGCCCGTGATGTCATTCGCTGTCGTCACAAATGGTCCGGCCGCCACGGCAGGATCCACCCCCATACGCTTCAACAGAATCGGCATGAACGTCGCCATACTCGTCGAGACCATGAACGCGATAATCAGCGACACGCCGACGACCATACCCAGAAATGCCTGATGCCAAATCCACCCCACGATCGTCAGCATCACGCCGCAGGCGAGTCCCATCAAGAGTCCAACCTTGATTTCCCTGATAAATACGGTGCGCACATCCGTCAGCGCGATCAGCCCGGTTGCCAATCCACGAATGATGAGGGTCGAGGACTGGAGTCCGACGTTTCCACCCATGGCGGCGATGACCGGAATAAAACTGACGATGGCCACCACTTCCTGAATCGTATACCTGAACTCCCACAGAATTGCCCCAGAAAATAGACTGCCGACCAGATTCGTAAAGAGCCACGGGAGCCTATGTTTCGCAGATGCGAAGCTGGAAGACTTTGAGACCGAATCCTCCTCGATCGCGCCGGCCATCTTCAGCATGTCTTCGGTTGCTTCTTCCCGGATCACGTCCACGACGTCGTCGACCGTGATAATGCCAACCAATGTATTGTCTTTGTCGATGACTGGGATCGCGAGCAAGTTATAACTCGCCACCTGGCGGGCGACTTCCTCCTGGTCCATGTCGACCGTCACACTGATCACGTCACGTGTGGCAATGTTTTTCAGCGGCGTCGTGGGAGGAACCGTCAACAACTGTCGCAGCGAAAGCACGCCGACCAAATGCTCATCTTTGTCGGTCACGTAAATATAAAACACCATCTCCGCGTCCGTCGCCAGCTGGAGACGGCGGATGGCATCTTGTGCCGTGGCATCTTCCGGGAGTGCGAAAAACTCCGTCGTCATGATGCCGCCGGCCGTATCCTTCGGATACTTCAGCAGGTCGGCGACTTCCGTGGAGTCCTCCGTCCGCATGAGCGAAAGAATCTCGGTGGCTCGTTCCTCCGGCAACACACCGAGGATGTAGGCCACGTCGTCAGGACCAAGATCTTTAATCAGCCAGGCGATATCCGAATGCAGAAGGTCTGCCAGCACTTGATTGATGCTGTCGCTGTCGAGTTCGCTCAGGACTTGGCCGCGCTTCGACTCGCCCCGCACCAGTTCAAATACTTCCCGCTTTTCTTTGGGCGACGACAGATGCAGAATGACCTTGGCCACGTCGGCCTGGTGCATCCGGCCCAGCATTTTCGCAAGATTGGTGATCGCGCCACGCCGCAACAGCCGTTGCACCGACAACAACACGATGTCGGACTTGGTCCGCCCCCGATCAGCCTGGTCACGCAACGCGTCGCGGAGGAGATCTTTATCCCCCGAGCGAGAACGCGGATCCACTGGACTCGATTCTGTGATACGTTCCGTCGGCAACATCTCGATCCTGCTAGTAGCCTAATTCGGTGAGGGCATGCTCATCTTCTCGCCATGCCTCCCGCACTTTCACCCACACCTGCAGAAACACTTTCATCCCGAAAATTTGCTCCATCTCACGCCGCGCATCCGTCCCGACCGACTTGAGCCGCTCTCCATGTTTCCCGATCAAGATCGCCTTATGAGAGTCTCGCTCGACCAGCACCGTGACACTAATACGCGCCAGCTTCCCCTCCTCAACAAACTCGTCGACCTCCACAGCAACGGAGTAGGGCACTTCTTCGTAGGTCTGATGCAGAATTTTTTCGCGAACGATTTCAGCCGCCAGCGTCCGCATGGACTGATCCGTCACGGTCTCCGCATCATAGGCCGCATCCCCTTCTGAAAGATGGGCCACGGTCACCGACAACAATCGATCGACATTATCGCCAGTTTCAGCCGATACCGGCACCACGTCCGTCCATGCATATAATCTGGCGTAGTTCTCCATGACCGGCAACAGCTTCAGCTTATTGACCAGATCCACCTTGTTCAGCACCAAGATCACCGGGCGAGGACGCTTCCTGATCGCCCCTTTCACATGATCGATCACCAAGAGATCGCCGGGACCAGGCGAACTTGTCGTGTCCATCAACACGTACAAGATATCGGCCTCCTCCAGCGTGTCGACCGTGGTGCGAACCATGCGCCGATTGAGCAGATGTTGCGGCTTGTGCAAGCCCGGCGTATCGAGTAGCGCAATCTGCGCACCCGGCGCATGCACGACCCCAAGAATTCTGGTTCTCGTCGTTTGCGGCTTATCCGAGACAATCGCCACCTTCTGCTGGAGCAATTGATTCAGCAAGGTCGACTTGCCGACGTTCGGTCGTCCAATGATCGCGACTGTGCCAAACTTCATGGTGTTACGGGCGTGGCCGCTCCTGTGATGGTGCTGGAACCAATTGATACACGGTTTCACCTTTGCGAACGTAGCCGAGCTGTTCTCGCGCCAATTGTTCGATCTTCGAGGAGTCGTGCTCCAGACGATCAATCTCTCCTCGAAGCGTGCGGGCCGTCCGCTGCAACTCCTGAAGGTCCGAGTCCAACTGCTGGGCATGCTCACGCATAGACAAATAGCGCGGCAGCCCCATGTCACCGAACACCAGGGCAACCAGCAACAGCAGACAAGCGGCGCCTCCGACATACTGCGCGCCCGTCATCATGCGACGTTGCCAATCGAGCCACTGCCGTCCACGGTTCTGCTTAATAATCATCATCGTATACGCAGCATCCCTATCGCCCCGGCACCGCCTCACGCCCCCGATAGACAGCGTTGGAGCCAAGCTCTTCCTCGATCCTGAGCAACTGATTGTATTTCGCGACCCGGTCCGTTCGCGACAGCGACCCGGTCTTAATGAGCCCGCAATTGGTCGCAACCGCCACGTCCGCAATCGTCGTATCCTCTGTCTCCCCCGATCGATGCGAGATGATCGCCGTGTAACCTGACCGTTTCGCCAGCTCAATCGCCTCCAACGTTTCCGTCAACGTGCCGATCTGGTTGAGCTTGATCAGAATAGAGTTCGCGATCCCTTCCTTGATCCCCTTGGCAAAAATTTCCACATTGGTCACGAAAATATCGTCCCCGACCAATTGGACCTTCTTGCCCAACTTCTCCGTCATCATCTTCCAGCCCTTCCAATCCAACTCGCTCAACCCATCTTCGATGGAAAGAATCGGATAACGATCCACGAGCTTTCCGTAGTACAGGACCATCTCCTCGGAGGAGCGCTCAGGATTTTTTTCAGCTTCAAGGAGGTACCGCCCCTTCTCGTAGAGTTCACTGGCGGCACAATCCAATGCGAGAGCGATGTCCCGTCCTGGTTTGTAGCCGGCCGCCTCGATGGCCTGCATGATCAGGCTCAGCGCCTCTTCATTCGATTGGAGATCCGGGGCAAACCCGCCCTCGTCACCGACGGCCGTGTTCAAGCCTTTTTTCTTCAGCAACGACTTGAGGGTATGAAATACCTCGGTCGCCATCCGAAACGCCTCGCTGAAACTCGGCGCCCCCACCGGCATGATCATGAACTCTTGCAAATCCAGCCGATTGTCGGCATGCGCCCCGCCATTAATGATGTTCATGAGCGGCACCGGCAACACGCGCGCATTCGTCCCGCCAAGATATCGGTAAAGCGGCTGGCCTGTTTCGACCGCCGCCGCCTTCGCCACGGCCAGCGATACGCCGAGAATCGCGTTGGCGCCGAGCTTACTTTTGGTTTTCGTACCATCCAGATCGATCATCGCCTGGTCGATACCGACTTGGTCGAACGCTTCCTTCCCTAACAACTCCGGCGCGATCAGCTTGCTGATGTTGGCGACCGCCTTCGAGACGCCTTTTCCCATCCAGCGCTTCTTGTCGCCATCGCGCAATTCGATGGCTTCCTTCTCGCCGGTCGAGGCTCCTGACGGCACCGCCGCCCGCCCACGCGCACCACTCTCCAGCGTGACCTCCGCCTCGATCGTCGGATTCCCTCGTGAATCCAAAATCTGCCGTCCCTTAATCTCTCGAATCGCGCTCATACTCTTCCTCTCAGGCTGCTGAAAAAGACATCCAACTTCGTTCTCGTCTCGACAAAATCCTCAACGTACCACGAAGGTACGCCTCCGGTTTTCTCTCGTCTGCGGCCTCGTTGGCTGCCTTTTTGAGCAGCCTGTCCGCCCACAGTCACACCCTTGCCCCCTCACCCCGCCAACTTCCTTTTGAGTAGCTCGTTCACCATCCCCGGATTCGCCTTGCCGCCACTCGCCTTCATCACCTGACCGACAAGGAATCCCAGCACTTGCTGTTTCCCCTCTTTGAACTGCGCCACTTGCGTCGGATTCTTCGCGAGGACGTCGCCGATGATCTGGTCGAGCGCCCCTTCATCAGATACTTGGATGAGGCCCTTCTCTTGAACGATCTGTTCCGGCGACTTCCCGCTACGATAAACCTCTGGGAAAATTTCGCGTGCGACTTTCAGACTGATCGTCCCCTGCTCGACCAACTGGAGTAACCCGACCAACCGTTCAGGTGATACCGGCGAAGCGCTGGCATCGGTTCCGGAGTTATTCAGTTCTCTGGTCAGCTCACCCATCACCCAATTACTCACCGTCTTAGGCTGATTGAACAACCTCACCGAAGCTTCAAAATAGTCGGCCACCGCCTTCGTTGCGGTCAATTGGCCGGCATCGTACTCGGACAACGTAAACTCGCTGACAAATCGTTGCATTCTCGCTGCGGGCAATTCAGTGACCTGCTTGCGACAACCCTCGATCCATTCTTTATCGAGCTTAAGCGGCACCAGATCGGGATCGGGAAAGTAGCGGTAGTCGTGCGCCTCTTCTTTCGAGCGCATGACCGCTGTCTCGCCGCGCTCGAGATTCCAGAGCCTGGTCTCCTGATTGATTTTCCCGCCCTCGTTCAGCACCTTCGTCTGGCGCTTGATCTCGTATTCAACGGCATCCTTCACGAACTTGAACGAATTGATATTTTTCAGTTCGACCTTCGTTCCGAATTCCTTCTGGCCCAACGGACGGAGCGAGAGGTTCGGCTCGCAGCGGAAACTCCCTTCATCCATATTGCCGTCGCAGACCTCAAGATACATCAACACATCGCGGAGGCCTTTCAAGTACGACACGACTTCATCGGACGACCGCAAGTCCGGTTCCGTCACAATTTCCAACAGCGGTGTCCCCGCCCGATTCAAATCAACGCGACTCCCATTCGAGCCGGCGACATGAACGCTCTTCCCCGCATCTTCTTCCAGATGGGCGCGACGGATACGAACCCGCTTCGGCCCGTCACTCCCTGCAACCTCGATCCAGCCATGCTCGCAAATCGGCGCCTCGTATTGCGAAATCTGATAGCCCTTGGGCAAATCGGGGTAGAAGTAGTTCTTACGTGCAAAGAGATTGCTCGCTGCGATGGTACAATTCAACGCTAAGCCCGCACGGACCGCCATCTCAACTGCCGCCTGGTTAATCACGGGCAAGGTGCCAGGGAGCCCCAAACACAAGGGACAGGTCTGGCTATTGGCCGTGAGCCCGAATATGGTCCCACAACCGCAAAACAGCTTGGACTTCGTCCGTAGCTGCGCATGCACTTCCACCCCGATCACAACTTCGTAGACCATCGCTTAGCCTCGGTCCTCCCCACGCAACTGATCACGCTCGCGCCGCATGGCATCCCGACCGGCTTCAAACGCGTCGCGCAGAACTGATTTCTTCGACTCCACAAATTCCTTCCCCTCCTCCACGACCTCTTCAAACGCATCGCCTGCGCGATCAGCCAGGTCTCGAAGACTACCTTCTGCCCGACGGGCATACCCACGCAGCTGCTCGCGCGACTCCCGTCCGGTCTGTGGAGCCAGCAATAACGCCGCAACCGTGCCCAACGCTGCGCCGGTCAAAAATGCAAGCACAACCACTGCCGCTGCCGATCCCCTATCGTCCGCCATTATGATGCCCTCCTCATTTTCGAAACCGTTCCTTCATGACTTGGGTCGCCGCTTTAAATCCTGCGACCACACTGGAAACATTGGCCAGCAGCGATCCACTTGAGCCCCTCACGACATCGTGCATATGTTGCACCGACTCCCCGACCTCCCCGACCGCATGCAAGAGGACGGTCGCATGCTCCACCCCCCCGCGAGCCTGCTCCGCCAGATCGTTCACATTCCCGCTCATCACCCGAAGCTCACTGATCAGCGACGGAAAATCCCGTTTCATGATAGCCAGAAGCTGTTCGGACTCCGCCATGGTCTTTCGAACCTGAATCAGCACAGGCACGAGATAGCCCACCAACAGCGCAAAGACTACTGCGACCAGAATCGCAGCCACATCAACGATTGTCATAAGACCTCCAACGCGCGTGAGCCGTGAGGCGTAAAACGTAATACCTGAAGAGACCGAACCGGGTTCCCTGTCACGTTCTGACCTGTCACCATGATTACCGTATCACCGGCTTCTTCGTTTTCCATTGCGTACTCTGTTCGTAGGCGTAGGCCGCTCGCAACAGCGTCTCTTCCTCGAACGGCCGACCGATCAACTGCAACCCGATGGGCAACCCGGCCCGGCTGAATCCGCAGGGCAACGAGATCGCTGGCACACCAGCGAGATTCACCGAAATGGTGAAAATGTCCGACAGATACATCTGGAGCGGGTCATCCGCCTTCGCGCCGAACTTGAATGCCGGCGTGGGAGTCACAGGCGTCACGATGAGATCGACGTCCTGAAACGCTGCCTCGAAATCCTGGCGAATCAATGTCCGCACCGCTTGCGCCTTGCCATAATAGGCATCGTAATATCCCGCACTAAGGACGTAGGTTCCCAGCATGATCCGTCGTTTCACCTCGGGTCCAAAGCCTTCCTGCCGCGTCTTCATATACAACTCAAGCAGGTCCTTGGTCTCTTTGGCGCGAAGCCCGAACTTCACTCCGTCATAGCGGGCTAAATTTGAGCTGGCTTCAGCCGTGGCAAGGACATAGTACGTCGCCACCGCCGCGTCCGTCCTCGGTAACTGAATTTCCTTAATTTCCCCACCCAGTGCTTTCAGTTCCTGGATCGCCGCCCGCACGGTCAGCTCGACGTCAGGGTCCAACCCCTCCGCAAAAAACTCGACCGGCACACCGACCCTCAGCCGCTTGAGGTCTTTCTTTTTGAGCGCCTTGAGATAGTCCGGCACCGGAACATCAGCCGATGTCGAATCCAACGGATCGTGACCGGCGATCGCGCCGAGGAGGAAGGCTGAATCCATCACATCTTTCGTAATCGGTCCGATTTGATCGAGCGAAGAGGCGAACGCAATCAATCCGTACCGGGAGACCCGCCCATAGGTCGGCTTGAGGCCCACGACCCCGCAAAATGCCGCCGGCTGCCGGATCGACCCGCCGGTATCAGACCCCAACGCCGCGGCACATTCATCCGCCGCGACCGCCGCGGCCGATCCTCCGCTGGATCCCCCTGGAACACATTGCAGGTTCCAGGGGTTGCGGCTGGGTCCAAAGGCCGAATTTTCTGTTGATGAGCCCATCGCGAACTCATCGAGGTTGGTCTTTCCAAGGAGTAGGTATCCCTGAGCGCGCAACTTTGCAATGACGGTGGCATCGTATGGCGGGACGAAATTGCCGAGCATCTGGGACGCGCACGTCGTGCGGACACCCTCGGTACAGATATTATCTTTGATCGCCAGCGGCATCCCCATCATCGGCGACGTCCTGCGCCACCCTTTCAGCGACGCATCGAGCGCGCTCGCTTGCGCCACCACCGAGTCTTTGGCCTGCGTGATATAGGCCTTCACCTTGGACTCCACCTGGCCGATCCGCAATCCATAGGCGCGAACGATCTCCGTCGCGGTGACTTCACCGGCGGTAAACTTTTTATGGAGCTCGTAGAGCGAGAGTTTATGAAGCGACATCAGTGTTTTGTCTTCCCTGGAACGATTCGGTTCTTCTCATTGACTTGGATAATCTTGGGCAGGTGGCGCTTGATTTCTTCCTCCGAATAATACTCGTAACAGAAGATGATGATCTGATCACGCACCGCACCTTTCCGCGCCGTCGGCCCGTTGAGGATAATCTCACCTGCGCCACGCTTGCCCGCCATGGCATAGGTCATGAACCGCTCGCCGTTATTCAAATTCGAGCAGACGATCGCCTCATAGGGCAAAATCCCCGCTGCCTCCATCAGATCCTCGTCGATCGTGAGACTGCCTTCATAATCGAGGCAGGACTCCGTCACCGTGGCCCGATGAATCTTTGACCGCAACATTTGCCTGAGCATTCAAACCTCGCTTAAAGGGGTTGTCGATCTTCAATAATTTTTGGCACCACAAAGAACCCGTCGGCCGACTCCGGCGCATTGGCCACCGCCCGCTCGATGGATAGGGACGCCCGCACGTCATCGGGACGAAACACGTTCACTTGCCCCAATACTGTCGCCGTCGGCTCAATTCCTGTAGTGTCATACTGCTTCAACGTCTCTACATGCGTAAGGATCTGGCTCAGCTGTTTCGTGAACGCCGCCTTCTCGACATCCGTCAACTCCAGCCGCGCCAACTTCGCGACCTTCTCAACTTCCTGTTTCGTAATTTCCATGTTCCTCCGTTTGCCCATCCCGCAGGATGTTGAAAATCATCCTCCAGCAAGGCCGCAGGCGACGGCAAAACCGCAAGTGTACCCTCCGGGGTACATTGAGGATTTTGCCAAGCCGAGAACGAAGCTGGGGATGATTTTCAACATCCTGCTACTCAACCGTCACACTTTTTGCCAGGTTTCTCGGCTGATCCACATCCGCCCCCCGCAACACGGCGATATGATACGCCAGGAGCTGCAGGGGGATCGTGAACAGAATCGGCGACAGCAAGGGGTGCGTGTCAGGAATCGTGAATACCGCATCGGCGATCTTCCCCAGCTCCCGCTCGCCTTCCGCGACCAACGCGATGACCGGTGCATGCCGGGCCTTCACTTCCATCAGATTGCTCACGGTCTTTTCGTACAGGCGATCCCTCGGTGCCAACACCACCACCGGCATGTCCTTATCGATGAGCGCAATCGGCCCATGCTTCATCTCTCCTGCGGCATAACCCTCCGCATGGATATAGGACACCTCTTTCAGCTTGAGTGCGCCTTCGAGCGCAATCGGAAAATTAATCCCGCGGCCAAGGAACAAGAAATTCCGCTTTTTGTAATACCGTTTGGCAATCGCCACGATCTCCGCCTCGCGCCCAAGCACCTGCTCGACCAACGCCGGAAGCGAGACAAGACGGTCGAGCCAGGCCTTGCCGTCCGCAACCGATAAGGTTCCTCGCACACGCCCCAAGTGCAGCGCCAGCATATACAACGCCGTGAGCTGCGCGGTAAAGGCTTTGGTCGAGGCCACGCCGATTTCGGGTCCGCAATGGGTATAGAGCACACCATCCGATTCGCGAGCCAGGGTACTGCCCACAACATTCACGATCGAGACGATACGCGCGCCCTTGGCCTTCGCCTCACGTGCCGCAGCCAATGTGTCGGCGGTCTCGCCTGACTGCGAAATTGTGATGAAGAGATCGTCCTTCTCGACCAACGGGTCGCGGTAGCGGAATTCACTGCCGATATCGACCTGCACCGGGGTACGGACCATCTCCTCCAATAGGTACTTCCCCACCAGGCCCGAGTGCCACGACGTACCGCATGCGACAATCCATATCCGGCCGACGGCGGCAAATTCTTTCGGCGTTAATCCGATATCCGGCAGGTCCGCTTCACCGGTTTCATACGAGTAACGCCCGCGCATGGTATCGAGAATCGTCTGCGGCTGCTCGTGAATCTCTTTCAACATAAAATGCGGGAATCCGCTCTTTTCTGCCGCAGAGGCATCCCACGTAATATTGGTCGCTTTCCGTTTAACGGGACGTCCCTCGATATCGGTGAAATGGATCTCACTCGCCGTTACGACTGCCACATCGCCTTCTTCGAGGTAGGTCACGTCGCGGGTATGGGCCAGCATCGCCATGACATCGGACGCAACGAAGGATGCCTTGGCGGTCTTGCCTACGACCAGCGGGCATCCGGAGCGCGCCGCAATCATGATTCCCGGTTCCCGCTCCGAAATGACTGCCAGCGCATAACTCCCCCGCACATCCTTCGTGGCGGCTCGCACGGCCTCGGCCAGCTTCATACCCTGCTGGAGATACTTATCGATCAGATGGGCGACGACTTCCGTATCCGTTTCTGAATGGAACTTGTAGCCCTCTTTCTCTAATTGCTGTTTCAGCGGCTGATAGTTCTCAATGATGCCGTTGTGCACGAGCACGCAGCCTTTCGAGCGGTGTGGGTGGGCATTTTGCTCTGAGGGCTTCCCATGCGTCGCCCATCGCGTATGGCCGATTCCCTCTGTGCCCTTGAGGGATTTTTCCTTCAGCGACTTCTGAAGATTGACCAGTTTACCGACCGTGCGCCGAATTTCGATTTTGTCGCTTTGCAACACCGCAACGCCGGACGAGTCATAGCCTCGATACTCTAGCTTCGCGAGGCCGCCGATGAGAATCGGGACCGCCTCTTGATCGCCCACGTATCCGACAATTCCACACATAGGAGTGATCTACCTCCGCTTTTTCGACTGGTTCTTGGGAAGACTCTTCGTCGACAGTGACGACGATACGGGGCCAACCTGAGCTTGCATCGCCAACACCCGTCGGCGCGCAGCCCACCCAGCCCGGTTCACTTGAGGCACCCGCGCAATCACCAATGCATCCGCAGGCACATCCTGCGTCACCGTCGTGCCGGCTGCGATGATGGCTCTCGCCCCCACCGTTACCGGCGCGATCAACTGCGTATCGCTGCCGAGAAAGACCCCATCTCCGATCACGGTCTGAAATTTGTGCACGCCGTCGTAGTTACAGGTGATGGTGCCGGCGCCAATGTTGACCCCTTTTCCGATTGTTGCGTCTCCCAGATAACTCAGATGGTTTGCCTTCGATCCTTCGCCCAAATCGGTCTTCTTCATCTCGACGAAATTCCCAACCTTCGCCTTCTTCCGCACCACCACACCGGGCCGCAGATGAACAAAGGGCCCCAGATGTGCGTCGTCTTCAATTTGAGAGTCTGTAAACAAGCAATGATCGAGAATCTCCACACGATTACCAACGGTACAATTCGTCAGCCTGCTGTAGGAACGCAGCACAGAATCTTCCCCGATGACCGTCGTGCCTTCGAGCGTTACGTTGGGATAGAGCACGGTGTCTTTTCCAATCGTGACCGTCGCGTCAATCCAGGTTGAAGCCGGATCGATCATCGTCACCCCGGCATCGAGCCATCGTTCACGAATCTGCTGCCGCACCACCTGTTCAGCTGTCGCAAGCTGTCGGCGCGTATTCACGCCAAGCCCTTCGTCGGGATTGTCGAGGACCACTGCGGCCACAGGCCGTCCCTGCTCCGCAGCGAGACGGACGATATCCGTCAAATAATATTCCCCTTGGGCATTGCTCGGGTCGAGCTTTTCCAACGCGCTGAAAAGGAACTCCCCGTCGACCACATAGGTCCCCACGTTGATTTCGCGAATCGCCCGCTCCCCGTCGTTGGCATCACGATCCTCGACGATACGAGAGACTGCCCGCTCGGCCGAATGGGTACGCACGACTCGCCCGTAGCCACTCGCGTCCTCAAGGACCGCCGTCAGAATAGTCACGGTCGCTCGTTCCGCCTGATGCACACGCAGGAGCTCGCGTACGGTCTTGTCCTGAAGCAGCGGCGTGTCGCCGTTCAGAATCAGATAGCTCGATGGGGCGCCCCGTTTGCCCACTGCAAATGCCGAACGGCTCTGCAAGACCGCGTGGCCTGTCCCTAATTGCTCACGCTGCTCAACAATCGCCACTGAGGAGCCGCTCTTCACTGTTGACGTCGCGGAGTCGATGACCTGCCGAACCTCATCGGCCTGATGCCCCACCACGACTGCCACGCGATCCCCTGCGACGCGCAATCCGAGCCCCACCGAATAGAGCACCATCGCCTGGCCTGCCACTGGATGCAGCACCTTCACCTGCTTTGACCTCATACGTGTCCCACGCCCGGCCGCCATGACGACCACGGCAAGACCGGCGATCGTTCCCTGCCGGTTCATGGCAATCGGCTGTTTCTTTTTCGAGACTTCAGCGGTTCGTGAACGGCTCATCCAATCGGCACTCCCACTTCGGGCTGTTTCACCATCCCCTGCTTCGTCGCAGCCGTCACCGCCGATGCCATGGAAGAGGAGGGAGAGCAGAGCCCACCTGAAACGATCAGCTTCATCGCCTCCTCAACAGTCATATCAACAGCGGTGACTTCATGCTCCGGCACCAAGAGGAAATAACCAGACGTCGGATTCGGGGACGTCGGCACATACACGTGGATCAGCGGCTCCTGCGCAAGATCTTGCATCCTCCCTTTGGTCACACCCGTCACAAAGGCAAAGCAATAATGGCCATTTTTGGGAAACTGAATCAGGACGACGCGGTTATATGAGGGCTGATCAGAGAACGACACAATGTCCATCATGGACTTTAACGTCGAGTAGATGCCCCGCACGAGCGGCACACGATTCAGGAACTCCTCCCACCATTTTACAATTTGCCGACCCATAAAGTTGGTGGCGAACAGCCCGGCCATAAAAACCAACAGGATCAACGCCAGAATCCCCAGCCCTGGCACATAATGACTCGGCACCAGCCGGACCAGGAGATCCCCCAGAATGCCATCGACGGCCACGAACAGGGTCTTCAAAATGAGGACGGTTCCCCAGATGGGGATGATCACGAGCAGACCCGTCAGAAAGTAGCGTTTTAGCGAGGTTTTCAGCATACATATGGCCGATGGACGTAGGCGGTCATCATACAGAGATCTACGAGGGCCTCGCAAGCCTTTTCTTGCTATTTTCAACAACTTGGAATACCATCCGGCCCGTTTTCTTCACTGGCGATGGGGCCGACACGATGGGGACAAAGAGGCCGAAGACGCACGGTCATTTCATTACGCTCGAGGGGGTCGAAGGCAGTGGGAAAAGCACCCAAATCCGTCACCTCGCTGACGTGCTGACTCAAGCGGGCTATCGCGTGCTCCAAACCAGAGAGCCGGGTGGCACGGCAACCGCCGAAGCGATTCGACAGATCCTCCTCACCGCCTCATCGCAGGACCCCGTGACACCTCAAACCGAAGCCCTGCTGGTCCTCGCGGCAAGACATCAACATGTTACCCATCTCATCGAGCCGGCATTACGACGTGGCACCGTGGTGCTCTGCGACCGGTTCTCCGATTCCACGCTGGCCTACCAGGGATACGCACGGGGCCTCGACCTTCAGTGGTTGCGGGCGGCCAACGCCGTCGCGGCCAACGGACTCACGCCGGACCTCACCCTCGTCCTCGACCTCCCGATTTCCGTGGGCCTGGCCAGGCGGCGAGCTGATCATGGAGCGCAGAATCGGCTAGACCGTGAGACAGAACGTTTTCACCGAAAGGTGCGCCGGGGATTTTTGACGCTCGCAGCCGAAGAACCTCGCCGCATGACCATCGTGAATGCCAATCGGCCCGTGCAAGATGTCCAGGACGAGCTCGCCGAGATCGTGCTAGGCTGGATGACTCGACAAGGTCGCCCGCCACGCCGCCGGAGCTAACATGCCCTTTCGCGATTGTATCGGACATCAACAATCCATCGCACTGCTGCAGGCTGCCGTCACCCATCAACGATTGGCGCATGCCTATCTGTTCCACGGTGAAGAGGCGATCGGGAAACAATTGACGGCGATTCGTCTGGCGCAAGCACTCAACTGTGAACAGCCTCCTGTCGCGGAAGGGATCGACAGTTGTGGCACCTGCCGATCCTGTCAACAGATCGAAGCCCGCACGCACCCGGACTTTTTCGTCATCGAGCCGGACCCGGAACAGGCCACCAGGCAAATTAAGATCGAGCAAGTCCGCGACATCGAACATCAGATCATGTACCGTCCGCTCATCGGCGAGCGGAAAATCTGCCTGATCAATGACGCCGACCGCATGACCATCGGCGCGGCCAACGCGCTCCTCAAAACACTGGAAGAGCCACCAGCCCATAGTCTCTTCCTCGTCATCTCGAGCCGCCCCGCCGCCCTCCCGGCGACCATCAGGTCGCGCTGTCAGGCCCTTCGCTTTACAACACCGGCTCGCACACAAGTGGAAGCCGCGCTCATCCTGACAGGCAACATCCCCCCCGCGGATGCGCGATTCCTCGCCATCATCAGCGAAGGCCGCATCGGGGAAGCCCTGACCGCCGAGGTGAAAGACACGCGCGCGCGTCAACAGGAACTGGTGAACTTGGTCCGCCCAGAATCCTTGCAATCGATCGGGTCCATCCTGACCTCGGCGGAAGCGATTGCGAAAGCCGACCGCGCCCAGGACATACTCGCCTGGCTGGCCCGCTGGATCCGCGACCTCGTCCTGATTCAAGTCGGAGGAGACCGCGACCAGCTGCTCTATCTTGACGATCTTGCGACATTGGAAGCCTACGCCCAACAGGCCAACACCGACTTGCTGTTGGACCTGCTCCGTGAAATTGAAATGACCGAGCAACGCGCGACCAGGCACCTCAATCTCCACATGGCGTTGGAAATGATTCTGCTCCGCCTGCGCGACGCGGTCGCCCTGTCGTCCGTCCCTCTATCAATCTAGCTTTCGCCGTTTATTACCTGATATCTTTTGTCACGCCCCATGAGTACCCCCGATCACTTCTACATCACCACGCCAATCTATTACGTCAACGACGTGCCACATATCGGGCATGCCTACACCACCGTAGCGGCTGACGTCCTTGCTCGGTATTGGCGGCTGCGAGGACGGGACGTCTTCTTTCTCACCGGGCTCGATGAGCATGGACAAAAAGTTCAGCAGGCCGCAGCCAAGGCCGGCATCGACCCGCAGGCCCATTGCGATAAGTTGGCACCCCAGTTTCAGGACCTCTGGAAACGGCTGAATATCTCGAACGATGCCTTCATCCGAACGACCGATGCCCCACACAAGTCAGTCGTGCAACGATACCTTCAAGACCTCTTTGATAAGCAACTGATTTATAAGGCTGACTATACCGGATGGTACTGCACGTTTGACGAGCGGTTTTGGACTGAAAAGGATGTCGAGAGCGGCCTCTGCCCGGACTGCAAACGACCGGTCGAACGCATTAGCGAGCACAACTACTTTTTCAAGATGGGGCAATATCAGGAACAACTAATCGAGCACATCAAGTCACATCCAGACTTCATCCGTCCTGAGTCGCGCAGGAATGAAGTGCTGGGGTTTCTCACAACCCAGAAGCTCGGGGACCTCTCGATCTCGCGACCGAAGTCACGGCTCTCCTGGGGCATTGCGTTACCCTTCGACCAGGACTACGTCACCTATGTCTGGTTCGACGCCTTGGTCAATTATGTCTCCGGATTAGAATATCTGCCCCCGACTCCGTCTCAAGATCGATATTGGCCGGCATCCGTCCATTTAGTCGGGAAGGACATCCTCACCACCCATGCCGTCTATTGGTCCACGATGCTCATGGCGCTGAACCTCCCTCTACCGGAGACGATCTTTGCGCATGGCTGGTGGACGGTCGATGGCGAAAAGATGTCGAAGAGCCGCGGCAACGTCGTCGACCCCAATAAGATGATCGATGCATTCGGCGCCGACGCGTTCCGATACTTCTTATTTAAAGAGGTCCCGTTCGGACAGGATGGCGACTTTTCGCAATCGGCAATGGTGACCAACATCAACAGCGACCTGGCCAATGGAATCGGCAATCTGTTGAGCCGAACATTGACGATGATTGAACGGTTCGCCCACGGCACCATTCCTACGGCAGGAACGCCGGCCATTTCAGAACTTGAAGCCAAAATTGCCACCACAGCGACAGGCCTCCCTGAACGAATCGATCAGGGCTATCGCGCGCTCGCCTTTCGCGAAAACCTCCAGGCCATCTGGGAGCTCATCGGCCTCTGTGACGAATACATCGATAAGGCTGCCCCCTGGAAACTCGCAAAGAATCCTGAGGACCAACCACGCATCGACACCGTGCTGAATACGACCGCGAGAGCGCTACGGTTGCTCTCTGTACTCATGTATCCCTACATGCCCCACACGGCAGGACAACTCGCCCAGCAACTCGGCCTGTCATTCGACTTTTCAAAACCAATACCGCACATGGCCTATCAATGGGAAACGCCGCTTGCTGAGGTCAACATCTGCAAAGGCCCGGGCCTCTTTCCTCGCATCGAATCAAAACCACAAGGAGTCAAACCCGTGAGCGACGTAACCACTCCCCAACAACCGACAGCAGCAACCCCCACGCCAACCACTTCCGCACAGCCATCTCCGACGCCCATCGCCTCTAGCCCCGCACCACAGGCCCCCGCTCCGGTGCAGATCACCATCGATGACTTCATGAAAATTCAGCTCAAGACCGCGAAGGTCCTCAGTGCCGAGCGCGTCCCGAAATCAGAGAAGCTGCTCAAGCTACAAGTCAGTCTAGGAGAGGGCGCTGAGCAGCGGCAGATCGTCGCAGGCATCGGCAAGAAGTACGAGCCCGAAGCCCTGATCGGCAAAATGATCATCATCGTCGCCAACCTCAAGCCGGCAAAGCTCATGGGCATCGAATCGCAAGGCATGGTCCTGGCCGCAGGAGACAGCGAAGTCCGTGGCTTGGCCACCATCCTTGAGGAAGTTGACCCCGGCACCAAGGTGAAATGAACCGGGCAGTTGCCACAATCCAACTTCTGCTTCTCTGTAGTGCTGCGCTGATGCCCCTCCCCTGCCTCGCGACCCAGGCTCAAGGAGAACCCCCTCCCGATCTCCATTTGAACGAGCCCCAATCGACGACGATCTTGGTTCGAGTCGTGAGCCATGGGTCGATGGTCCTCGGCCGCGAGGTCGGAAACGCCCGCGTCACGATCACTGACGTGGCCACCAAACAGATCCTGGCCACCGGTATTCAGCAGGGCGATGCCGGCGACCAGAATCAAATTATGCGGACGCCTCGGCTCATGGAGGAGCCGCACTATAGCTCCCGACCCGCGGCAGCGTTTTCCGCAACTTTCGACCTGCTCCGTCCCACGCTGGTTGAGGTGACCGCGGAAGGGCCGCTCGCCTACCCCGCATCGTCCCAGCGCGCGTCGACGACCGTATGGCTCGTGCCCGGGCAAGACACGACCAACGACGGGATCGTCCTCCACCTCTACGGCTACATCGTCCAAATCGAACATCCTCAACCAGGCATGTCATTGATCGCGAGAAACGATGTGACCCTGCGCGCATCAGTCCGAACCCTGTCTGGAGCGCCTGTTCGCCCGCACGGGGACTGGGACTCCCGGAAAATCCACATCTATGGTGAGCTGATGATCGGAGAGCGAGTTCTTGAACGGCTCCAGCTGTTTTACAATAGCGACCGGGCGCGCTTCGAAGCCCCGTTTTTCGTCCCCCTCCCGACTGATGCACCGGACGGGATCACCCTGCGCGTCGTAGCGGCTGATCCCTCGAACGGAAACTTCGGTATCGGCCAAGCAAAATTTCCTGTGCTCAGCGAACGTTTACCACCGAGGAGCCGGTAACCATGAATAAGAACCTGATCCTCGTGGCCAGCCTCTCTGTGCTCCTTGCCGGGACAGCGATAGCCCAAGACCAGCACCGCCGCCCCGACGATATCAAACAATACCTGGAACACCTCGATAGTACCGAGCGCGATCGCGACCAGAAACCGGCCCAGATAGTAGAGGCGCTCAGGTTGAAACCCGGCATGGCGGTCGCCGATCTTGGCTCAGGGTCAGGGTACTTCACGCGCCGCTTCGTCGAAGCCGTGACCGAGACCGGAATGGTCTATGCCGTGGACGTCGAGCCGGAGATGCTGGCCTATGCGAAAGAAAGCATCGTGCATATGCACGTGCCCTATACAGCGGAGTTTATCCTGGCTCGATCGGACAGTCCGAAACTGCCGTTCGAATCCGTCGATCTCCTCTTCATCTGCAATACCATCCATCATCTTGACGACCGCTCCAAATACTTCCGCGACCTCGCATCGTCGCTCAAGCCGGGAGGCCGCATCAGCATTATCGATTTTTACCCCGATGAGCGATCAGGCAAGCTTGGGTTCCCCAAACATCATCTCGTCTCTCGTGAGACCATCGTCAAAGAACTGACCGACGCAGGATATCGGCTCGACCGGGAGCACAGCTTCCTGCCACGCCAATACTTTCTGGAGTTCACTGCCGCTCAATCAGTACGGTAGTACACCGCATTTCCAACTCGCCCGGATGCTTGCCCTGTCTCATGGGCCATGCGACACTAGGCCATGAGTTCTCTCGTCTCCTTCGAACACTTGCGGTCGCGTCTCTATATCGCGCTAGCGCTGAACGCCGTGATCATCACGGCTGAATTCATCGGCGGCTTCTTGCTCGACAGCGTCGGGCTCATGAGCGACGCGGGCCACAATCTCGTCGATCAGGGCTCGCTCTTTCTGGCGCTGTATGCCCACATTCTCACCAGGCAGCCGGCCAGCGAAACGCGCACGTTCGGCTATCACCGCGCCGGCGTGATTGCCGCATTTCTCAACTCGTTTATCCTCGTGCTGACGGCGATCGGCATTACCCTCGTAGCACTCAAGCGGTTACTGCATCCCGTCTCCGTCGATGGCGGGTGGATCATGGGCATTGCGGCCATAAGCTTTGTGGCCAATCTCAGCATCGCGTTGCTACTCCAGCATGGCGCGAAAGATGACCTGAACATCCGCAGCGCCTTTTGGCACATGCTGGGCGATGCCTGGGTCTCGCTCGGTGTCGTGCTGAGCGGCGGAGCAATTTTATTGACGGGCTGGACGGTGCTCGATCCGCTCATCAGTCTCCTCGTCGTCGGCGCCATTCTCCATGGGGCCTGGCCGCTGTTCAAAGAATCCCTCGACGTATTACTGGAATCCACGCCGCCCACGATCAGTGCGTCTCACGTCGCCACAACGATCGAGTCTATGCCCGGTGTGAAGAATGTGCATGATCTCCATATCTGGGCCGTAGAGCCCCGCCTCATCATGCTCACCTGCCATGTGCTGACCGACGGCGATGACTCCACCCTGACGAATACGCTCCTGCGATCGATCCACGACCGGATTACCGCCGATTTCGGGATCAAACACATGACGATTCAAGTGGAAACGCATTGCTGCGACCCCGACGACGTCCATTGCGACCTGACCAAACTCGCCGCGCAGCATCCTGAGCTCGAAGCCCTCACCCACCATCATTGAGTTGTTCAGAATCCCTTGTGGCCGGTAGTATGTAGGTCACGATGTCTGCAGGGCCTTTCGATAACCAGGAATGAATATGTCTATCCCCTTCTATATCCTCTGCGGTTCACTCGGAGCAGGAAAAACCACGCTCTTGATGCGGCTCCTTGAACATTGGAAAAGTCAGGGCAAACGGGCCGGCGTCTTGATGAACGAAGCCGGCGAGGTGAGCATCGACGGCCCTCGTGCAGGCACCATTGCCGAACAAGTCATGAACCTCGCCGGCGGCTGTGTCTGCTGCGATACGAAGGAAGACTTGTCCTGGGGGATCGCCCAACTGGTGCGGGACTATGAATCGGATGTGATCATCCTCGAATGTTCCGGCATGGCCGATCCAGCCGAAGTCATCGATGGTGTCACCGACCTCTACACCGCGAGGCTCGCACATTTGGAAAAAGTCATCGCCCTCCTGCATCCCATCCCCACCGATCGGGAGAGTATGGGTGGATTCGTCACCTCCCAGGCGATCCGCTGCGCTGACGAACTGATCCTCAACAAAAAAGATCTCTATGTCGCCGGCCATTGGGAGAATTTCAAGGCCGCAATCGTCACGCAGAATCCCTACGCACGGGTCTGGGAAACCAGCCATGCCCGAGTCGACCCCTCAGCGCTGCTCGAACCGATCACGCGGAGGTCGCCGGCGCCGACAGTCAATGTGGAATTCGGCGTACCGCGATCAGCCCCGACGAACAAACGAGCCTCATACCATCCCATCGCCACGACGGTTCGACTGCCAGGCCCGTTGAATCTCGTCCGGTTCCTGAGTTGGATGAAGGCGCTGCCCCCGGAGCTTGAACGGGCGAAAGGCTTCTTCCGCTTTGCCAAGGGGCCTGAACTGCAAGAATTTCAATATGCCCCGCCAGGCAACGCCACCATTGCACCGATTACCCTGCTCGACGAACCGAACCATGCAATTGTGCTGATTGGACGAGGCTATGATGTGGAAAGCTGCCAAGCAAAATTATTGGACTGCTTGGAAATCTAGCGGGCTGAAAGAAAACCACGCAGGATGCCAGAGTTTCTTCAGGATGCTCAAAACGTTCGTCCAGCTAGGCCGCAGACGAGTCGAAACCGGAGGCGTACCCTCAGTGGTACGTTGAGGATTTCGATAAGCCGAGAACGAAGCTGGCGGACATTTTCAGCATCCTGCTAGGAACGGAAACGGGAGTAACGCAAAAGCAGCCAGGCAGCGCCGGCCCCCAATAATCCACCTATCACCCAGCCTCCCACCACATCCGTGACATAGTGCGCCCCGATATAGACTCGCGAGAGGCCAACCAGTCCGACCAGCGGCCAACTCACCCAGCCTGAACGGGGATAGAGAACCTGCAGGAACGCCGCGGCGACTGCGGTATTGATCGCGTGATTCGAGGGAAAACTGAACACTTTTCCGCAAGCGGCTTCCACATGCTGAATGTCCAGCAGCGACATACAGGGGCGCGGCCGCGCGACCAGATGCTTCAGACGGGCGCCGAGAAAATCGGCAATCCCAATCGTCGCTGCCAGGACCGGCGCACCCAACAGTACTTCGCGCCAGGACAGCCACAACCAATAACAGACCAACAGGATGCCGGGAACCCACAACAGGCTTGAGTTGGAAAGAGAGAGCGCAACGTGGTCGACCCAAGCCGACTGACCGGCGAGGCCATTGATGGCACGAAAGAACGATTCGTCCCAGCTCATAGGGTACCGGCAGACAGAGGCACGAGGCGTGAGGCGTGAGGGATTGCCTGCTTCACCTGATTGCCTCTCGCCACATGCCTCATGCCCCTAGCCTTCCAGCACTTATCTCGTGCGAAAATGGATCCTCACGGTCAGTTCCCCATCGATCGGCTCATCACCTTTCATCTGGGGATCGAAGGTCCACTTGTTCAGGGCAGCCATCCCGGCGATGGTCAGTTCCCGATGTTTGGCCGGTTCCAAAACTACGACGGTCACCGTCGCATCTTTGGAGACCAACATGCGGGCCTTCATCCAATCGTCGAGTTCTTTGCCGTCCAAGGCCGGCGGAATGGCCGGCCAAGGTGTCGCTTTGGGAACCGGCCCAAGCTGTTGGTCCTTATTCAGCGGCAGTCCATGGACATGAACCTCGGGCAGCTCCAGCACATCTTCATGGTGATCGTCCGCATGCGTCGCCTCGTCACCGGCTACCGCAAATGCAGCGACCGGCCCGGCCAACGTTACCGCGAAGAATATCGCAAGACATAATCTCATCATATGCACATCCTACCCTATCACTGCCGGATGCTCAAACAGGCCAGGCAACGAGGCCGCAGGGAGACGGGCGACTGAGAACGACGCTGGTGACCTGGCTCGGCATCTGGTTAAAAGAACCATTGGCCGCGGAAGAAGAACGACCTCGGCATCCCGGCGTGAGACACGCCCAATCCGATGTTCCCCTCTCCCTGATTGATGAAATACTTTTGATCCAACAAATTCACGACATCGAACCCGACGAGAAACTTCTGCCCGTCCCAGGGAAGCGAAATCACGTGTGTGAGGGACATGTTGTAGGTCGTGTACGAGGGACTATGGGTGGAATTCGTCTTGCCGCCTTCTTCCGATGCCCGCAACCCCGACGAAAACAACATCTGGCCTGTGAGCGTCGTCCGCTCCAAGAAGCGATAGGCGACCACGGCCGAACTCGTCAGGGTCTGTTGGTGATCGCAATTTATCCCGCCCTTTGAATTGATGTCCTGAATCTCGGTCGCTTCGAGCAGGAAGTGCCCTGACTGCAGTCCATATCCTTTACATTGCCCCCAAGCCACGTTCCCTCGTGCTGTTACGTTATCCATGAGTTGAAGCTTCAAGGCTCCATCGATGCCTCTGGTCCAGCCCCGTTCGAAGGCAAAGTAGTTCAACAAAGGCGTGGTGCCGAACTGGCCCGCATCCGCCAGGAAATTAGCAAGCTTGTAGTACCCGGTCAATTCCAACGTCGCCCAACGCGAGAGCGCATGGTAGCTACCGGCCTCGAAGTAATGGGCCCGTTCGGCTCGAACCGTATTATTCGTCGTATCTTCCGGCGCCGCCTTTGTCCCGGCCGTATTGAGCTTCGCAAAGGAAATGGCTTCGAGATTCGGCGGCGTAAATTGCCGTCCGTAGAAGGCATGGAACACATTAGCCCGATCGGCCTTGTAGGTGACCCCGACCCGCGGGCTGATCTGCCCTTCGTTTCGAAGATACTGCACGGCATCCCCTCGCACGCCGAGGTTGAACGTCCACCGATCGTTCGGGCTCCACTGATCCTGAACCCAGAATTCCTGGCGCCAGCCGATCAGCCGATTGTCCGCATTGAGGCTCAGCACATCTCCGGTTGGATTGCCCGCCCCGTCATCTGCAAAGGTGAACAGTCTCGTCTTGTTCACGGCCTGCGTCCGGTCGATCTGGAACCCGGCTTTGACTACATGCTCCTTGCTTGGCATGTAGGTGTGATCCAGTCGGACTCCGCTCGAATACGCGCTCCGATCCTGGCTACCGGCGGAAAAGGATTCAGTCGGATCGGCTGTGTACGCCAGGACGTTGTATGGATCCGTTCGAAAGGTGGCTCTGGTATGGCGGACATACCCGGAGAGGCTGAAGAAGTTGCTGCTATTCACATCGTGCCGCCACACCATGTGCCCATATTGATTATTCTCCTTTTGATTTTCGTCGATGGCCTGAGGGGCCACCGGCGTGAATCCTGGCCGGCTCGCTTGGAGGAGCGGCAGCATCTGTCCGCTGGGATCGAGTGTTCCATTCGGGGACGTGGGGATTTGATGCTTCGCGACGGAATTCAAAAACACCCACGAGAAGTTGTTCGAATTATTGTGCTGATAGTCGCCACGGATGAATGTCTGATTCCGCTCACTTTGCCCGTGAAAAATAGAATGGCCCAGCGTCGGCGGTTCGATCCCGCGATTCGTCGAGGTATAACTGTTCAGCACATAGTATCGAAACTTCTCGCCAATCGTGCCCCCATATTCGAACGACGGATTGACCGTGTTGTTCGACCCGCCGAACATTTGCGCGGATCCGAACCCAGGCTTGGTGCCGCTCTTCGTGGTAATGTCCAGGACCGCAGCCGTCCTGTTGCCATACTGCGCCTCCATGCCTCCAAGAATGATGTCGGCCCGTTCCCAGGCCCGCGGCGAAATCACATCGGAGAAGGCGCTGGACACGGTATCAGGAATCGGCACGCCGTCGATTCGAAGCTGAATATTGGCATGCTCCTGCCGGATATGGACCTGCTTGAGCGCGCCATAGGCGGCACTCGGGATCGTCACCAGCACATCGTGCAATTCGACATTGTTGCCACGCGGCAATTCTTCAATGTCCTTTCGGCTGACCGAATAGGTTTCGCTCGACGCTTTATATTGAATCGGTACGAGGGGCGACCATACTTCAAGTGCGATCTCCCTCGTCTTAGAGAGGGTTAGCGTAATGGGGTTGGGAACCTCGGTCCCGATCTTGAGCACGACATATTCGCTGCGATAGGTATCTTGTACGGCACTGAGCGAATAGGTGCCATCGGCAGGAACGGGAATGCTGAACTCACCGGCATCGTTCGAGACGCCGGTCGTCACCAACGATCCTTCTTGATCCTTCACCTCGACAAGCACCTGACCCACTCGCCGAAGATCCTGATTCTGAACAGATCCGGTGATCAGATTGGGCTCAGCCGCTACGACATGACCCTGATGAGTAAACGTGAGACCGGCACAGAGACAGACCGCACGAATAATGAAAAGCCAACCGATCGGTCGCATGAAGCCTCCAGTAATCACATAAAAATAAGGCGCCCCACCCCCTGAACAGGCTGATCGACGACAGCCGTCGAAGGGTAGTGCACAGTGAGTCGGCGTGATTAGCTGCAGGGAGGAGCGCGAGAAGGACCAGGAGTGGATAGTTCGAACGAAAGAAGAACTGAGTCAGCCGGAAGCGCTAATACATCAACGAGGTCACAAGCCGTGAGAAGCGGCGCGCCGACGTCGAGAGAGCTAGCGGCATGATGCTGCACCCACTGACAGAGGTCGGTATCGGAATGCTCGTGCCCATCGTGATCGGCCGCCGCCAACTCGTGATGAACGTCCTGCGCCACGGCAAACGGAGCAATGGCCAGCAAGAGCAGAACAAGACCGATCGCCACAGCACCCCGTAGGATGCTGGGCAAACGCAGTATGGACGTAGGAAGAATCATCGGGGCGAGCTAAGTATCATAGGCCTTTGAGGCTTGTCAAACGACTGACTTCAGGCACCTTTCTAGTTTCGACCGGGTGAAATGCCTCATCCTGTGGATATTTCCTGGAATATTCGCTATATTTATCCATTCCAGCGCTCATATTATCACCCTTTGGACTCCGGGCCATAGAAGATGCCTCCCAGGTGAAAAGGCGGAACCATGCAGAGACCTCTCGACAACCAACATATCATTGAAATCAAACCGCTGCCTTCCCCCCGCGAAATCAAAGCCAAGCTCCCGGTTACCGATCAGGCCGCGGCACTCGTGGTGGAAACCAGAACGGCCATCCGGAACATCCTCCATGGGCAAGACCGCGAGCGCCTGCTCATCATTGTCGGCCCCTGCTCGATCCATGACCCGGAAGCCGCCTACGAATATGCCGCCAAGCTGAAGCCGGTCGCCGATGCGTTGCGCGATCAACTCCTGATCGTGATGCGCACCTACTTCGAGAAACCTCGAACGACGGTCGGCTGGAAAGGTCTCATCAACGACCCTCACCTGGATGGCACTTGCGATATCGCCACCGGCATGGAACTGGCCAGATCGATTCTTCTCAAAATCAACCAATCCGGCATGCCTTGCGCCACAGAATTGCTCGACCCCATTAGTCCTCAGTACGTCGCCGATCTGATCAGCTGGACGGCCATCGGGGCCCGCACCACGGAAAGCCAAACTCATCGGGAAATTGCCAGCGGTGTGTCGATGCCGGTCGGTTTTAAAAATGGAACCGAAGGCAGCTTGCAAGTCGCGGTCAATGCCATGACGTCCGCACGCGCCACGCACCACTTCCTCGGGATCAATGCCGAGGGCCAAACGTCGATCATCAAGACGACGGGCAACCCGGACCGGCACATCGTCCTCCGCGGCGGTGGCGGAAAAACCAATTACGACGCCGAGCATGTGGCCAAAGCCGAAGCGGCTGTGGCCGGGGAAGGCATCGCCCGCCCCGTCATGATCGACTGCTCGCACGACAACTCGAGCAAAGACCATAAGCGCCAAAGCCTCGTCGCCCGATATGCGATCGAGCAATTCCGTGAAGGCCGCCAATCCATCATGGGCCTGATGATCGAAAGCAATCTTCACCCGGGCAAACAAACCTGGAAACAAGGCATCTCCCTCGCCCACGGGGTATCCATCACCGATGCTTGCCTCGGCTGGGACGAGACCGAAGCCCTCTTGAATGAACTGGCCAACACGATCGCGGCCAAACCAGCCTAGCCAAACCTCTGCCTTCAGAGCGATCCACGCTCTCCTGAAAGACCTGTATGCTCTTCGATACCCATACCCATCTGGACGATGCCCGCTACGATGAGGATCGTGATGCGATGATCGCCCGCGCCAGGGAAGCCGGCGTCGAGGCCTTCGTCACCATCGGCTGCGATCTGGCGACCAGCCAGGCGGCCGTGTCATTGGCCGAACAACAACCCTCCGTCTATGCCTCCATCGGCGTCCATCCGCATGAAGTGAAACATATTCTCGATGGTTGGTATGACGAGTTTCGTCGTCTGGCTCAGAGCAACAAAGTGGTTGCCTATGGCGAGATCGGCCTCGACTACCACTACAACCATTCCTCGCCAGAGGAACAGCGCGCACGGTTCCGCGAACAAATCCAGCTCGCTCGCGAACTGAAGCTTCCGGTGATCATTCACACCAGAGAAGCCCAGGACGATACGATTTCAATTTTGAAAGAAGAGAAGGCCTCGGAGATCGGCGGGGTATTTCACTGTTTCTCAGGGGATGCCTGGCTGGCGAAGGATGCGCTGGATTTAGGATTTTACCTCTCGTTCTCCGGGATTCTCACATTTCAGAGCGCGACGATGCTCCGAGACATCGCGAAGACGGCTCCATTGGACCGGCTGCTCATTGAAACCGACTGCCCCTACCTGACGCCGATGCCGCACCGAGGAAAACGAAACGAACCGGCCTATGTGTCATTCGTTGCGCACAAACTAGCGGAGTTGCATGCCGATGTGCCGGGCATGTCGGTCGAAACTATCGGACGCATCACGACCGACAACGCCAAACGCCTGTTCAAAATCGCTTGAGCTGCCGGCTGCGCTGCCGCTGGGCCTTGGGCAACTTTCTGGGATTCCCTCGCTTCTCCAGACCTCGCTTCGGTCGCAAGTCCTCTCCTGTATCCAATTCTTTATGCAGGGATGCACCAGGTACGCTCGACAGACTCTGCAATTTCACGACAAATTCCTGAGCCTTCATCACAAACGCGCCTTGCGCCCTCGCAAAGTCGACGATCTCACGATCGGAACTCACCACCGCGCAATCGGATCCGAACTCAGCGGCCAGACGCTGGATCACCTGATCCGCTTTCTCTCCGCGCCGAGAGAAAATCACTTCAAGCCCCAACCGATGCTCGCGCCGTTCCGTCCCCCAACCCTGTTGCCAACCATCAAAAACCACGGTAATCGCATGGGACTTCCGTTGGCGATAGGCTGCCAAATCGCGCAAGAAGGCCTCGCGTGCTATTTCAGAATGCATGCTTGCTCCGCCGATCCGGCCAGTCTGAGCCAGCAAATTGTAGCCATCCACGATCAAGTGAAGCGCCATGCCAAAGACCCTACTGCCCGTACCGCCCGCTGTCAATCCGCTCGAATAGATGTTGGGACGGGCAATCCCCTTGACAACGACTCCCGCATCTGAGAAAAAACTCTATATCCCTTCATAGGCAGCGAACACCCATGCGATCAGCCCCGTGGCGCATCCTCACCCTCATCTTTCTGGCCGGACTCTTCGTCCTCCCAAGTCTTGCCATTACGCTGTACCAGCCAGGTCATGCCGTTGCGGCAACGAGTGAGGCCCAGCATGAATCTCCGTCGAAGGCTAAACGGACGCAGTCCTCTCAAATACGACTTGCGCCACGTCTCCCAGGCCTGACGACGATTCGCAACCTCCGAACGGCCATCTCACCGGGATTGACCAGACTTGTCCTCGATCTCGACGCGAAAGCTCGTCCCAGCAAACATCCCCTCCTCCAGGCTGAAGGCGTGACCATCACGATTCCAAACGCCACGTTGAGTCCTTCAGCGAAGACGAAGATTGCAACCGGCAGGCTGGCAAAGCCATTTATCATCACGCAAGCATCTCAACGATCGGTTGAAGTCTCCCTCCCGGCCGGTTTATTCCACAGCTATACCGTGACCACGCTCGCCAATCCTCCACGGCTTGTCATCGATGTCGTGCCGCCCAGGGAAACCCTGCCGACTCAAGCGACCGAACCGCCGATAGAGCAGGCCCCTCCGCTTCCCGTGCCCATTCAACCGGTTCAGCCACGAGCCAAGTCTTTTAAGACCATCGTGATCGATCCAGGCCATGGAGGGAAAGATCCTGGCGCCCATGGACAGCGCGGGACGGAAGAAAAAGACATTACACTCAAAGTCGGGCTCAAACTGCGCGATCTCTTAAGCAAGCATGCAGGTATCCGCGTGCTCATGACCCGTGAGCGAGACCAGTTCATTGAATTGGAAGACCGGGCAAAGTTTGCCAATGGGCAGGATGCGGATCTCTTCCTCTCGATACATGTCAATTCGCACCCTCAACGCTCCGTAAAGGGAATTGAGATCTACCACTTCGGGCAGGCCAAGGATCAACGGGCGCTCGAAGTCGCGGCCCGTGAAAATGGCACCCCGCTGAACAGCACCGGAGTGGGATGGGAATATCTCGTCGCCGATCTCTTGACGGCGAAGAAGATCGAAGCGTCCCTCGAACTCGCCTGGATGGCCAAGGAAGCCATGGTGACGAATCTGAACGGACATTATCCCCTCGTCGACCACGGCGTGAAGACAGCGCCATTCTACGTGCTCCGCTACACCAGCATGCCCAGCATCCTGGCAGAAATCGCCTTTATCTCAAATGCGTCTGAAGAGGAGCTGCTCAGAACCAACCTCTTCACCACACGCGTCGCGGAAGCGCTGGAAGATAGTGTGAAATCGTTCCTCACCTCTGCAAAGCTGTCCGAGCGATGATCTCCACGCCGCCTTCCTTGCGACCTCCATGCCTACCGTAAAGTTAGTCCTTGAATACGACGGTACCGGCTACGCCGGGTGGCAGCGCCAACCAGACCAACCCACGATCCAAGCGGCCATCGAGCAGGCCATCCAACAAGTTAGTCAAGCCACGGTCTCCGTGATCGGCGCAGGCCGCACCGACTCCGGCGTCCATGCGCTCGGACAGGTCGCCAGTTTTCGTACGGGGCTGGAATGGACGGCAACCAACTGGATGCGGGCGCTCAATGCCGTGTTGCCGAAAGACATTGCCGTTCGTGCCTCTGCCCTCATGGACGACCACTTTCATGCACAACATAGCGCACGCGGTAAGCTTTACACCTATCGTATCCTCCACCGTTCAGCCAAACCTGCCATCGACCGTGCGTTTGTCTGGCATATCTACCGCCCGCTGGATGAGGCAGCCATGCGGCAGGCTGCCACCGCGCTGATCGGGACACAGGACTTTTCCTCCTTCGAGGGTAGCCTGACGGACAACACCAACCCCATCTGCCATCTGCAACAACTTTCGGTCATTCGCCATGGCGACCAGATTCTGATTGAAGCCTACGCCGACCGGTTTCTGAAGCACATGGTTCGCGCAATGGTTGGAACGGTCGTCGACGTGGGACTGGGTAAACGGCCCGCCGACAGTCTCGCGGAGGTCCTGAGGGCCAGAGATCGATCTGCCGCAGGCCGAACTGCCCCACCTCATGGTCTCTGTCTCATGCACGTGGATTACGAGTAATAGGGCTGAGTCGGCGCGTGGACTCTAGGTGAATTGCCCGACATTCCCAAAGACAGTGCGCTGAATATTTGCTATTATGATGCGGTCGTTTCCCATCCCCACTTTCACCAAAGGAGATGCATATGACGAAGACATCCAGCCTCGCGGTGGTATCCTTCTTTGTGTCCGGACTGTGCATCGCGCCGTTTGCTTTCGCGGCGCCGGCTCAGCAAAACAAAATGAAGACGTGCAATGCAGACGCGACGGCGAAGGGATTGGGTGAAGGGAAAGGCGATGAACGGAAGGCGTTTATGAAAGAATGCCTCTCGGCAAAACCGGCAAAAGCGGAGAAGGTAGGTGGGACTCAGCAGAATAAGATGAAGACCTGCAACAAAGAAGCGGGCGAGCAGAGCCTCAAGGGCGAAGAGCGAAAGAAATTCATGAGTACCTGTCTGTCGAACTAACTCGTCATCTCACTATCTGGCGCGGTCCACCTGGACCGCGCCACCGTTCCTCCGCATGCACCAACTCGCAAAGCAACACGCCTCGCTTCAGTGATTGACCGAAGCGTACTACATTTCATTTTGATGGGAATTTGGCTTTCGGGATGCTCAAACAGTTCGTCCAGCAAGGCCGCAGCGAGTGAAGGGCCGAGGCGTACCCTTGGGGTACGTTGAGGGTCTGAACGAAGCGAGAACGATGCTGGAGGACTGTTTCAGCATCCCGCTAGAACAGGCGGGGGGACTCTTGATTCTCTAACTTCGTGCGAAGGTCGATCAGCTCCTGTTCGAGTGCTAAGAGCCGGTCACTGACGGGGTCAGGGAGGTTGATGTGGTCCATGGTGGCATCGGGTAGCCGCTCGCCTTGCGTTTTAATCACGCGAGCCGGTACACCAATAACCGTAGAGTTCGCCGCGACGTTTTTCAGCACAACCGAGTTGGCACCGATCTTCACATTGTCGCCGATCGTAATCCCACCGAGAATCTTGGCCCCGGCTCCGACGACGACATGATTCCCCACTGTCGGATGTCGCTTCCCACGCTCCTTGCCCGTTCCACCGAGTGTCACGCCCTGAAACAGGGTCACGTAGTCTCCAACCTCAGCCGTCTCGCCGATCACGACACCCATCCCATGATCGATGAAAAACCCAGTACCGATCTTGGCCGAAGGATGAATTTCAATGCCGGTGAGCCAACGCGCCAACTGGGACAAGGCTCGCGGAACAAATGGCACGCCGTGACACTTCAACCAATGCGCGAGACGAAAGATGAGGAGGGCATGAAATCCGGCATAGGTAAAAATGACCTCAAGGCGGCTCGTGGCCGCAGGGTCCCGATCGAATACGGCCTGAAGGTCCTGTCGAATGGCTTTCAGCATGGTGTGTCTATCCTACGACGATCACAAGGCCTCAATCAAACAGACCGCATGGGCCTGCATGCCCTCCTCGCGCCCGACAGCATCGAGACCCTCGCCGCTCTTCACTTTGATATTCACCAGATCAGGCTCAATCCCCATCACCTGCGCAATCTGCTGTTGCATGGCAGCCAGAAACGCGCTCAACCGGGGAGCCTGTGCCACAATGATCGTATCGACATTCACGACCCGATACCCTTTCTTCGCCAGCTTCCCCATCACATCTTCAAGCAGCTTCAGGCTAGAAATCCCCTTGTACTTCTGATCGGAACTCGGGTAATGCCGGCCCAGATCACCTTCCCCCATCGCGCCGAGCAGGGCATCGCAGACCGCATGCACGAGCACGTCGGAATCGGAATGTCCCAGCAAACCTTTCGAATGTGGGACTTCGACCCCGCCCAAGATTAATTTTCTCCCTGCACCGAGCGGGTGCACATCGTACCCGCACCCCACACGAATCTTCGTCATGCCAGCCCTCCAGATCGCACGGCAGCCCGGGACGCGAGAATGGCTTCGCCAATCACCAGGTCTTCCGGCCGCGTCACTTTGATGTTTTCTCCGCTCCCCTCGACGACCACCACCGGATGGCCCATCCACTCGAACAAAAATGCGTCGTCTGTGGCTGGCACCCCTTCCACCTTGGCTTTTCGGTGTGCCTCTCGCAGCCAATCCATTCGAAAGGCCTGCGGCGTCTGAGCCAACCAGAGGGGTTGCCGATCAACCGTCCGCTGGATGAGATGCCCGGGCCCGACCTGCTTGACCGTATCCCGCATGGGGAGCGCAATGATAGCTCCCCCATGTTGGCGGGCTGCCGCCACAACGTCCTCGATCATCGCCACCGTCACAAACGGCCGAACCGCATCATGGACCAGTACGATCTCCGTCTCCTCAGACACCTCATCCAGCCCAAGCCGAACCGAGTCCTGACGCTCCTTGCCGCCCTGTACAATCTTGGTGACCTTTGTGAATCCGTACCGGACCACGAGATCGTTGCGGCAATAGTCGAGATCGGCTGACGGCACGGCGAGAATAATGTCGTGGATGCAGGCAGCAGCTTGGAGCGCCCGAAGGGAATGCACCACAATGGGCTCACCGCCCAACGAAAGAAACTGCTTGGGAACGGCGCCACCCATCCGCAGCCCTTTGCCGGCTGCAGGAACGACCGCCACAACGCGTTTAGCCACGAGCGACTTGTAACTCCTCTCGCTCGGTGTCTTCCTTCAGGCGGGTAAAGATCATGCGTCCTGCGGTCGTTTGCAGCACGCTGGTCACCACGACATCCACATTCCGCCCAATCGAGCGCCGGGCATTATCGACGACGATCATCGTCCCGTCGTCCAGATAGGCTACACCCTGGTTGGCTTCCTTCCCTTCCTTCAACACAAACACCCGGATAGTCTCTCCCGGCAAGACGGCAGGACGGAGTGCGTTGCAGAGTTCGTTGATGTTCAGGACCCGCACCCCTTGCAGCTCGGCCACTTTATTCAAGTTCAAATCATTGGTGATGATTTTCGCATTCATCTTTTTTGCCAGCACGACCAACTTTGCATCGACTTCTTTGATGTGAGGAAAATCCTCGTCGATGATCCGCACATCGACGCCGACCATCTTTTGAATCTTGTTGAGGATGTCGAGGCCGCGCCGGCCTCGAGCACGCTTCAGCGAATCGGACGAGTCGGCAATGTGCTGGAGTTCGTCCAAGATGAAATGCGGCACGAGAAAGGTACCTTCAAGAAATCCGGTTTCACAGAGGTCCGCCGCCCGCCCATCGATAATCACGCTGGTATCCAGCACTTTTGGGCAGACGGTCGAACCAGATAATTCGAAGAACTTCTGCTCCGAGCTCGGGAACTTCTCCTTCCCGAACCGCGCACCAAGCACGAGCCCTAAATAGGGCAGCCCGAGAAGAAACACCAGCCCGCCGATATGAAACAGGAAGGTTTGAACATCGAAGATCTCACCGCCGACCCATTCGACTAATCCGGTGAGCAACAGCCCGATGGCTAAGCCGCCTGTTCCTCCCACAATAATGCCGAATGATAAGTTGCGTAACGCGTACTCTCCGGCGACGATCAACCCACCCGTGAGGGCCCCGATGCCGACTCCGTACAACCAATAGGACGCATTGGCCGGCTCGGCTCTCAAGAACAGCACCATCCCGGCCAAGGCACTGAGAAGGACGAATATGGCTCGCGATACCATACCTTCACCTCCCGGCACATGTCCTGCCCTCACGAGGCAGGGTGGAACGGTCCTTAGGGCCGAAGCGTGAGATAAAGGGATCGGCCCTGTCGCTTCACTAATAAGAGGACCGCTTGATCTTTGGAAAGGCCTGACATGACCCGCTCATACACCTTCACCGAGGTCACAGCCTTTCGATTCACCTCCAGAATCATGTCGCCTTCACGCACGCCCATATCTTCTGCCGTACTGCCGGGCTTCACGCGCGTCACCACGACGCCTCGCTCGCTCGACTTGATCCCGTACCGACTCGTCAACTCCTCTGTCAGTTCATGCACCTCAAGATCCGACAGCACCCCTGTCGGCGCAATCGACTCCGCATTCTCCTCTGCACCAGGCTGTGACATGGACTTCGGTTGCTCGACGATGGTGACCTCGAGCACCTTGGACTTCTTGTCTCGAATCAGCTTAATCGGCACCTTTTTCCCCAGAGGGGTTTGCGCCACGGCATTGCGCAAATGCGTCGGCGAATCCATCGTCTTCCCGTCAAACTCGACAATCACATCGGCTCGTTCAAACCCCGCCTTCTTTGCAGGACTGTCGTCCATCACATCGCTGACGAGCACACCCTTTGTTTCCGTGATGCCGAATTGTGCCGCTAACTCAGGAGACAGGTCTTGAATGGATACTCCCAGCCATCCGCGCACGACTTTTCCTGTACCGACCAGTTGGTCCATGATCGAACGCGCCATATTGCTGGGCACGGCAAACCCGATCCCCATATTCCCGCCACTCTGGCTGAAGATGGCGGTGTTGATACCGACCAACTCGCCACGAATGTTGACCAACGGCCCGCCTGAATTGCCTGGATTAATCGCGGCATCGGTCTGGATGAAGTCTTCATATTCGGCAATCCCCATGCTGGCTCGCCCAACCGCACTGACGATGCCCATCGTCACCGTTTGCGTCAGGCCAAATGGGCTGCCCACCGCCAGCACAAACTCGCCGACTTCCAATTGATCGGAATCCGCCCAGGCGATCGGCGATAGCCCCGTGGCCTCGATCTTGATCACCGCAATGTCCGTCTTGGAGTCCGTCCCGATTAACTTGGCTTTAAACTCGCGTTTATCGGACAGCACCACGCGAATGTCGTCGGCCTTATTCACCACATGATTGTTGGTAATGATCACGCCGCTGGGATCCACAATGACCCCGGACCCCTGTCCCCGTTCCTTCCGTTCCTTCGGGATATCGCGCTTAAGTTCGTCTCCGAAGAACCTTCGAAAGAAGGGATCGTCAAATGGCGAGGATTGAGGGCTCTCTCCGGCTTTTCCCGTTCTCGTCGCCGCAATGTTGACGACCGCCGGCTTGACCGATTTTGCGATCTCGACGAAGTTTTTGCCGCTCCCTCCGGCCAGCGGCAACTGTGGAGCCGTGGCCACCGGGCGAACGAACGGGGCTGGAATCTGGTCGGGCCCGGCGGTGCCGCTCGGAAGCCATCCCATATCGGACGCCACCACCACTCCAATGATGATCCCAACGGCGATCAAAATGAACGGAACGAGCCCGGGCCGACGTGACTTCATAGGTACCATGTATCCTTCATCCCTCAAGCGACAGACTGACGCCGCACGTGAAACCAGGCCGACTCTTCATTTGCCCTCGCCGGAATAGATCCCCATGATGGTATGGAGAAACGTGATCGCCTCCGATTTGGGACGCTGGAACGAGTTCCGCCCGATAATGGAACCGAACCCACCGCCATCGCGAATCGCGCGCGCTTCATCAAACACATTCTTGTCCTCGCTCTTGGCCCCTCCGGAGAAAATCACGATCCGGCGGCCATCGAACGAACTCTGCACCACATGCTTCACTCGCTCAGCCAGCGTGGTGATTGGAATCTTCACCGACTCGTACACCTTCTTGGCTGCAGCCTGTTCAAGCTGCGCTGAGGGAAGTTTGACCTTAATGATATGGGCGCCAAGTTGAGCCGCGATCTGCGCTGCGTAGGCCACCACGTCGATGGCGGTCTCTCCTTCCTTGCTCAGTCCTGCCCCCCGGGGGTACGACCACACAACGACGGCTAACCCACAGTCCTTGGCATCCGCGGCAATCTCGCGCAACTGTTCATACATGGCGTTGCAGTGCGAAGACCCAGGGTAGATTGTGAACCCTACCGCCACGCAACCAAGACGCAAGGCATCCGAGACGCTTCCGGTGACTGACGGCATCGGATCCTTGTCATCATGTAACGAATCGTGGCTGTTGAGTTTCAGAATGAGCGGGACTTGTCCCGCGTACTGGCTCGCCCCGGCCTCGAGAAACCCCAACGGCGCAGCGTAGGCATTACAGCCTGCATCGATTGCCAGCTGAAAGTGATAGAGGGGATTATACCCAGCAGGATTGACCGCGAAACTCCTGGCCGGGCCATGCTCGAACCCTTGATCCACGGGCAAAATCACCAGCTTGCCTGTCCCCGCCAATTTGCCATGGCGCAGCAGCCGGGCGATATTGGTTTGTGTGCCCACGTTGTCGCTGCTGTACCAGCTCAAAATCTCTTGTACGCGATCAGCCATGTCTGTCCTCCGGTGTATTCATGAAACGTGATGCGTTATTCGTGAGGGCCTGCTCAGGTGTTCAGGCTGACGGCTCCAGGCACAGGCTGAAGTCCTGAGATCCGGACACTTCAGCCTGAACACCTTCAGCCTATCGACCTGGATAGTTTCAGTCGACACGGTTACCGTCTACCTTGTATGAATGCCTCTGCGTCGCCCACATCGCTCGGACTTCCGATGATCAATGGCACCCGCTGATGCAGTTGCTTAGCCTCGACATCGAGGATACGCATGGTGCCGGTGCTGGCCTTCCCCCCTGCCTGTTCCACGACCCATGCCAACGGATTGGCTTCGTACAATAATCGGAGCTTCCCTTCCGGCTTGTCCAGCTCGCCTGGATAAAGATAGATGCCTCCCCCGAGGAGAATCCGGTGTACATCGGCGACCAAACAGGCGGAATACCGGACGCTGTAGGGCCGCCCCGTGGCTTTATCCTGAACCTTCACATGGTCCAGGTACTTCTTCGTCCCCGTCGTCCACTTATGATAATTGCCTTCATTTGCGCCATAGACCTTGCCCCTGGCAGGAATACGGATCTGTTCGTGAGACAAGAGATATTCGCCGATGCCAGGCTCTAATGTAAACCCGTGAACCCCCTGTCCAACCGTATAGACCAACATGGTGCTTGAGCCGAACAGGAGATAGCCGGCAGCCACCTGTTCTGTTCCCTTGCGGACGAGGTCATCCTCCGTCGGCATCCGATCTTTATCTGCACATTTCACGATGGAGAAAATCGCACCCATCGGCATGTTGCAGTCCGTGTTGGATGAGCCATCGAGCGGATCGAACAACACCATGTACTGGGCCTGCGGCCAATTCCCAGGGAGCAGGACTGGCTTTTCCATCTCCTCCGACGCCAATGCGCAGACCACATCACTCTGGCGAAAGGCCTGCAGGAATGTCTCGTTCGCAATCTCATCCAGTTTTTTAACCGTCTCCCCCTGCACATTCACTTCGCCGGTCGTTCCCAGGATATTGATCAGCCCTGCACGTCGAAGGTCTCGGGTAATCAGTTTTCCCACCAAGCCGATCTGGCCCAGGAGACAGGAGAAATCTCCCGTAGCCCCAGAAGACTCAATCGGGTGCTGACTGATAAAGCTGCTTAAAGTAAGAGGAAACTGTCCCATAGTCGAGGCGAGTATAACCGTTTTGAAGAGGGCGGGCAACGAAAGGCTGGTTCTCTTTATGGGGCTGCTTCCGAGGCCTGCCATCCACTGATGAGATCCGCCACAATCGACCCGATGACAACTTTGGCCTTCATTCGAACCGGAATGCGCCGTGCATCGTTAGTCAACCAGACCCGTATGTTGCCCTGGTTAAGAAAAAGGCCTTGGAACGGCATGACGACCAACAGACGGGCCGTTTCAACCGTACCCCAGGGTCCGCTGACTGTTTCGATCTCCTCGACCCGTACCTCCACCTTGCGGTTCTTCTTATCGTGATAAACGTTCATCGTCAGCGATGTACCTGGCTGCAGCGACAATGCACTGCGCGTATTGTAGAGGCAGGAAATGACGTCTTGTGTGCCAGGGGGCATGTCCAAGATTTCGGTAGTCCCCCCTTTGACTACCGTGACCTTCCCCTCTTTCTGGTGAAAGGTGTACTCGATATCTTCTTTCTTTTTCCCTTCTCGTCGCTTAAACGTCAGATGCTCCGGCAGTAGCCTGGCGGGATCCAGTAATGACTCCACCCGATTGTCTACCGGGAAGAACTTGGTGATCGCCGGCCTCGACTGCGCCGTGGTAACCAATTTCACCAGCGATTGATCCCCTTCCGTGCCGGCACCACTGACTGCCATCACGGCTGTGCCTGCGGTGATATTCAGCCAAGAGATGTCGAAGGTGAGCTGTTCTCCGACTTGGAAGGGTCGTACTGTAGGCAGATCGCCAGTCCCAGCCCAGGAGACTACGCTGCTCATGGCTCCCAGGATCAGGCAGGCGAGGAAAATCCAGACACGCAAGAAAGTAGCTTGGAGCAGCAAATCACCCCGCTGATGAGCCCGTGGAGGTTGATGCGAAGTCATTACGTCTCGTGGTCGATACGCTGCAGGAAGAAAACGCCCTCCAGGATGCTCAAAAAGCCCGTCCGGCAAGGCCGCAGGCGAATCGAAACCGGAGGTGTACCCTCAGGGGTACGTTGAGGATTTCGATGAGCCGAGAACGAAGCTGGCGGGGGGGGTTCAGCATCCTGCTAACAGCCAAGAGCTTGCTTGGCCGCCTTAAGCTCGCCTTCGACGACTGCGCGGATCGTGGCCAACCGCTCCGGCGAGGTAGCTTCAAAACGCAACACGAGGGCAGGCTGGGTATTCGAAGCTCTGATCAGCCCCCATCCATCCTCGAATATGGCGCGGACCCCATCGATGGTGACCACATCGCGAATCACCAACTTGGCAGGGCCAAGGGGCTCACGGCTCTTCATACAGGCTGCCAAGCGATCTTGCACATGTTTGACTAACTGAAACTTGATGGAGTCGGACACATCGTCTCGAATCTCTGGAGTAACAGACGTCTTCGGAAGATCCGCGACCAAGGCAGAGAGTGGCTGAGTCGTCTTGGCCAGAATCTCCACCAGTCGGCAGGAGGCGTAAATTGCATCGTCATACCCGAAATACCGATCGGCAAAAAACATGTGCCCGGACATTTCACCGGCCAACACCGCCTGTTCGGTTTTCATCTTCGCTTTGATCAGGGAATGACCAGTTTTCCACATGATCGGGCGTCCCCCTCGTTTTGCGATATCGTCATAGAGACTCTGCGACGATTTGACCTCGGAGATGATGGTACTCCCGGGTTTTTCAGCCAAAATATCGCGCGAGTAGACCACCATCAGGCGATCGCCCCATAACACGTTCCCCTGCTCATCGATGGTCCCGATACGATCGGCATCTCCGTCGTAGCCGATCCCGACATCGGCCTTGTGCTGCTTGACCGCCTGAATCAAATCGTCAAGATTCTCTAAGACTGTGGGGTCGGGATGATGATTCGGGAATCTCCCATCAAGGTCGCAATAGAGCCCAGTGACGCGGCAGCCCAAGAGCTCCAACGCCTCCTTGGCCACCAACGCCGCGACACCGTTTCCGCAGTCGATGACGACATGCAGGCGCTTGGCGTTGACATGCGCGAAACTCTTCTTAAGATAGGCCAGATAGTCAGGAATGATGGCATGTTCCGACAAGGTTCCGACGCCTGAGACAAACGCGCCTGCCTCCATCACTACTCGCAGCGCCTGGATCTCTTCTCCATGAATCGCTTCTTTCCCGACGCAAATCTTGAATCCGTTGTATTCAGCCGCATTGTGGCTCCCGGTGATCATGATACCGCCGTCAACCGGCAGCTGAAACAGCGAGAAATACACCAGCGGCGAGGGGCAAATACCAATATCGACGACGTTCAGGCCACCGGCGAGGAGCCCGCGCACAAGGGACGCGAAGAGACCAGGCGAACTGAGTCGACCATCGCGCCCGACTGAAATCGTCTTGACCCCACGGTCTTTGACATAAGTGCAATAGGCACGTCCGACCTGCTCCGCAATCGAATCGGTGAGCTCCTGCCCCACGATGCCGCGCAAATCATATTCGCGAAAGAGTCCCATGTATACCTCTGTGATGTGTAATCAGTGATGGGTGATGAGGATCAAGAGATGCGCGACACTGGCGCTCCACGCATCACGATGTTGGCGTCCGCCCATAATCATCCTGAAACCGGACAATGTCGTCTTCCCCAAGGTAAGGCCCGTTCTGCACTTCAATGATATGCAGGGTCTCTTGACCGGGGTTTTCCAAACGATGACGGGTTTCAACAGGGATTTCTGTACTATGTCCAACTTTGAGATCGAACACCTCGTCACCCCTCGTCACTCGTGCCGTCCCCGTGATCACCACCCAATGTTCGCTTCGTTGATGATGCATCTGCAACGAGAGACGACCTCCCGGCTTCACCGTCACCCGCTTCACTTTATAACCCGATCCCTCTTCCAGGATCGTATAAGACCCCCAGGGCCGATGCACGGTGAGATGCTCCAGATGTTCCGGCGCTTTCTGCTTCTTGAGAATCTCAACCAGCTGTTTCACATCTTGCGCACGGGATTTCGGACAGACTAATGTGGCGTCAGGCGTATCCACCACCACCATGTCGGTGAGCCCGATCGTTGCCACGAGGCGGCGATCCCCGTACACAATCGACCGATGGCTATCGATGTCGACGACACGACCGACCAGGACATTGCCGGCCTTATCCTTCGACGCTACTTCATCCAAACTTCCCCAACTCCCGACGTCAGACCATTGAAAAGCCACGGGCACGATCGCGGCTCTCTTCGACTGCTCCATCACACCGTTATCGATCGAGACCGGTTTGAGCATCCGGTAGGCATCGTCGATCGCCTGCCTCGATGCTCCGGTCTGGATCAATTGGCCGATCTGCTCGATCCCACGATAGAGGGCCGGTTGGTGACGCTTAATCTCGTCAAGAATCGCTGCCGCACGCCAAATGAACATGCCGCTGTTCCAATAATAGTCCCCCGCCTTGAGATATTGTGCCGCCTTGGCGGCATTAGGCTTTTCAACGAACCGGCTGACCGGGTGCCCCTTGAGTATGCCCTGTTTTTCCAATGTGACATTCCGGTTGGGCTTGATATAGCCGTAACCAGTCTCAGGACGAATCGGCTTGATACCGAATGTCACCAAATAGTCCTGCTTCGCCAGCGTCGCCGCCAACGAGACCGCCGCATCAAATGCTCGCTGACCCTTCACGATATGATCAGCAGGAACCACTAGCATAATCGCGTCAGGGTCCCGACGAACCAGTTCTAAGGCGACCAAGGCAATGGCCGGAGCGGTATTGCGCCCTTCCGGCTCAAGTACAAAATTATCTGCAAGCGCATCTTTCCATTCACCCAACTGGCCGCGAATGGACTCTGCTTGAGCCGGATTCGTGGAGATCATCACCCGGTTGGGTGCCGACGCACAGACCACCCGGCGCATGGTCTGCTGAATCAGCGTTTCATCTCCCATAATTCGCAGCAACTGTTTGGGAAACAATTGTCGGCTGAGCGGCCAAAACCTGGTGCCGCTTCCACCTGCCATGATCACGGGATAGAGGTGGTTATCCTGTTCGAGGTTCGATGTTCGCCGTGTGAGAGAAGCCATACCCTGAATCTCCTGCCCTATGTGCGCTTTCCTGATGCTGTAACTTTGGACGTTGAGCCTTGAGCTGCTAAAATCATCTCAATGATTTCCCGAACCGCCCCCTCACCACCCTTCTTCTGACATATATAGTCAACCACTGCAGCAACTTGGGGCATTCCATCGGCCGGTGTGGCAGAAAATCCCACCGCCTTGAGCGTCTCGAGATCGTTAATATCGTCCCCGATGTAAGCAACCTGGCTGAGCGTGAGTCCATAACGTGACGCCATCTCGCGGACGAGCGACAACTTATCCAGCACCCCTTGGTGCAGCTCGGGGATCGTGAGCTTCTCAGCACGCCGTGCGACTAACTTCGTCCGCTCCTGCGTGACAATAGCGGTGATGATCCCGGCCTTTTGCAGCAGCTTGATCCCCATACCGTCACGCGTATTAAACTTCTTCCACTCATCGCCGGACTCAGCATAGTACATGCCTGCATCAGTCAGGACACCATCGACATCGGTGGCAAAGAGACGGATCTGCCTGAGCAACGTACGTGAGACCTTCCGAGGCTGAGCTATTTTTTTCGTTGATGTCCGTTGCACCATTGTATGAGTCCTATCTATTGACCTGTGCCATCTTACTAACCTTGCCTAACTCTGCACACCAAAAACCGAGATAAAAGAAAACAAATAAGTCAGCAAATATGACCGCCGCCCTCATCCTGGAGTAGGCGCAGAGATGAACCGCACCACATATATCTGTCCCCATATCTGTCCCCAACCGGAAAAATCGAGAGACAGGGCAGCGCAGATCAATGAATATGTACAGCGTTGCGAGCCGACATTGGAGTATAGGTTGGGACAGCCTCATTGAGTCGGCGAATCAATTCATCGTCATCGCCATGACTCAGGGCAGCTTCGAGATGAGCCATCGCTCGATCGAGACGATCAGACTGAATCGCCTGTGGACTGATGGCACGCCGGATCTTTGCGTGCGACGTAGGCTCCACTTGCTCAGTTGCGTCAAAGAGCTCTTCGTATAATTTTTCCCCAGGCCGTAACCCGCTAAACTCAATCTGAATATCCTGGTCAGGCACAAGACCGGACAACACAATCATATTTCTAGCCAAATCGACTACTTTGACCTGCTCCCCCATATCCAGCACAAACACTTCACCGCCCCGACCCAACAGGCTGGCCTGTAGCACCAATTGCACCGCCTCAGGAATCGTCATGAAGAAACGTTTGATCTCAGGATGGGTCACCGTAACCGGCCCACCTCTTCGGATCTGGTCCGTAAACAAAGGGACCACACTGCCGTTACTGCCCAGCACATTCCCAAACCTGACCACCGTAAATTTTGTCTGTCCGCTATAACTCAGTCTCTGCAGCAGGTCTTCGGCTACCCGTTTTGTGGCGCCCATGACACTGGTCGGATTCACCGCCTTGTCGGTGGAAATCAGCACAAATCGATCCACGCCACAAGCCAAAGCAGCCTCAGCCACAACTTTGGTTCCAAAAATGTTATTGCGGACGGCCTCCTTCGGATTCAGCTCCATCAAGGGCACATGCTTATGCGCAGCAGCATGAAAGACAAGCTCCGGGTCCGTCTGCCGCAACACCTCGATCACCCGGTCGTGGACGGTGACATCTCCCACCGCCGCAATAATCGTGAGTGTCGGAAACTGCCTTCGCAATTCAAGATCTAATGCGTACAGCCCATTCTCATAACGCTCAAAGAGGATCAATGTCGATGGATGATATCGAGCGATCTGCCTGCAGAGCTCAGACCCGATCGACCCCCCTGCACCGGTCACAAGTACTCGTTTCCCTTCGAGCAAGGGATTCAACTCCTGCCGATCCATCTGAATAGGTTCACGTTGGAGAAGATCCTCCAGGCTCATCGGTCGAACCTGCCTCAGTGCCTCAGGGTTCGCCAACAGCTGCTTCACACTCGGCAAAAGTTTGATGGGAACCTTACACCCTTCTGCTGCGGCAAGAATCCGCTGCTTCAGGGCGGTCGACGCCGATGGAATCGCCACAATGATCTCATGCGCAACAAGCCCTCGCGTCAGGCCGGCAATATCTTCAATAGCCCCCACCACCGATACGCCATGAATCTTCATCTTGCGCTTGATCGGATCATCGTCCACCAAACCTACCGGCCGGTACTGCGAGTTCCCGTCGCTCAACATATCCCGCACCAACAACTCTCCGGCATGGCCCGCTCCAACAATCAAGACTCTTCTAGCCGAGGGGCTTAAGACTCGAAGCCATTCACGGAACCAGCGAACAGCCAGCCGGATGCCGGCGAGAAAGAGTCCACTCAGCACGCTCGTCAAAATAATGACCGAGCGGGGATACGCCACCCACCCGAGTAGACCATGAACAACACCGAAGAACACTACTGCGCTGATGACGGAGGCCCAGAAAATGCGGGCTAAATCATGGAGGCCGACATAACGCCACAGCCCTTGCTGAATACCAAATACGGCAAGACCAATCGAATATATGGCCAACACGAGGGGGAGGCCACTGTAGAACAGTCGCACTTGGTCGAGGGGAATATCCCCTTCGAATCGGAGGGCAAAGGCTGCCACATTCGCCACAGCAATAAGCCCGAGCTGAGTACAGACCACAAGAACTGATCGATACCGCTGCATAAATAGCCCATAGCGACCGACGAGACGATGGAATAGCGCGATCACGAGTTTTTGCATAGCCTCTTCTTCACCTTAAGCATGCGATTCGCCAACGAGACCTCCGTTGACGCTTCACGCCTTCAGGCTCGAATCTCTTCAGTTACTTGATTGTATGACGGGTAACTCAGAACTGCCATCGCCAAAAGCACCCAGAAGAGCATGGCCAACGTCCCAATAAACATTTGATCGAACTGTAGACGGACAATCAACCCCAGGCCACTGACAACTGACCCCACAAGAATGGATTTCGACAGCCAATCCTGAGCTTGTCGGTATTCTGCAGCAGTCGTCTGAACGACCCGAACAAAGAACCACCCAAACAGCAACATCCCTGGGAGCCCGACATGAAGCGCCAGATAAAGAAATATATTGTGTGTCCCTGACTGTGTGATGGCAGCATGCCCAGGCAGGACAACTTCGTTGTCTTGGCCATAGAGCAAAAGATAACTATGGTTCCCATATCCAATCCCAACCAACCAATTCTTGGCGATCTCAGACAAGGTGAAGCCCCAAATATCAAACCGGTGAAACACAGATGAAAAACCTTTTTTAACAGGAATCGAGCTTGTGATATCGGCGCTTATATCGGCCGAGGGGATTGTGTTTGCGTTGAAAACTATCAGGACAACGGCAATCGCACAACCCGTCGTCAACGCTGTGACGACCTTGGCGGGAGTCGATCGAATGAACCAAACAATGACCCAAAGCTCAGCCACAAAGGCAACCAGCCCTGCGCGAGATTGAGTGGCGAGCAAGCAGGCCGTCATCATTCCGACAACAACGGCACTGCCTATTCGTATTTCTGGAGGCCCCTCGCCTAAAGCCAGCGCTAACCCAAAAGGAATGACCATGATTAGAAATGTGGTCAGCCATACTTCAGCAGGAAGAAAAGAATGCACCAACTGAGCATCATTGAGATTGAACTGAGAAAGTCCATATCCGGCGACAATGATGGCCATGACCCCGACCAGACCTAAAAGAACCTGTCGATAGAATCGCCCCTTGAAGAAATAGATCACCGCGTAAAAGACCAGCATCTGCTGGAGTAACTTTCCGTACTCCTGCACACTATAAAACGGAGAGACGGAAAACGGGATCGTAAGCCCGACCCAGGCAACAAACGCGAGCAGGAGCATATCGTACGGTGTCCGGGAATAGAATAGATGCCGATTCGTAACACACCACCAAACCAGCAAACCCAGGAGGACAAGAAATCCGGTTCGCTCCACGCGGAAGAGTGGCGTGAACGGAAGGACTGCAATATACACGACCAACACGAAACGGAGAATGGCATCCAGCTTCGGTACGCGCCCGGATGCCGGCATGGCAAATAATGAATTCACTAGCACCGATATGCTTTCAAAATCCGAGCGGTTGTCTCCGTTGCTCAACGCCCTGCACCGCAAGGGCTAGGGAGAAAAATAACATCGCCCAGAACCCCAAAACGACGAGCCGCCACTCTTCCGATGCATACTGATAGCAGAGCGCCAAGCCTCCGCACAGAGCCATCAATCCATATTCTGCTAAGACCGTCCGTCGATGGCCCCACCCAATCAATACCAATCGCTGATAATAGTGATCCCGATGGGCCTCCCATACTTTTTCATGACGAAGGGCCCGCCGTACCAACGTCACGGTAGCATCAAGGATAAAGGGTGAGAATACGATAAGCGGAACCCAGAGATCAAAAACTCCGTCGCGCCATCCGAGAACAGTCAATGCCGCCACAAGAAAGCCTGTGGACACACTCCCGACATCGCCCATGAAAATCTTCGCCGGAGGAAAATTATGGACAAGAAATCCCGCCGCCGCCACAGAATGCACGGTTGCAAGCACAGAAACCAAAGGATGGTGGGCCTGCCAGCCCAAATACCCGAGTAAGCCACAGCCGATCACCGTCATACCGCCGGCAAACCCGTCCATTCCATCCATAAAGTTGTATAAATTAGCCATCCAGACGAGAAACACAACCGTAAAGGGAGCTGCGATCCATCCCAGCTTGATGAACCCGAGGGAGGGAACGGCTATAGAGGGAATCACCAACCCTGCACCGATCACGAGGAGAGCTGCAACCAGGAGGTGAACCCCAAGCCGTATCACAATCGGAAGACCACGCCGGTCGTCCATGAATGACACAAGGCTGATCACACCTGTCGTCATGACGATAGGCCACCCGGTCGAGACGAGTCTCGGCATAGACTCGTCGGGTGACGAGCGGATCCATCCCCATAGTCCCAAAGTCAGCACCCCAAGGTAGAGAGCCCCCATGATGGCGACCCCGCCAGTCCTTGGTATTGGCGTCAGATGGAGTGACCGCTGGTTTGGATGATCCAGTGACACTATAGGGGAATCAGGCCCGGCAAGCCATCCGGTCAACCACCACGAAAAGAAACCAACGATCACCGTCACAGAAAAAAATGCAATCATCATTGTATTAGACAAATTTCTTCATCCGGATTACTGACGCGCCCCCTGTAGGCCAAGACATTCTTTATACAGATCAAGAAACTGTCGCCCGATTTTCTCATTCGAGAACTCCCGCACAACGAATTCGCGCCCGGAGGCACCCATGGCAGCTCGTAGCTCGTGGTTGGTGAGAAGACTCGCGATCGCGTTCGCGAGCGCCACAGGGTCTCGCACTGGGACTAACAGGCCAGTTTTCTGATGTTGAACAACCTCACGACAACCTGGCACATCCGTCGCGATGACCGCTTTCCCGCATGCGGCCGCCTCCAATAATACCTTGGGAAGGCCTTCGCGATACGACGGCAAGACCACCAACGTCGCACGACCGATCACATCTGGAAGATCCTCGCAATGCCCCCACCATTCAATGCCGTGATCCTGCGCCCATCGGTAAAGCTGCGCCTCCGCAATCGCGGTGGGATTCCCCTGATCACATCGTCCGACCAACACAAAGCGCGCCCGCACGGCTTGCTGTTTCAACCTAACCACTGCGTCGACGAACTCTCCGACTCCCTTATCCCACAACATCCGCCCCACCAGCATGACAATGGGATCACCGGCTGGGGGATCGACCGGCACAAATCGCTGAACATCGACGCCAGACCCAACTATCAGACGAACTTGTGACGAAGTTACAACATTCTCCTGCACCAACATATCTCGATCGTCAGGATTCTGCACGATCACGATGGATCGACTCAGTGCAATAGCCCACCTGAGTCCCCGCTGCAAGATGGAACGAAGAAGGGAGGTTTCCTGTGGCCGATCGGTAAACGCGTAGCCCAACCCCCCAAAGACATTGATCACGGCGGGAATACGAGTCACCCACGCAGCGAACGAGCCATAGAGCACAGGCTTCATCGCTACATGCTGGACAATCTGCGGACGGACTCGGCGATAGATCCGTACCAATTCAAGAAACGTCAACAACTCCCTGAGCGGGTTTCGACTCTCCCTCAGCATTCTGATTGGGACAAGGCAAAAGCCTTCTTGTCGAATACGCTCGGCATGGGCAGTCACGCGCGTGGCAATCGTCACCTCGTACCCAGCATCGAGCGCGATGCGGGCGAGATCACGACGAATCTCCCAGAAGGTCCAGTCTTCTGTAACAAGAAATAAAAGACGAGTCGTGCGTGACATTAGCGACGGTTCCCGCTTGAAGCATCGGAGTGATCTCTAGCGGATACTCTCAATTCCGCCGCCATCAGAAATTCTTGCTCCATATTTCGCAAACTGGTTCCAGGTATAGCTAACCCTCGAGCACAGACGATTCTCGCAGAATAGTTCCTTGGTCCACTCCGACACTAACCCGTCCCGCCTGAGCATCAAAACCTGGTGAAAACAAAGCTGCCTCTTCTCGAGTACCAATATGAATTCCTTGACGTTTAAGCTCCTGTGGCAATCCGCCCATCCTGCCTGGATACGCCAGCATCGCTCCGAGTACCAACCAGAATATTCTCTGGTAGAAAATCTCATGCACTAAACAGAATCCGGCAAAACTAAGCAGGAGCAGCCCTAAGGCCCGGTGGGCAGACGACTTTGCATCAAATTTGAAGGCGGATCTCGCCACCATAAAGAACGCCCAACCGAATACCGACGCGCCAACCATCCCAAATTCGGCTAGTATCCAGAGAGGTGTGCTATGGACCACAAGAGGATGCCCGAACCAGACGGGACTCTTTTCAATAAAGATACCCAACCCTGCACCCATAACCGGTGACTGTAGCCACAACTCCAATGCTCGAGCCATACTCTCCCGGTGCTCTTGCCCGCTGCCTTCACTTGAGATCGCGCTTTGGATCGCACTACCCTTGAGTATAATATCCATGAATGCTCCCCCCTGAATCGCGCCACCGATCAACATCATGCCCCAGAAGACTATGGCGCATATCAGCCCCCAGACCATCACGTGGCGGTCTGCGAGCCGACCAATCCACGCAGCAAGAAGCATGACCACGCAGACAAGCCATCCTGCCCGCGAACCGCTCAAAATGACACCCACCAGTACTACGCCAAGAAGCGAGGGGAACAGATGTGAGAAGGACCACCTACACATAGGGCTAGATATACATTGGGGGGCGTACCCTATAGTTCGATGCCTGGCACGCACAGACGAATATGCAAGAACGAGCGCAACGCATACCAGCATCTGAAAAACAAATGCATTACGATTGGCAGCATAACCTTCAAAATTTCCCGCGGAAGAATTTTTTTCAAGCCAGCCACCCTGCACCAGAAGACGCAAGATGATTTGCAGCACTACGACCACAACCCCTGTTGCAATCATAGTTTCGCTCAAGCGACGCAATCCATGAGCACCGGCATACACCACCATCAAATAGCCTGCAGAAATATAGCCTAGCAACACCAGCCAGCCAAATACCCGACCGGCAAGTGCCCACTGCGTCACACCGATTTCTAATGCCCCTCGCAGAAAAGCTACGAGCAATGCTGCGCTGATTAAGACCAGAATAACGTTGAAGCTCTGAACCCGCCACACAGGAGCGTGACGAACGAATAGGGCATGAATGCTGACGGCAGCCAGAGCAAGAACTGCGAAAGGATCCGCTAAGTTGAAATTGATGGGTCCTAGCGATCCGGGAAGCTCAGCATGCACCTGGAAGAACACCAACACCGCCGTTGCCATAGCCAGAATCCAGGCAGACGCTTTCTCGACTTCATGCGCCGGCTCAATCATCGGCAAAGACTCGGCGACACTTGAATCCGTATCGGTCCTCTTCTTCAAGACAAAGGGCGAGGCAGCAACAATGACTATGGTGGAACAAAGCCCAATTAATACCGAAACCGCGACAGCATCGGCAGCAGAAATCCCTAACCCTCCAAGCACGTATACGGCCGCCACTTCCCGTATCCCCCAGCCGTTTACGGTGATGGGAATGCTGGCGGCAAAGCTGATCACGGCAGCGGCGGCGAACAACGGCAGGATATCGAGTCCTGGGTGGACCGCCTGTATTCCAACAACAAAAGATCCCAGCACCAGGGATTGACTGATTAGCGTTATCCCCGCACTTTCCAACAAACACGAGAATGCCGACCAGGACCGAATACGTGCGGCAACCCTCCTCTCGAATCCTGAGCGTCCAAGCCACCAACTCAGGGCCACCCCACCCACTGCAACAATAGCGATCTCACCGAATGGCATCAGGCGAAAAAAATCAGCAACAACCGATGGCCCCAGTAAGAAGGTCTCTCCGAACATTGCCAGGATCCCGCTGATGAGGGCTAACAACGCACGCTCGTAAGCGGACAAACTGGCAATGACTACTGGCAGCACACCATATTTTCGCAATATTGCCTGACGCCCCAACACCTGCCCGAACAACGAGATAACGAACAACCCAGCCAGGTGGCCAGAAATACTGGCACGGAAGGCGACATTCCAGGACAGTGGAAACCCAAAATGAGCCAGTACCCTCCATAGCCGGAAGGTCACCTGAAACAAGTTGGCGATCAATAGGACCAGGATGCCGGCTAAGGCCGCTGGAGAAATACTGATCAGCCGCTGCAAGACATTCTCGATGCCGGACATCGAGAAGGCCATTAACAGCAGCAGGGCTGAAACCATGCCCATAACGATCAGGCGCTGATACTTCGTCAGCTGTCTTTTTATAGAAAGATTATTCACGACGATTACTTTGCGGGGAGCCAAGCCTGAAACATCAGAACGTTCCATAGCCAATACTGCCAATTCCGTCTACCTGAAAGATGCTCGTTCCACTTTTCTCGAATGGGTGCAGGATGCAAGTACCCCTCGCGACGCAGGCGGTGCTCATCCAGCAATTCTTCGGCCCACTCCCGCAAGGGTCCGCGCAGCCATGCATCGAGTGGAACTCCGAAGCCCTGTTTGGGCCGATCGATCAACTCGCGCGGCACATAACGGTCAAGCACTTGGCGTAGTAGCCACTTACCCTGTCCATCGCGAATCTTCATAGATAACGGCAGACGCCACGCAAACTCGACAAGGTGATGGTCTAACATTGGCACGCGGGTTTCCAGGCTCACTGCCATGGCAGCCCTATCCACCTTGGTCAGTATGTCGTCGGTGAGGTACCCCACAAGGTCGTGAAACATCATCCGCTCGGTGAAGTCGCCTCGGGTGAAGGCGGCAGCCTCTGCATCAGCCCAAATTGGCGACTCATTGGCACCGACGATCAACGAGCCTGGTTCCCGGTGCAGGGACACGAGTCGACGATATAGCTCGTCCGGGCCATCGACATCCATCACGCTCGCCAGCTTGTGGATACGGTCCCCCAACGTCGGTTGTCGCAGGCCCCTCGGGAGTAACTTGCCGACACGATCCCATGCCACAGGGCTCAAGGTCGTCATCAGCCTGCTGGCTCCGGACCTCATGCCTTGTGGCACCGGACCGATGCGGTTCCAGATCGATCGTCCCCAAAAGTAGCGGTTATAGCCACCGAATAGTTCGTCTCCGCCATCGCCAGAAAGAGCGACGGTCACATGCTTGCGTGCGAGCGCGGCCACAAGATGAGTCGGGATTTGAGATGAATCGCCGAACGGCTCATCGTAGATTTCCGGCAGTCGCGGAATCACGTCCAACGCTTCTGTTGCAGACAGATACAGCTCCGTGTGATCCGTACCCAGATGCGCCGCGACCAACTTCGCGTAGCGCGCCTCGTCATAATCAGACGCACTGAACCCGATAGAGAATGTCCGGACAGGACGTGGAGACTGGCACTGCATCAAGGCGACGACGGTAGACGAGTCAATCCCTCCAGACAGGAACGCCCCGATGGGCACATCGGAAATCATCTGTCTGCCCACTGCCTGGCGCAGCAGGGCATCGAGCGCATCCGCTGCCGATGCATCAGAAAGATCAGCAAGCGGCTCCTGCATTGCGACTTCACGCGCCGACCAATACGTTACGGGCAAGGGCATATGCCCGGGCGGATCATCAGCGGAAATTCTGAACCACGTCCCCGGTAATAGTTTAGAGATTCCAAGGTAAATTGAATGGGGTAATGGCACATAGCCATATCGCATGTAGCTGGCAAGCACCTCCCGGTTGATATCCCCGCGCCACGATGGATGAGCACACAGGGCCTTGAGTTCTGATCCAAACAGGAAGGATTCACCGCACCAGCCGTAATACAGCGGCTTCTCGCCCAAACGGTCGCGCGCCAAGGTCAGTTGCCGATCAACGCGGTCCCAGAGGGCGAAGGCAAACATGCCGTCGAATCGCCGTAAGGACTTCTCAAGGCCCCACTCCTCGAAAGCGGCGAGCATGACTTCCGTGTCCGAACGTCCGCGAAACTTCGAGCCGGCTAACTCCAGCTCAAACCGTAGAGTAGCGAAGTTATAAACCTCGCCATTGTAGGAAAGGACATAGCGTCCGCTGGAAGACACCATCGGTTGACGTCCCTCAGGTGACAAATCTAAGACAGCGAGCCTTACATGCCCAAGTGCCACACCACAGACAGCATCGCACCAGACTCCGGCATCGTTAGGCCCACGATACCGGATAACTTTGTTCATCCCAATCACCGCAGATTTTGGATTACTAGAAGGCGGCCCAATTATTCCTACTATTCCACACATAATAAACAGCGAAATATGAAGTATCTGAGGATTATCCTATTGGATGATGGGGGGGGAGCATCGGGCTCAACGCCCGAACAAAAACGGAAGCTCTCGGTGGGACACAAACCCTACATTGCTGTACCTTCCCGTTGAACCAACTTAACGTCTGCCTCTACCATCTCACGAACCAATTCCTGGAAAGAGCACTCAGAAGACCAGCCCAAGTCTTTTTTGGCCTTTGCAGGATTTCCAAGAAGCGTTTCCACATCAACCGGCCTAAGAAATTGAGGATCTACTTTCACACAGTCCCTATAATCGAGGCCTACCAAAGCAAAAGCCATTTCAGCAAATTCTCTTACTGAATGCTGTTGACCTGTTGCAATCACATAATCCGAGGGTTCGTCTCTCTGAAGCATCAGCCACATGGCCCGCACGTACTCCCGAGCATGCCCCCAATCGCGCCTGGCATCCAAATTCCCAAGGTGCAATTCCTTGGCGAGACCAAGCTTTATTCTCGCCGCATGTGAGGTGATTTTTCGCGTGACGAACTCAAATCCCCTCCTCGGAGATTCATGATTATAAAGAATTCCACAAGAGGCACGGATACCGTAGGCCTCTCGATAATTTCTCGTCAGATGGAACCCTGCAACTTTTGAAATCCCGTATGCCGAACGAGGATAAAACGGTGTGTCCTCAGATTGCGGAGTTTGCTGAACCTTTCCAAACATTTCACTAGAAGCGGCAAAGTAAAATCGACAGCTCGGGACTCGGTCACGAATCGCAGATAAGAGATAGTGTGTCCCATTGATATTGGCATTAAGCGTTGAAAATTCGTCCTCAAACGAATAGGCCACATAGCTTTGTGCAGCGAGATGATAACATTCGTGAGGCTGAACCTCCTCAAGTGCTCGATAGAGACTTGGCAGGCTTTCCAGCGATGCCGGATGAAGATGAAGGCGATCTTTAATGTGGGCAATCCGCCACAGACGGTGAACGGGATCCTCAATGGCAACTCGCCTTACGATGCCATGGACTTCATATCCCTTATCAAGCAGAAGTTCGGCTAAGTACGATCCATCCTGGCCGGTGATCCCCGTAATCAGCGCTCTTTTCATCATAGAGTACGTCCCTGAATCGTTCGACTAAATTTCCTTGCACCTATCAAAGCTCAACCGCACCCGGTCTGCAATTAGGGACGCATGCCACGCGGGGCTTCCCTACAAGATACCTACAAACATCACCTGCCTTACTCCACAGCAAATTGGCAAACCAACGGGCGGTCACCCTCATCACAGGATATCGCCCCAATGCTGGCGCAAGTACGGCCAAGACATACCAGGGGCGTGAAGCCCACGCCTTGTAGGCTGCCCTCACATACCGGCGCGCAACCGTCCGCTTAAAGTCCGAGCTAAAGCTCGAAGAAGGGCTCATTGATTGATATGCATCGATAAAGCGCGCAATGAGAATGAGAAATGATCGAATCCATCGGCGCTCAAAGGCGAGCCGCATGTTCACCATGGCATCCAGCTCCAATTCTGACACCGAACCATTGCCCAGGATATCGGCGATGTACCCGCGCATAATGAGACGATTCTCGTCCGCGATCAAATCTCTCAACTTGTCGGACATGCGGTCGAACGGATGGACACGATACTGCACTAAGCATCGGTCTATGTTGGCGACGCGGTGATGGCGCGCGACCTGCGTCCAGAGCGCATAATCTTGGCAATAGCGGAAAGCACTGTCGTACCCCTCCAATTGGACGATCGTCGAGCGCCTGAACATAACTGAGGAATGCGTAAAACTGTTATCGAATAGCAAGTCCCACCGGATACTATCATGCGTGCAGGCACGGTCCAGCACTCGCCCCTTGCGAAAACCTTGCTGATCGATAATCATCGCTTGTGTTCCCACTAGCACCACGTCAGGGTTCTTCTCGAGAAAATGGACCTGCACGGCAAGCCGCTCTGGAAGAGAAATATCATCGGCATCCTGCCGGGCAACTAATTCATACGTAGCCAACCCAAGCCCGACATTCAAAGTCAACGCAAGTCCAAGGTTCTTGGCATTCTCAGCGAAAGTGATTCGCGGATCGTCATAACTCAGAACGATCTCTCGAGACCGATCCGTCGAACCATCATTGATGATGAGCAATTCAAAGTCCCGATGCGTTTGCCGGAGAATACTCTCGATCGCCTCACGGAGGAAACGTTCACCATTATAAACAGGCATAAGAACTGTCACACCGGGCATCAGATTGGCCTCGAGCTAAGGGCATCGGGAAATGTCGATGGTACAACTTCAGCCCAAATCTCTCCCCAATTGTATTGCACATGATGAATTGAGAGCCCAGCCACAATCACTTCTTTCTCGAAACTTTCAGCTGTGTACTCAGTGAAATGCGTTGCGTCACCAAAGTGAAACATTCCGAGTTCTTCTCGAAGCGGAACCCGCCAGTCCCGATCGATCATCGGCACGCGAATGAGCATTCGATTCGGGCGCAACCCCTGTTGCAATTCCCTCAGAAAAGAGACCCTCTGATCGATATGCTCGAGAATGTTAGAGAGCACAAGGACATCCCACGGACCAGACGGCAAGTTCGTCCTGGCGTCGCCGTGAACAAACGTAAGATTGGGATGATGGAACCGGCCCTTGGCCTTCGCAACATTTACCTCATTGAGATCGATCCCCGTGACAAGAGCTCCGGCCCTCGTTGCAAGAGAGTAGGCTACGGCTCCATATCCGCAGCCAATATCCAAGACCCGCTCGCCCGGTGTAATCCTGTTGACGAAAAAGTCATGATATCGCATCAAGCGATGTTTCACGTGTACCCCGCCGTCATACGGAATTGCCAGACGGTTGATCAATTTACTCACAACATTGTCAAGCATCAACAAGATGCGCATGGCGATTCGAGTGATTTTCTTCATCTGAGGACCGTAGCAAATACTTCGCGATGGCGGGCCAGCCACGGCTGCAGGTCGAATCGCTCCATCGCCCGTCGGCGCGCTGCTTGAGCATAGCGATCCCGATTTCGCACAACATGCACAACTGCGTTGGCCATACTCTCGGAATCTGGAGGAACATCCCGATTCCAATCCAACTCAGCCGACACACCGACCCCAGCTTGATCTCCCACAAGCTCTGGGAGCCCACCGCTACTCGAATAGACGACCGGAAGCCCACAGGCCATGGCCTCCACCACCAACCCCGGGCACGGATCGTTGACCTTGGTGTGCAGCAAGATATGAGCTTGCCTGAAAATTGACGGCGCATCCACCTGGGTGTACGGACCTAGAAAACGGACTCGCCCTTGCAATCCAAGGCGCTTGACGAGCTCCTCCGCCTGACGACCTGCCTCCTCTTCATTCAGCATCCAACTCAATCGACCGGTAACTAGTAGCCGCGCCTTTATTCCGTGCCGAATAAGGGACGCCAATACGCGGAGTGCACAATCAAGCCGGTAGTATTGATACTGGGTGCCGCCCAGTAGCAAGACCAACTGGTCAGGGTCTGGGTCCGACGCAGCCGGTGCAAACAATTTCGTATCCACCGAGTTATAGAGAATCTCCCATGGCCCCCGGCGCTCACCAAGGAAACGATCCGCGCTAAGCTTGCAGAACTGGCTTTGGTAAAACACGTAATCCGCATCCGCATGCAGGCGAGCCATCGGAGCATTGATCTGTTCCCATCCAGGGCCATACCAGCTGGGATAGGCCACACCATTCTGGTTCCACACTATCCGCATGCCTTTCTTTCTCGCACACCAAGCCACATACTCGCCCCCATAGGGCATGCGACTGCTCACCATATACAGGACGTTGAATCGGCGCGGAGAGTTAGGAAACTCATCCTGCATGCGCTGGAACTTGACTAACCCGCCATGGATCTGGTCGTGCGGGTCGGGGATTCGCCCATGCCCGTAAAAGACCTGAGCCCTTCCCCCCCGAGGACACTCCCCCAGGAGAATAACAATGCACCGCGGCAGGGCCCAGAGTGGCCGCAGCAACCAATCTAAGCGACGTCGAACGGCCGGGGGAATCACCCTCTTAAGAATCGAAATCCACGACATTCAGCTTATGCTCACAATTTACGCACCAGAACGGCATACCCCGCTGGGGCAAAGGGCAGGAAAGGGTCCAGGCGGAGAGCCCAGGCCAGCAGCCAGCGATAGAAGCGAAGCGGGCGGCCTTTCCGCAGCTGAATCTTCAGATGAAACACCCGCTGTACAAGAATCGTTTCTACCCCGGTGATCCAAAGCGCATGAAGTAGGAACGAGGGAATTCCGCCAAGTGACCAAATATGTTCGACCTGCAAACCGGCGCGCTGAAACAGATCAACTAATCCACCGGCAGAAAACCGACGATAGCCATGGAAGAGGTACAACATCAACGACCACACGCCGGGGACGATATGGAGTCCCTGTGCACCAGGCCGCATCGTTCTGGCTAACTCCCTACTCGTCCGGTGAATGTCAGGCACGTGCTCCAACGCGCTGGAAGAAAACGTAAATGCAAGGCTATCCGACGCCAGCCCAAGATCTTCTGCTGCCATCTGAATAAACTGGCACGAGTGCGCCGAACTCATCTGTGATGTCCAGGCTGCGTGCCGCGCGATATCGACACCGACGTAAAACGAGTCCCTACCTGCTATTTCAAACAACCGATTCTGTCCTCCAGAACCACAACCAAGATCACAGACGGGACCAGGTACAACGTGGACATCCGCCAAAACCTGCCTAGCCACAGCGTACGTATACACGCGCAGTGGCGAGGCACCCTCGCTCATCTTAGCTTGTATATCTCCCCGCACAAGGTCCAGAGATGCCGGATCGACTGGAATCCCCTGCCCCATAGATTGAACAATCTCGCAGAACCCATGGGCAAGATATCGCCCCTGCTTTGCCAGGGATAAGGGAACATCTCCACAGATCTCAGGCCATTGTCGAAACATCACGAATAGTGCCCCTTGCAAGAAACCATTTAGCTGTCTTTCAAAGGTCCCGCAAGAAAGCCTGTCATGAACTTGCGCCACAATGGGATTTGCTGCTCATAGCTGTTAGACGCAGCAGTCTGCCGCGCCAACTCCAGCACTCGCGAGACCTGCGGCGATCCACGGTGGGCGATAACGTACTCAGCCCAATGTGTCAGCCCCTCCACGTCATCCACCTCAACCATCCAAGCGTTCTCGCCATGCCGGACAAGATCAATCGCCTGACCAACTTGCGATGTGACCAGGGGCACACCGCTGGCCATCGACTCCAGGATAGCCTTAGGTCCGCCTTCGTCGCGTGACGTTATCAAGTAAAGATCCAACGCCCGATACAGCAAACCCACATCCGCATACTGTTTAAGTTGGAGATGACGGTACGGCACCCCAAGCTTTTCCAGGCCGGCCTTCATATAGCCCCGTGAGGGACCTGAGAGCACCACATGGAGCTCTGGAACTTTGGATTTCAGTCGTTCGATCACCTTGAGAAATACGTCAGGTCCTTTGATGAGCTTTGGTTCCATTCCTTCGCCCCATCCCACCCCATCCTTTTGGAAGGAACCGACAACTACCGCCGAACCAGGCAATCGCAACTGGTCACGAGCTGCAACCCGTTGATCCGACGTTGAAACTGAGAAATAAGACAGATTGATGCCGATCGGGATGCGATGCACTTTCGAAGGCTCAACCCCCGCCGCTAAGACAACTTCCTCCATGCGGGAATGGGATACCCGCACACGCGTGAGCGCCTGATGATGACGGCGAAAAGCAGCGACCACTTCCGCAAATATAGGTGCACTTGACGGGAGCCCGTGAAAGTAGTCTACCGATATTCTGTTACGGGTATTGAAGTATCGCGGATCGCGAAGCACAAATTGTGAGGTATAGTGAATACATTGTCCCGCATTGACACCCAAACCATAATTACATCTCGCTCGAATGCCTAAACGCTCAGCAATACGACGAAACTCGACAGCTTCTTCTTCCAGAACCCAGCCTGAAAGGTCTGAATGAATCGAAAGAAAGGAATATGGTTTGCTATACGGCAAACCGACGGCGGCTTGAATTGGCTGAAGGCTTCGATGCCAAAGAACCGGTATGAGGCGAGATAATCTCATTGCGTGCAACAAGGACAATGGCTCGAGTCACTTCCCCCCAAATCCACCTTACTCAAGCCGACGTAACCTTTCGCTTAGCGCTCCGCAGAACTTCGCGAGCCAGACCGACAAGACGTTGGATACCGACCAAAACCCTGACAACTCCTCGTCGAATCTTCCTCGAGAACCTGTGATATTCCCTACTGTCCCAGCCCCGACTTCGTAACACGGCAAGACCCTCTGGGACCTCCTCCACTACCGCCCATGTGTATCCATAGGCACTTGCAATGGCCTCACAGAGCACCGCCACGCCACGCGCTCGACCGGAGATATCATGCAGCAACACAACCCCCTGCGGACCCAGACGATCACTTGCAAAAACAGCCAGGAGCTCGCGGGGATAAAGCGGTTTGTAGTGGTCGATGAGAATGAGGTCAAACTGACCGGAATGCTTTCGAGAAAGAAACTTCGACGCATCCGATTCAATAAACTGAAAGCCCGATGTAACCCCTTGTGTCTTAAGGTAGTCAGCAATGATGCCACCATGGACCGCATTCGCATAACGTAACGAATCAACTCCGAGATAATCGAACCCAGAACGCCCCTGCATCGCTAGAATAACAGGAACAGCAAACCCGCCAGACTGGTATCCGATCTCCAATACTCTGACTGCTGGCAGGGTACGCAACAGACGAATCACATATTCTTCAAGATACGGGTGCTCCGGCCCAACATGCCATTGCGATGCCGACAACCCGAGCGATTGATAGTACTCCAACAACGAGAGTGTCATCCGATCCTTCCGTCCGCGACAAGAAGGGTTTGGATCAACTGCCGATAGGCAGTGCACATATGGTCCCCGGACGGGCCATGGTCCAATACCTCCCCGCGCAGATCACGATACCGCGAACGCATGGTTTTTACCGCCCCCATAAGATCGTCCCGAAAACCGATTCCGAAACGTTCGGCAACCTCAACAATGCCACCGCCATCAGTGTGGAACAACACGGGCAAGCCGCATTGCGCTCCCTCAATAAAGTGCATTCCGCCAGGCTCCCAGCGAGAACCGGTGACATAACCATGACACTGACGTAACTGGTCGGCCAATTGGCTACCGGTTAACGGTGGGAAAAGCCGCGCAGCCCGCCAACGGATGGATGCAGGCCAGCGACCGATCACCCAGAGCTCCGTATCAGGCAAATATCCGTCAGCAATCGCAGCGTCGACCTGTGCATACACATCAAACCCCTTCATAGGGTTGTCAGACCAATGGTGTGTCACAAGCCGAAAAACATCATCGATTGATGGAGCATGGCTCCCGAGCGGATGGAATATTCCCGGGTCCGCCCCGTTATGAATCACCGTATGCGGTTTGGCGATATCGAACCAGCGCGTGGCATGATAGTCTCGCAGCCAACGGGAAATGAACACCGAGTAGTCTGCGACCTCATTGGCCTGCGCCAGCAGTGCATCCATAAAATCGCTGCCTTTACGTTGGTCACACTCGTTAATCCGATGGATACAGACAACCGATGGATACCGCTTCTTCCAGGCGGCGATCTCCGCTATGCCAAAGGTCGTCAACGCGGCCCGTCCGTCAACCAACACGATGCAATCAACAGTCCGATCAAGATGGAATACAACCTCGTATCCGAAAAACCTCAGGCAGCGGGTCAGTTGCGCAACAAATTGGTTGCCGCCTCCATAGGGAGACTTCCGCGGCGCCATATTGATAGCAATACGAGCAGCAGGCCGACGCGATTGAGGCCAATAGGATCGCATGGCAGCCAACGTTTCACTCAAACGTCTCATGACAGATAATGTCTTACTCGCCAATGCGGGCACGATTCACCTCAGGTACACGGCCGCTGCAAATAACCATATGGCCAAGGAAGGGGCGCAATAACAGCCCACCCACCTGTTCCAATCCCACCCGAACCATACGCGGAAGGTGCTTCCCCAGCCAGCCGAGCTCGTGCTGCAGGCATCGCTGTACCCCTTGGGCACCGCCAATGATGTGTGAGCGCACATGCGTGAATCCGCAGGCACGAAAGTAGCTCTCGAGCTCGGTTCGGCTGAAGCGATACTGGTAGAACCGATGTCCCTCGATCGGGTAAGCCGGCCCTATGCCTCGACTAAATAACGCATCGAGCAGAAAGAGACGGAAGTTATGGCAGGGCGTCGTCGCCACAAACAGGCCTCCCGGGCGCAAAACCCGTTTCGCCTCCAGAATAGCCGGCGTCGGCCCTTCTTCGAAATGTTCAATGCCGCCCCAATTAATTGCCACATCATAGGACTTGTCGAGACACTCAACCTTGCGGAAATCACCGAACCGAAACGCATCGCCATGCTTGGCATGGAGCTGACGAATGGTCTCACCGGCGATGTCGATACCCACAGCCCTGTGCCCATCCAGATGAAACAACAGCGTCCATTCTCCAAGCCCGCATCCGCAGTCAAGAATGTCCAATGGCCGATCGCCAAAATTAGGAATGACTTTCTTCAGAAAGCGGTACTCTTCTCTCAACCGTAGCCTCTGCAGGCGCCGACCATCTTTGAGATCCCGCCACCGCTGATCCCAGAATGAGGCAACAAACTCGTCCGCAGTTTGAGCAGAGGCAGAGGAAGCCGCGACATACTCCTTCAGCATGCCTGCCTCACGGGTACACAGACGTCCTGCAGAATTGCCCCGATCCGATCACCCATTAAATCACTGGAAAAATGCCGTTCAACACTCCGTCTAGCCTCCGCCCCAATTTGTGCGCATAAACCGGGGTCCGCGGCAAGGCGGTCAATCGCCGCACGCAGCGATGGAACATCTCCGGACGGAACCAAGTAGCAATTCTCCAAATGCCGCATCAGCGACCGGCTCCAGAGCCCCCTGGTTTGCGAGAGGATGACCGCCTTCCCGCACGCCATAGCCTGGAGTGTCACGCTTTGTCCCTGCGGTTGCGTAGAGTCTTTCAGCGGTGTAACAACGAAGCGACTACCTTGGTACAGGGCGCGGAGGTCGAGATCAGACAACGCTTGCCCGGTCCAATCCCCTCTGGTCAAAGTCACGTTAGGAGGAAGCGCGGCACCGGTAACCCGACGGACTGTGTGAAGTCGGAGACGATGGGAGCCGATCGCCTGCAGAAGCACATCATAGTCGCGCCCATCATCATTGCCGATCGCCAATACAGAGTCCCCAATACTATCGTTTCCTGCCGGAACCCAGAATTTTGTATCTACGCCAAACTGAACCAGATGCACACGTGCAGGGCTAGCCAACTGCTGGGTTATGAGGTAGTCGCGTTCGCCTTCCCCGATCACAATGATTGCGGCTAATCTGTGCAGTAGCCAGCGAAGAATACGATGAGTGGCCCAACGGGCACGACTACGCTCAAGACGTTTCTCCGCCCCCATCAAGATGAGCACAAGCTTTGCCCCGTCAGCTCGCTGCAGTTGGCGAAGTGCCAACATGAACAGGACCGGCTCACTCATACTGACAATGGCGTCATTGCGCTCAAGCAGATGCACGTTCAGACCCGCTGCATCACTAAAGTCTGGGCTTAAATGCGTAAACCAGTGGATCAGTTTTTGCGCATAGAACCCCAGAGATGAATGAAAGCCACGAGCCAAGAGGTCTACTTGCCAACCTTCACGGCGAGCCAACTGGCAATATCCGTAAAAAAATTCATCGGGAAACGCACCGTGGTCAAACTGTAACCGTTTAGCACGGCCATCGGGCAGGATGAACAGCACGCGGAATAGGTGAGCTGCGGGTGAACTAACACGGGAGGAGACCATTAAATTTGTACACCAAGAGAGTCCAGCTTGGCATCAACTGCCAACCTCAATTGGTCCAAAGCTGGTCCCTCAAGCGTCTTTTGCTTGCAGGTGTTGCAAGGAGACTGCTTCTCGCCGACCGTGGCCAGACCACAACGCCATTCTGTATAACGTTGGTCGGCATACACATCAAATATGGACTGCCGCCTGTCTGAGAGATCTCCAAGCACAAACGCCTGGTGGTCGGGATGGTCGCTACGAAGATTGCAACAAGGCATGATCTTGCCGTTGAAATCCACCGTGAAATTCGAGAACACCAGAAAGCAGGGAGATCGTCGCACGTAGGCATGATCGACCAGGCTCTCAATCAGTTGTCCTCGATCGTAGCCGGTCTCGTCAAAATTGTGAGAATACACGACAACCTTCATGCCGGAGTAAGGGAACACTGCTCCTACTGTGGTGGCAGTTGGCTGGTCCCATACCGGCATAATTTCGATTCGCTTGGCGAGCCGATTGATCTCCCCCTCAGCATTTGCAGCACTCCACGCCACACCCTTTCGCATATATACACTGATGCGCAACACCGAGAGTCCCATTTCCCGTAGGCGATTTAAGGATTCCGCATCGAGGTAATCGCCATTCGTCACAATGTCTATGACGGCCTTGGGAAGATGCTGTCGTGCCAACGCCACCATCTCATAAATATGATCGTCGGCCATCGGCTCCGAATAGCGCGCAAAACGGAGCACCTTATCGTAGTCGATAGATCGCAGATCACCGAGGACCCCCTCGTACAGCGACCGATTCAGCATAGTCTTCACGGTCAGACGGTCAATCGTACTATTGGGACAAAATGAGCAGGTTCGATTGCAATAGGCATGGGGTTCGAGCTCCACGAGCGTAATGTTTCGTTTGAACAGCGCCCGTTTGCCGACCTCATCAAGAGATGGATCATGGGTTAGGGTGGGGCGATCGAGAATCGAAACAAAGTGCGCCCAATGGTCCTGAGGGGGCCTCAGGTAGCGATAGATTTTCTTGAGCAAATCACGAACGAGCATCTCAGACCTTCCAGCTGATCATTAAAGAGTCCTGCTGTGGCATTGGGTGCCCTGTATCTTCGTTAAACTCCCCAAACGAACCTCCCCCTAGTAACATCACAACCCGTATTCCCCCGCGATCAGCTCAGCGAATGTCAGATCCAGTTCGTCATCAATGTTGAGTGATTCCTGATGACTCATCTCCACATAGCCAACTGGCGCCACTACTAATGTCCGCTTGGCGAGGAATTCGTCACGCCCACATACATACACCGCGCTGTTCAACCGACACAGGTGACTCATCTCCTGCCGTCGAGTAAATTGATGGTGAGGCTCTTTGATGTATCGCTCCAGCAGTTCGGCAGGAGCTGCCTTGAGAAAGATATTTTGAGGCTTTCGCTCCAACGGACACACGGATACCACTGACTTGACCCCTCCACGTCGATACCGCAACAGGGCTTCCTTGACGTGTGAGCCTCGCCGAAACGGGGATGTAGGTTCAAGCAACACGATTGTTTCCACTTGCTGTCGGGCGACCTTCTCATATTCCTTAATCGCGTGCACGACGACATCGATCGTTGAGGCTTCATCGGTTGCCAGGCTAGCCGGCCTCAGAAAGGGAACCTCTGCTCCACAGCGTAGGCCCTCACTTTGGATATCAAGATCTTCTGTCGACACGAGTACTCGATCCACAACTCCGGAATCGAAGGCGGACTCGATGGCACGCTGAACGAGCGACTTTCCTCCCACACACCGGAGATTCTTTCGTTTGACACCTTTTGATCCACCACGTGCCGGAATGATTGCCAAAGTCAACATGGGCTTCCGTTTCGGCCCTTGATCTTGCTCGGCATTAGTAGGCAATCATCTTCTGAATTTTAAAGTCGTGCTGGGCCAACGCATTGGCAATTTTTTCGCCGGCCCTCCCATCACCATATAGGTGAGCGGACTGATAGGGCCCATGCGCCAACTGAGTATGAATCGTGCGGATAATAGCGCGCCGGTCATACGGAACGTCTATCACGTTCGCACCCCGTTGTCGTCCTTGCTGACGGGTTCCAATGTTCACCACTGGCACACCGAGGAACTCACATTCTCGAATACCGCTACTGGAATTACCCACTAGGCAGCGTGCATTCTTCAGCAGGATCGCATAGAGCTCCATAGGGAGACTCGCCACATGATGAATGTCCGCGAGATCCGTACGGAACTTCCAAATACCTGCAGTCACCTCGGCCGAACCTGCATCCATGTTTGGCCACACCCAGATCGCCGGCAGGCCAAGCTCTCGAACCGCCAGTGCCGTTTCGTCCATGTTTTCGCTCCGGTCGTCATACTCCGTCACAACCGGGTGCTGAGACACGACAATATAGTCCTTCTGAAAATCCGGTGACTTATCTCCACCGTCAATCCAATGGATGGCATTGAGAGATGAAACGTCCGACAAATCCAATCCGGAGAGCAAATCCAGACTCGGGGACCCAACGACAATAACGGATTCAGAGGATTCTCCCATCCGGATAATTCGATCGGCTGCCGAAGACGTGGCAGGGAAATGTATATGCGCCAGCTTAGTAATCGCATGGCGAATACTTTCGTCGATTGATCCAGATACTTCTCCGCCTTCTAAGTGAGCGATAGGAATGTTCATGCATAGGGCAGCATGCGCGACAGATAACGCCTCATAGCGATCTGCGATAACGATAACAACATCCGGTCTAAGTTCCTCAAATGCCTCTGCCATCCCTTTTGTGGCCTGCCCGGCCGACCTGGCCATCTCTCCCAACGTGTCCCCATCGGACAAGAATGGCACACGCCGATCAATCCGAAACCCGTCCGCTTCAATGATGCCCGCGTAGTTTCCGTAGCGGGCTAGCAAAATGCCCCCCCCGACGACTACCTGGAGTTCCAGCGCAGGATGGTTCAGCACAGCCCGCATCGTGGATTTCATCTTGGCGTAATTGCCGCGAGTTGTCAGAACGATCGCTACTCTTCGCTTCACGACGCCACTGACTCCTGTTTCGCTGCGGCAGGTGCGCGCCGGTGTGTCAATTGATCAACCAGCGTCACCAACCGCTCTCCGTAGGTCGGTCCATTCATAACGACAAACTTCTCAGCATGTGCCCGCAGACCTGTCCTTATCGATTCATCCTGACTGTTTACCAGTAGCCTGTTACAGGCCGCAGGCAACTGCGCATCATCATTACAGACCTCAATCCCGGGTTCTCCCCAAAAGTCTTTGAAGTGTGCAAGGCGGATGCCAATCCCATACACTGTACTCGCCAAACTGCACTGGTCGGTCTTTGAAAAATATACGAGCACAGGCTTTCCAAAAATGATGGACTCCAACAGGATTGTGGAAAGAGGCGAGATCACACCACTGACAAGACTGAGCAACCTCTTCGTCACCTGATAGTCAGCCAGATCAAACCCGGCGCAATGCGCGTCAGCGGTCCGACAATAGTAATCCTCCAGATGGGGATCCATCGTGACATGGCGCAATCGCATGTCGAAGAAACTCTGCTCACCTGGTGCCAACCCTCCACGCCAGGGATGCGGTCGATACAGCACATGGCAGGGAGAGATTTCGCCTGAGTCAATTTTCTCATCGATCATCTTCAAGTGTGCCGACTCATTCACACCCTTGCAGCCACCTCCATAAAGGAGGACCGGAAGATTGTTTAGAACGTGAAATTCTTTTCTCAGTGCGGCTTCCGACTCTTTCAGAGGGTCACGGTAGAGCTGAAACTGCGCTGCCCCGAATTCCTCAATGCTCTCAGGCGACATACCGAGATACTGAATCGCGTGCTGCTTACTTTGTGGTCCCCAGACAATTAGCCTGTCAGGATGGCCGGTGTTCATAGCCTTGGTGCTTGGATTGTCCCATGAGTTCATCATGATCACGAGCGGGATCGAACGCCGCCGGGAAATTATCAGGAGCTCATTGATAAAGTACCCGGCTAAAAGTGACGGATGGATAATAACGTCAGGATTTTGATCGCGCACAAAGTCCAGCAACGGTTCATAGACACCCATTTGTCTCTGCAACCTAGCTTGGACAAGCGGGAAAAGCCCTGGCAATGAAAGGAAATGATAATAGTTTGTTCGCCACTTCCCTCTCACCACTGCCATAATCTCTTTTCGGGGCTTGAAGTTAGGAGTGCCACGCTGAGCATTTAATGCAGTGATGGAATATAGCTTATCCCAGCTCCCCATGCGCACTCTCGGCACTGCAAATCGAGTCCAGTTTTTCAACCCCAGCTTCTCGATATCGGCATAGATCCCTTGTTTCTCCGATGTCTGATCCTGATGAAAAACATAGACAACCTCATACCTCTGCTCAAGCTCATGAAAAACACCGCTCAAGATAAAATGGCGGATGAGCATATCGTAGTCCAGGAAGACCAGCGCTTTTCTTTTCACGATGAAAGTCCGGGTGTAAGGAGAATGAGGAACAATTACTTTTTTTGCGCCCAGGTGACTGTCGGCATGATCGTATCTGCCTTGACGTTGTCTCGGTATCGCAGTGCCACCGATAGCATTGAGTCCAGCGTCTCGTCTGTCAGCAAATGCGGCTTTAGCCCAAGATCGACGAGCTTGGAATGTTTGGCGTTGAAGTAGTGGCTTTCCATCTCAATGCGGGGATTCTCAATGTGGTCGAGCTTCACGTTCAACCCCACTCTGGAACCTGCTGCTTGAACCTTGGCTGCCAACATGGCGACCGAAAATTGCTCGGTAAACTGGTTCATCACACGAAACTCTTTGGGCTTCGCAGGTTTATCTACGGCTAGCGCAACACATTGGATCGTGTCCGTGATGTTAAGAAACCCTCTGGTTTGACCGCCTTGCCCATAAACGGTAAGTGGCATTCCGATGGCGGCCTGCACGAGAAAACGGTTCAGTACCGTTCCGAAAACATGATCATAGTGAAAAGAGGTGTGGAGTTCCGAGTCAATGTCCGAATGGTCAGTGCCAAGTCCGTACACGACCCCCTGATTCAAATCCGTTGCTGCGAGATCCCAGATCCGGCATGCAAATTCTATATTATTACTGTCATGCACTTTGGACAGATGGTAGAAGCTCCCTGGCCGTTTCGGGTAAAGGACCGTATCCTGACGGCCATTATGGGTCACAGTCAGCCAACCTTCTTCGATATCAATATTGGGCGTGCCGTACTCCCCCATCGTGCCAAGCTTAACGAGATGAGCCTCCGGACAATATCGACGCATGGCAAACAGAAGGTTGAGAGTACCACTCACGTTATTGATTTGCGTGTAGACAGCGTTCTCCCGGCTCTGCATCGAATAGGGTGCGGATGGCTGTTCGCCATAATGGATAATCGCATCGGGACGAAATTTTTCCAGCACCTTGTAAAGGAAACGATGATTGCAGATATCGCCGACTTGCAACTGGATATCCGCCCCGGTCTTCTCTTTCCACTTGAGAATTCGACGATGCAGGGTAGGAACAGGAATGAGCGGCTCAATCCCATCCTCTAACTCCCAACGGCGCTTCGAAAAATTGTCAACCACCACCACCTCGTCTCCGCGAGACGAGAAGTGAAGAGCCGTCGGCCATCCTAAGTAGCCATCACCGCCAAGAATTATGATTCGCATGGACTCTCCTTTTCCAGTCTGGGCAACACGTTAAATTTCTCAGTTGGCGTTTGCAATATCATCAATCGCTATCAACTCATCAGCCTGTACATTCCTCTTAAGCTGGCCTCCCAGAATCTGCTGGAGTTGATTAGGAGGAATGCCATCGCCAGGCCGCTTACAACACAAGTCCTCGGCTGTTAATTTGTGTCCGGCGGGGAGATCCTTTGAAGGCACCAATGATTTAAGTGCCCATTTGGCTCCCTCTCGCTCGCAGGGAGCAGGTTCTTTTCTCCCATGTCCGATCATTCCCTTTACGCGTCGGATGTCAGACACCAATTGAGCAAAATTCTCCGGCCCGGCAGAAACTTTCCAGTCTTGCGCATTTGGCACATTGCGCAGAATCGTAATATGCTTTTCAATAATCGCCGCTCCTCGGGCAACGGCCGCCAAGACAGCCAAGTTATCCTCCGTGTGATCCGAGTATCCGACTGGCCCCAGAAAGATCTCGCTCAATCGGCCCATGGCAGCCAAATTCACCTGATCGGAAGGGGTGGGATAGGACGTCACGCAATGTAATAGCGCGAGTTCCTGGCAACCTGCAACCGCACATGCCTCGATAGCCTCTTGCACGTCCGATTCGCCGTACATTCCGGTTGAAACGATCATGGGCTTGCCTAATGAAGCCAGCTTCGAGAGAAAGGCCGGGTTGTTCCGTTCTCCAGAGCCCACCTTCACCGCGGGCACGTCGAGATCTTGAAGCCAACGGATACGGGTTTCATCGTGCGCCGTTGCAAGGAAAGTAAGCCCGCGCCGGCTACACAAATCCTTTAGTTCCCGCGCTTGCACAAATGTCAGATTGCGCGGGCGCAGACGCTCCCGCCAATCCTGTGCACGTCGCGCAATCAACGCCTCTACATCGAAGAACTGTGTCTTGAACGCATCGGCTCCACCATCTGCTGCCAGATTAACCAGTTGGCGGGCAAGTTCCATGTCGCCAAAATGGGAGAGTCCCCCTTCTGCAATGATAAACACAGGAGCACCGTCGCCGACCTCCCGGGCATCAATTCTGAACGACGTACAAAACGACATACTCCACACCTTTCACGTGGTGAGATCGGATCATGCGCTGGCCGGATGTTGCCGCAACACGTCGGAATAAGTCCCGTGCATGGTTAAGCGACCGGCATCGAGCAACAACACCTGATCACAGGTCGACACGGCACTCATTCTATGGGAGATAATGACCATAGTAATCCGGCCTCGAAGTTCTTCCAACGAACGAATGATCACCTGCTCAGTCGAAGAATCTAGCGCGCCAGTGGCTTCATCCAGCAGCAATATGTCAGGCCGCCGGTACAGAGCGCGTGCGATAGCGATCCGCTGCCGCTCCCCGCCGGAGATTCTCACGGCACGATCCCCCAGCCTGGTCCGCACTCTCTCCGGCAACCCGGCAACAAAGTCTTGCAAACCCGCCATCCTTAGACATTCCTCAACCCAAGGCTCATCAATCATGGCATCTGTGACCCCGAAGGCAACATTTGCCATGATCGTGTCGTCTGTGAAATAGGGCGACTGGGACACATAACCAATTCGTCGCTGCCAGGTTCGAGTATCAAGTGATCTGAGCGGCTGCCCATCGATCAGAATGTCTCCCCTGATCGGCGTCTGTAACCCCAGCAAGAGGTCGACGAACGTGCTTTTCCCCGCACCCGATGCCCCGATCAACCCATAGGATCGCCCGCGTTCCAGAGCGATCGACAAATCTGCCAGCACCGGTCGTTCAGTGCCGGTGTAACTAAAACTCACACTGTCGAAGCGGATATCCTGCCAAGCTAGAGGAACGGGCATCACTCTACCGACAGGTGTCACAGTCCGAGAAGCTTCCAGAATGCTGTGCCGTAAGGTAAGAATACCCTCGACCCACGGTATCGCATTGAGTAGCGAGGTCATCGTCGCGGAAAGTCGAGTGACTGCCGGCACCACACGTGAGGTGACCAAGACGATGAGAGCCATCTGGGAGGCGATCTCCCCTCCCCGGCTGCCTGACTTCCAGAGAATAAGCACCACGAGCAAGAGACTGGACTGCCCCACAAGCAGCAAGAGGGAGGTCGGTAACTGCCCTAGAATCACCCCCCGAGCAGAGGCATGGCTCATTAGGCCATAAGAGTCTTTAAATAATTGGAGGAAATATCCTTCTCCACCATTGACCTTGATATCTTTCACACCGGACAGAATCTGGGTTTCCATGATCATCGCCTGATCGGCTGCCTGTCGTTTTGTATTTGTCCACTTGATAATCGATGGTCGTATGACCCATAGAATCCCATACGCGAGCACAGCGACCATGGCAAGCGCGATAATGCCTCCTACTGGAGCCGTGGCCATCACCACGACCACCCCAGCAAGGATGGTGAGTCCATGGGTCAGCACTCGCAGCATATTCCCAATACAATCTCGGCCCCAGAGGGCAATGTCATTGTGGAACAGCCGAACCAATTGGGCCGCATTTCTCTCAAGAAACCACGGGTATGGAGCCGCGATCGTTTCGCCTAACAACTCGTGTGCCAGTCGCGTCTGGATGCGGGATACAAAAACTTCGATCGCAGACTGAACGGAAAGATTCCCAGCCTGCCCAACGGCTATACAGAAGAGCGCAGTACCACTAAGCAGAAAAACGAATTGCTCTACCGGCAGACTACCTAAGATTTCGTGCAAGAGCTGCATGGCCCTATGACTCTGCAACAGATCAGGCTCCACAACAATTCCGACAACCGGCAAAACCAGAAGCATGGCCACAACCTGCACAACTTCCGTCAGGGAAACGAGCAGACTGAGCAGGATAGCCCTCCTGCGCTCAGGCTCTGTCAGGAGTCGCAGCCCCCGAGGAAGAATTTCAAGGAGCTTCCCCTGGAAATGAGGTCCGTTCGGCATATCAATGGACTTTGGCATTTGGGGATGGGGCGGGCACCACTTCGGCAACTAACATTGCCACACCATGTGTGTGCTTAAGTGGCAGCTGTCGAAAAAGCGCGATGGGAGCAAATCCGGCTGCTTGCATCATCCTCAGGTCCGCCCGAAAGTAGTTTCGGACCAAAAGATTCAAGTAGCCCAGCCAGTCATTGGCTTCACGGAAGGCTTCAAGAAACACGACGTATCGACAAGTGACTCTTCGAATCTCTGCGAGCACCTGAGGGAGAATTGGCCACATTTGCTCAAGTGCCAACACGGTAAATGTGAGATCGAACGATTTGTCCGGAGCCGATAAACACTTCGCGTTGCCCTGACGAAAATCAATCCGACGAACTGCCTCCATCGCCGTCACATCATTCTGGCCAACAAGCTTTGCCAAATTCGGCGGAAGGCTTTGTCTCTCCTGGAGACTCTTGGCCACAGCAACTCCCTCATGGGTCAGCTCGTACCCGCAGAACGGTATGTCAGGGAAACGCGGCGCCAGATAAATGAGGTTCTTGCCAGAGCCGAATCCTACCTCACAGACCGAAGATGGCTTGAGCTGACCGACGACATCCGAAAGAGTTGCAAGATAGGCGGCGTAAAGCCCACTGGGAGGTAAGACCAATAAGCTTTCGTTGCCTAGCTTGAAGGGGTTTGAGCGAGCCGTGGATGCCAGACAAGCATCAAAGGCCTCTACCCCGGTGTCGGCATAGGAATCAGAATAGTGCCTCTCGGTAGACTCCTGAGACCGTTCCCTCTTGAAGCGAATGATTTGCTGAAGTCCTAGCTGAATTGTTGACACCAATGTTCCGCGGCGACGTGAACGACAGAGTGCACGCCCTTCCAAACTTGCCTGGGGAATTATAGCCTTCAGATATGGCGAAACCGCCTCGATAAGGCGTTTCTGGGGGAGCGATTCAATTCTCACGGCCATCCTGGTATATACCTTTATAGTTTCGAGTTACCTTGCATCGACCACGACTGTGTCCGTCTCTACCAGCTGAAGATACCGGCAATACAGGGCTTCCCCCAGATTTGCTCACAGCGCATGTCATGCGGAAAATTCTTTGGCGAGACCCATCTTATATGTGTGGTAATGCCTATGAGGGGAAGCAACCCAATCACGGATGGTCCTTAATTCCCTTGCAATGACTTCCTGATTCTTGGACCAAAGATCAGGGAGCGTTTCATAAATCGGACTCTGCACGGGATCATCCTCAAGAATGAAGCCCCCCTGCCACGAGGGACGACAAAAATGCCACCCGGCAAGAATTTGCGCTCGCCTCGATGTTTCTGAAATATCCACGTCTTTCCACCATTCAGTGGCAAGACTTTGAAGATACTCTTCTCTCGATCGTGGCCATTTGGCAATCCCCAGTTCATGATACCAACCTTTGTCTGCTATCAGAACCGGCTTCCCCACTGCCGCGAACTCAATCCCCGCAGTTCCGTGATAGGTAACCAGCCCATCGACCGCGTCCATCAGAGCCGCACCATTCCATTCCTTGGGAACCTGTTGAATATGCCCCAAGAGGTGCGCGGGCATCAGATCGCTCAACGTCACGCCGCCATACCAATCATCACAGGGATGGGCCTTAAATAGCCAATTCACGGATTGATTCATGTTCGCTGCATCAATGGTGGCTTTCAGCCAGTCTAGAAAATCGACAAAATGGCTCATGCCATACATATGAGGGTAGTCGAACCAATTAGACGCATATACGGCAATGATGGGACGCTTTGGATCCCACTCAAACTGTGCACAGATATCCTGTCTGCTAATCAGCTGCTGCCTCTTCTGATAAGAATAAATAGCGGCCAGTTCCTTCGTGTTCCCAACGCGCCGCTTCTGAATGTACGCTCTTCCTGCAGTGGCCATTGAAGCAACACATTCTGGAGACAAATGTTCAAAGTCGAATTTCGTGGGACGGTTTGTCGCTTCCCACATCTCTTCAGGTCGGTTGATTTTGACAAATCGCAACACCCCGAATTCACCATATGACGCTACAACAGGGATACCACGCACGACTGCCATCCACGCAAGGGCCGCATATTGAAAGTTAATCACGTGACTCATCACGAGCAGCTTAAAATCATACGTCTTCAATAAATGCTCTGCCACCGCTAGGCACCCCAGCAATTCAGAGACATAACCTAAAAGCCTCGGGTCGGCAAGGTTCACACAAGCGGCACGTTGACGCTTGAGCAGGCCATCATAGAGAAACTCCGGCGGAAACCCATGAGGCAGCTTCCAGGATAAAATATCACGCGGCGACTTAACGTTGGACAGCAAGCCCCGAGCAACATCTTGGCAATCTTGTGCTTTCCTTGAGACGTCAAATGAGACGATCTCTTTGATGCCCAGTCTCGTAAATGTCTGGCTGCACTCTTTCGATCTGAAAGGCCCGACCAACCCTATCTCCCGTGCACGTGACAGGCCCAACGCCCTGCGCAAAAGCGCATAACGCGCCCAATGGTTTGGATTGTCCCATGTGCCATCCACTAACACGGTGCCGAAAAAGAAATCCGCTTCTTGCCCGTGGCTGAACTCGGCCAGCATGTTCTCTGCAGAAACCCGCTGCCGAGCATACGCACGAGCCTTTTCTAATCTGGCAAGGCTTACCCGCGCCACAAGGTGACTGCACCAACGGCGGAGAATATTAAGGTCGATCATCTTAATGACACCCTACCATCGAGTCCCGTCAAAGGCTGGAGTTGATGAAGTCAACGTAGGTATCCGCGCCTGGAGTAGCACCGGTCGAACAAATCCTCTATGCCTTACCGACGGTGTTCGCAGCGAACGATACGAGGCACCAGAAACGCGACGAAACATTACAACATCCCCCTGAACCAAGTTAACTCTTTAAGAGAAATAACTTCGAAGGCGCCTGATGGAGTTCCCCTCACAAGCCGCACCATCGACCGGCAAGTTTCTCGGAAGCTCCGCCACCGTTTCCACAGTGAATAGCACTCTTTCGAGATCGGAAGGCCCAAGATCCGAATGGATCGAACTGGCATGGATGAGCCGTTCAAAATACAAGGATTCTGCAACGGACACCCTGGAACACTTCCACTGCTGCTTGCTTCTCTCCCTGTCCGATCGAGTTGTACCAAGAGAATGGAGCGGTTCGGACAGGTGTTCCACCTCGAATGGCAAGTTGAGAATCTTTCATCAGAAATCTGCAGCAGGATCCTTAGGATAGGACTCCACCTTCTTTATTCCATGCTTCCGATATCGCTCAAACGGCGTAGGCTGATCAGCCGGATAGCAGTGAAACAAACACACATAGCGAGCCCTTCCTGCAGCGGGATACCCCCCTTTATGCAATATATTATTTCCAAAAGCCGCAACAAGTCCGGCCGGACCGGTTGGTTGCTCAACGAATTTACCATAAAACCTTCCGATCACTTCCTCAAAATAGTCGCATTTAATTTTCCTGACTTCTTCTCGAGAAAGTTCCTTCTTGTTTTTGGCTGCCTGCTCCAAACCTATCCTGAACACCGCGGGCTCGCCTCGGTACGTGGCCAACGAATAGTCCCATGGCAGACATTCAAGGGCCCCATCCTCTTTCTCAACATCCTTCAAGTAGAGCATCACAATGACACAAGTCCCGGGGCCTCCATCGGCGTGCCACAACTCGGAACCTGCCGGATCTCCTCTGCGATTTTCTGATTTGTAGAGCATGCCGTAAAATATTTTGAAGTTGGCTTTGAATATCTCCTTTAAAAACGACTCCAACATTCGCTTGAATAGTTGTTCGATTTCGGGGAATGTCGTGTATATCTCCTTCAGGTATTGCCCTCGTTCATTCCAAATTTCAAGGCCGGCCCGTTCTTCATCTTGGATTTTCCTGAAAATTGACTGAGCCAATTGTTGATTCTCTTGAGTCCAGAAAGAGGCAACATTCTTAGCCTGAAAATCCTGCACCGCTTTTTTCACCTCAGGGGAACTCTCCACTCGCTCCGTAAAGCCTTGGCGACAATGGTCAAGATAGTTGGAATAGCGATACGCTTGCCTCCACCCCAATCGTGAGCGATGCTTCTCAATGGACCGTAGGCTCAGGTAATCCCCCACCGTATCTTTGAATTTTCGAAAAATGGACACGCTCATTTGCTGGCTCCTTGGTTAACCAATCCTAGCCGGCCGCACCTTTATGGACATGAACGACGTGTTCCAATAATTTGAGAGCAGGTGCTGTTGCTCTTTTTGGAATGACCACCGCCTCACTCGATCCTGCCGAATCATTTTAGTTTTAGAGATCGAAGAGTTCTGGCTCCAATGCTCCATTGGGAACCGACCGCTCACGCACGGCGCAGCTCCCTCCATTCCGGTGAGACTGGTCATACCAGGAGCCGAACGAGGAGCCACTATGGCCATCCCTTTCCAATTGTGATGTACTCTGCACTGCGATCGTATTCGAGCGTATCTGTCGCCTCAAAACTGCCAGACAATCCAGGCGCTTGATGATCGCTTATTTCTCTTAGCTCATGCCCGGCGCTCCATCCGTTAAACTCCCACTTTCCGACCTCAGTCTGTATCCAGAACTTTGGATTGCGATGCTGGTCGAGCATAAACTGCAACGACTTTGGCGCTATGCCTAGCCACGCGCAAAACTGTCCATGATATTTGAGCGGCGCTTGTTCGTGCATACGAATGAGGCGTAATCCCTTCTCGCGGCTAATCCTGCCGAATCGAATTTCTCGGCTGGCATGATCGGTGACTTTTGAATAACCATGTTTGTAGAGCTTTAGCTGATCATGCAAATCCATATAGTTAAAGCAGTCGATAAAATCATAGCAGTCAAAGGTACGATTGAAGACAGAGGTTTTGTACCCATACTCGCGCATCATCTGCTCATGCTGCGCCTTGGGATCCCACCTTACGTAGTTGCCCAAGTAGATACCCCGTACGCCTACTGCGTTCAGATCGCGATCGTCAGGATAGCGATACTGCCAGATGTCTTCTTCCTTGAGAGTATCGAAGATGGACAATAGATCATCGGCCTCATGTCCCATCAAATCATGATCCTTCCGGTAGCGACGGGTCATCTCGACCTCATGCTCATGGGAAAACATGCCAACCTGTTCAAGACCCTGGTGAGCACCCCAGATAATTAATGGGACCTTATATCGAACAGCCGTCTGAACCGGGAATACCGTTTGGCCCGCTAAAATAGGCCAATACATACTGCCGAACTGCCGCAGAGTGCTCCGGGTAATATTCTTTACCGAAACGGGATTGACGTTCTGACAAAGGATGTCGCAGTTGAATCGAATGCGAAGATTCGAAAGGTTGCGGATACCGAGCGGCGTATTGAAATATTTATTATAGGTCACTAACAATGGATTCAGGCCCAACCGCTCCTTCACCAAGTAAACGATGTAGTAAGAATCCTGGGCGCCGGTTACAGGAACGATACAATCGTAGTTTAGGCCGTCAGCACTTCGATATGGCGCCACAAGCTGGGTCAACTTCTCCCACCGAGCTGCCCAATCGAGATTATCCTTTTCTTCATGAATGAGGCATCCGGAGCAGATGCCTTGTTCATCCAGCATCAGTCCGAGCGGGTGGTCCGCAGAATAAAAACAACGACGACAAACCTGTGGATTAGACATCAGCCGTGAGAGAATACATTGATTCGTAACTTGGAAGGCGCACTGGCATGCCTATCAATTTCGTCTTGATCTTCTGAATGGCATGCTCCCTGTAGCTCAGAAAGTTTCCCACAGCCACGGCAGCCATGGGCGGCTGCGAGAGGAGCTCAATCAGCTGACCAGGCTCGCTCAGTCCGCCAAAAGCGATTAGAGGGATTTCAGCCGGAAGTGAAGCATGGGCAATCAACCTGTGGTCAAAGCCTCCGGGCTGCCCTTCATGCTCCCAATCAATGACGAGTAGCTCCGAGACTATGCCCAATGTGATGGCATCCAGATCTTTAGCCGAAACTTGAGTTGAAACTTTAGTACGGTAATCCAGCCATTCGATACGCTGATCGCGATAGGAGAGCGGCAAGGCGGCAATCACCGCCTGCGCCCCAAGTTGGCGTGACAACCCCCGCACAGTTTCAATATCATCGTGCAGAATGGCATCGACACAGAGGCGGTCCGCGCCTAGCCTAATCACTTGCAAACCATCCTCCACTGATCGGATTCCGCCACCATATATCAGCGGTGTTCCCAGACCCAATTGCCCCAGTCGCTCCAGGAGCTTGAAGTCTGGCCCTAGCCTATCGGAGGATCGATCAATGCTCAGAACGAAGATTTCATCCGCACCCCATCGGTCCAGATTTTGGACCAGGCATTCTGGCTTTCCCAACGGCAAATAGCGCCGATAGCCAAATGACTGAACCGCCCAGCCATTTCTCACAATGACTGTTCCGATCAAACGTTTCTTAAGCATGACACAATCCTGATATCAGACTTTTCAACAGTTCTTTTCCTGGCCCCTGACTCTTTTCAGGATGAAACTGCAATCCCACTACACTACCCCGGCGCACAACAGAAGGAAAAGCCTTGTGATGCCTCGATAGACCAATCTGATATTCCGATGGCCCTCGGTAAGCAAAGGAGTGATTGAAATAAAACACTTGTCCATCACTGGCTTGGAACAACGGGTCCTGCAGGACACATTCGATGGAATTCCAACCGATATGCCATTGCGGGTTGATCAGCGGCACCACCTCGCCCGGGATCAATCCAAGCCCCATAGTGTACTGATGCTCGTACGAAGCATCAGCCAGGAGTTGCATCCCCAGGCAGAAGCCGATGATTGGGCGCTGCAAGCGGGCTTGCTCCTGCAGATAACTAACCAAACTGAGGCTGTGAAGCGCTTTCATTCCACTTGGGAAGGCACCGACTCCCGGAAGCACCAGCACATCCGCTTCATTTAAGACGGCCTGATCGTTGCTGACACGCACACGATAATTCAGTTCACGTAAACTATGAACCACAGAAGCGTGGTTGCCCATGTGATAATCCACAACGCAGACAGTCCTCGAACTCACAAGCCGACTCCTACCTTGTATTTTCGATGAATGGAGCCATTCTCTTCTATGCAGAACAAGTCTTTGTTGACGGATGAATGCACTTGCTTCCAGAACTCGGTGACAGGAATGTCGATATAGGCGCAAAAACTTCCGATATATTCGTCACTGCATGAGTCGTCGTAACGCTCGACAAGTTCGATTCCCCGCTCACGCGTCATGCGGCCCTGGCGAATTGCCTCATTGGCATAATCTGTCACCCGGCCAAAACCAAACTTGTAGTACTTGATCATTTGATTCAGTGTGACCCAGTCCTCATCCAGCGCGGTGACACCAAAAAGATCTCCTGTGTTCTCAACGGTATCCTCGCGGATTTGCAAGCCATTGGAAGCAGAATACATTCCGTTGTTGACAAGAGACCAGTCTCCAAGAAACCAGCCTAGATACACGATCTGCAGGCCATGGGCGTCGAACTCCTCCGGCGAGGGATACCGATAGGGAATCAGATCTTCCGGACGCATGCCGGCATCAATCATCCAGTCGGCAGCGGCACCAGACAGGGTATTCATGTAGCGCAGGTTGTTACCATCGTAACCGGTACGCCCCAGCGTCTTCAGGTCACCCAACTGCAGGCCCGGGTTCTCGCCCCACAGGATCAGCGGAATGCCATACCGAATCGCCAGTTGGGGCACCGAGCTGAACAACGTCAACTCGGTAGATCTCGCCCAATTGGTAAACCGGGCAAAGGATTCGCGCATGAGACGTTGCCATGTACCCGGCGCGGGTGCCGACAGCACGACATCGAATCCCAGCTCGATCAAATTCGAGATATTGTCCACCCCACGCTGAGTGACTTGCTGTGGAGGGTAACTCAGACAAGCCAGCAATGGCCTGAGGCCGAGCTTATCCCTGACCCAAAGTGCTTGGCGCGTACTGTCCTTTCCTCCGCTCACTCCGATAATGCAATCGAAAAACTGCCCAGATCTGCGGCGATATTGACGAAGAAGATCTTCCAGTATCTCGTAGCGTTCCTGCCAATCAACGTATTGGAGCTGACGGAAATAATGACAGGCCGGGCAAATGCCTTCGTCGGTGAATTGCGCGTTGGGCCGAGTATCCGGCTGGATGCAGACCTTGCAGTACTTCATACAGCGCTCGTCACAAATCACGCAGATGCTGAATTCCCCGCTGCGGCAATGCGCAGCGGGGCGCCCAGGGTGGATTGGTTGAAATTACGCGCCGATTTGCGTGAAGAGCAACGACCATGGCAAATGATTGACAGCCGACGACCCAGTCGGCCCAGGCAATCGCCTCAGCGAGGGAACTAGACGTATCGATGGTCAGATTGAGTTCGCCCGAACGACTTAGCCATGAAGCGTATTTCCCGGGAGGATCTGACGGGTGGGAACGCAAGCGAACTTCAGGGGTGTGGCCCAAACCCAGGGCGCCAACTCGCTCCAAGAAAAAGTCGAGGGCTTGAAATTCTCCCGGCTCTTCATTATTCCCCCAAGGCTGCCGAATAGGCTCCAGCACATACAAGATATGGCTGCCTGGTCTTTCGTTTGGCTCGGGCGACAGCGCATTAATCTGAGCAACCAATCCCTCCAAATAGCGATTGGGCAACAACATTACCGGCAGATTAGGAAAACACCGCACTGCTTCAGTTTGGGCATCTTCATCCGCAACAAACAGTTCATCGGGCAGGACCTCCTCCCCATTACGAATAAAACGCTCACGGTAATTGACCCAATGATCGATCACCCCAATACTAAAGATGCCTAGCGCTCGTGCCATACGGCGTGCCTCATGCTCCAAGTCACTTGCCCAGCCCGTGCCACTCAGCAACATGGCCGCATCATCAAGTGCGTCGGACAACGATTCATTTTTCCAATTTGGAAAGGTGGCAGACCACAACGCCATGGCCGGGCCCTGCAGACAGGTTCGGACCGTTACATTGGACTGATTCTTAACCCATCCGAGAATAAGATTAGTGGCGCCTGCATCATGGGCAACAACTGCGAGAGGAGAAGACAGGCTAGTCATCTCTGAACTTTGCAAAGTAGAGAATGTCCTGAGCTTCCCCCTCAATAATCTCCTGCCGCACCCTCACTGCCTCAAGATGCATCCCTGAGCGTTCCAGAATCTTGATCATGCCCACATTACACCTGACCGTTCCCCCAGTGACTTTCCGAAGTCCCCTCTTTTCAAACAGAAATGACATCAGGGTCATCCACGCATCGAGGCCAAGACCTCGTCCCCAATACGCTTGATCGCCGAGCAGAATCCCCAAGTCAGCAGTGCTATGGGTCGGCGAAACATACGCCGTAATCGTGCCAACAACTTTCCCGCCCCCTCGCACACGGACCGCAAGAAACATGTTCTCCGTCCCGTCAAAGGAGCGCAGGTATTTCAGGCAGGTGTTTGAATCATGCTGATGTAAACGTTGGTTGCTGAACCGCACAACCTCAGGATCGCGCAACCAGCCAAGATACTCCTCGGTAATGTCCGACTCAGCAAAAGAAGTGAGTATCGTCCGCGCCCCCGTCAGCTCGCAAAGATTGTTGGTCACTACAGTCATCCTGCCTATGGGCTATTTATCCACCAGACTACTCATCCGACCCCACACCTTGTGAAACGCCGTGACAATACGATCAATGTCCTCGTTTGAAAAATCATACACACACATCCCAATGCTGAGATAGCTATGGTCCTGAAGTTTCTCGGCGACCGGGCAGATGCCTTTGCGATAATCAACATCGCGCTTACAGATCTCAGATGTCCACGGGAATCCCTTGGTGCCATAGGCCATCTTTTGCTGATACATTGGCAAAAGGTGAAGATTTTGATAACCCTTCCCAATGGGAACCCCCTCTGCCTGCAACGCCTCATAGATGCGACCGCGGCTGACCCGCAGTAACCCCTCATCCAGCACCATGGGATAGATATAGTAGGCATGGGTGCATCCTGGCCTGATCACCGGGGGGCGAAGACCAGCCAGACCATGCAGACCGGAGGTAAGGCGTTCCGCCGCATGCTGGCGGGTACCCACGAGCTCCTTCAGCTTTTTCAGTTGTTCGATGCCAATCGCGCACTCAATTTCGCCAAGACGAAAATTATATCCGATCATATTGCTAAGGTTGGTCACGCCCTTGTCGCCCACCACAGCTTCCGCATGGTTTCTGATCAATTGCAGGCGCTCGGCAATCTCGTCGTCATTGGTCACAAGGATTCCACCTTCGCCGGTATGGATATGCTTGTGGAAGTTCAGACTGTACCCGCCGACATCCGAAAGGGTTCCGGCATATTCACCCTTGACCATCGCGCCTGGCGCCTGCGCGGCATCGGTAATGACCTTGAGCCCATGCTTGCGGGCGATGGCCATCAGGACATCCGTATTGGCTGAGTGGCCGAAGATATCGACCGCCATGATGGCCTTGGTATAGGGCGAGATGGCGGATTCGACTGCCACGGGATCAAGACAAAATGTTTCAGACTCTATGTCGGCAAAGACCGGAATGGCATTCCAGTGCAGGATGGCCGTCGCGCTGGCACACATCGTCCAGGGGCTTACGATCACCTCGTCGCCCGGCTCGATACCTATGGCGCCGATAGCGGCGATCAACCCCGAAGTCCAGGAATTGACAGTGACTACATGCTTGACGCCGAAATACGCCTCACAGGCCCGTTCGAATTCCTGCACCTTTGGACCGCCGTAGAAGTCCGGGGTCCAGCAACCAAGGTATTGAGACAATACGCCACTCTCCACCACCTGTTTGGCAGCCGCTACTTCTTCCGGACCAATCGAATTGTAGCGCTTGAACGGGCTCTCTATAGTCTTGGGCCCGCCAAACAGTGCCAGCGGTTCGTCGATCGGGCTGTTGCTCATGAGAGAACCTTTACATTGATATCACGACCCAAGGTGCAGGATGCACCCAATAGCAGCTCAGCGGACAAGGCCGGACTTCTCCTTGATTCGTTCGCAAATCTCTTGCACCGCGAGGGCTGACCGACCCGTACTTGCCAACTCGGCCCCACTGCTTAATGCCTCGTGAATGTTGCTAACAGCGCCTAGCATGGCTAAGAGGTAGCCCCCTGCATGCCGCTCGCCTGCGTCAAGGGTTCGATACCCCCGAAAATGCGGACTCTCATTCGTGCGGCGTATCCGCCATGCCACGCCCCCCTCCTCCATGGTCAGCACCCCCCGCTCCGTAACAATCTGCAACTCGAACAAAGCGAAGTCGCTTGCATGGCCACAAACCAGGTGAATTGGTATGGTCTTGACCCCGGAGAGAATTGCAGGAACTGACGGATCATCGGGCAGGCCATCCCATACCGGAGTCCCTGTTGCCACGACACTCACAGGACCTAGCAGATGATGGAGCAAGTCGATCATGTGGGATCCGTTATTGAGAACCCCCTTATTGTACAGACCCACGACTGTGCGAACCGCCCCCCAAACACCGCTGGCCAGTTCGCCGCGAATACGCGTGATCTCCGGGTCCCAACGACGCGTGTGGTTTATCACCAGGGGTACGCCGGCCGCTTCGCAGGACTGAACCAACTCGGCCGTCGTCGCAGCATTTGGCGTGACCGGCTTTTCGCAAAAAATTATGCGAGGCTCCAGGCGAAGTGCAGCAAGAACATCACTGGCATGACAGTCCGTCGGCGAACAGATACTGACCACATCGAAACGGGAACCGGACTCGACCAGAGCATCCATTGAGGAATATCCACTAGCCACACCCCAATGGCGCATGAACTCCCTACGACGTGTCTCGTCGGGATCTACACAGGCGGACAACCGATACCGCCCATGACGTCTGAATGCACCCGCATGGGTGCATGGTGCGGCATCTGGTGCACGAGCAGCGTCAAAGCCGCCGGCAATATTGCCGCAACCAATGACCAGAACGGCGAGAGGATCAGAACCCGTGGCAATCGGCATGGCTGTTTACTTCATCTCCCGGCGTCTTCGTCTGATTTTCACCCTAACAACTCCCACCAAAGCGCCGTTCCTCGCTGCACATCCTTGCGAACCGATCTTCCCAGCACTTGCTCAAAAATGTTAGGGCGTTCTGTAACGAATACTTCCGTTCCAAGCGCCTGGAACGCATTCCACAGTAATGTGACGCTCATGCCATAGTCAGTGAGACCGACCAGCACCTTCACAGCACGCAAACCTTTCCGACCATCTTTTGCTGTATATGCTGATTTAGCATCGATAAATCAGGATGGCGGGCATTGAGCAGCCGAAACCGTTCGGGGTGCCGGTAGATATACAGCGACCCATGCTCGTGATCGGCAGGGTCTTGAGTCAGTTTCGCCAGCTTCAACTTAGCGGGAGGAAACACTTGGACATCCATACCGCGCGGGTAGGTCCGCTCTAAAACATTCGTGCAATAGTCCACGTGTAGGACAGGAAACGTATCATTTATGAGATCGAATCGCTTCCGGGTCGATCACCGGACAATCTCCCGTCGTTTCCACGATCAAATCGGCTTTAGCCGCCCGAGAAGCTTGCAGGGCCTGTTAAGGACATCCTCATCACTTCCCCGATAGCAGCCAACACCTAAACGACTGCCAACCTCTCAATGACCTCGCAGCCTTGATCAGTTGTCCTTGCGACGACCACAGCATCGATCTATTTGACTCGCCTAAGCCGCTCAATCATGATTTCGAGCATGGATTCCTTGTATGATCGCCACTAATCTCATGACCTTCTTATTCATTGCCATCGCCGTTATTTCCACAAAGTTCTCTCTCGAAGGTCTTTAATAATGATACTTGCCGCAAGTCTGTTGCCCCCCGCGTTCAAATGAACGTCAGTCCCAATCCCTGTGGGATACAGGGTTTTCGGATCTTCCACTTGTTTCTGAAATTCTCTCTCCAAATCGATAACCTGAAAATTCATTCGTTGAAACATTTCCAGCAATTCTTGCTTGGCATCCCTGTGGCTCAATGGCTGAAGGCTTATCCATTCGGAATATCGAGCTTGTTCAGGAACATAAACAACAATGATTTGACCACCCCAGTTAGCAACAGTATCTCTAGCCTGACTAAGCAATTCTGAATATACCGAGATGAGCTTTGCCCTAGGCCGTGTGCCCTGTTTGGCCAAATAGTGTGCGCGATTCAGAATTATTGAGCGCATGAGAAAGGCTGTAATGTTCTCCCATGGAAGGATAGAACTGACCGGTTTTTGAAGGCCGACACGGAGGGGGAGTTCGGTCTCGGCCAAGGACTTCTCATGCCATCGCACCAGTTCTTCCCTCAAACGCTGCTGCTGCTGTGACAGTTGCCTCGTTTCGTCCCTTTCAAGATAGAATTTGAGGTAGCTTTCGTTGAGTTCGTTCTCAAGATTTCCAAGATCGTTACCCTCAAAATAAAACCACAACACCAACTTGGGCTTGAACACCGCCATATATTCTTTGAAAATCGCATACTGCTGCAATGGCCCGCTTCCGCCAACTGCTGCATTTATCGTGGCAGGCTCAAACTCTGCTCGCAGCAGATCCACCATTAACTCTCCATCTTTTACACCGCACCCCGCCGTAATCGAATCTCCTAAAGCCACCAGTCGTGGCCTAAATTCTGGATCGTTCAGAAGACCTGGAGGATTCCTAAAACCAAACGTATCAGTCCGGAATCCGTCATAGGCTCCGCTTTCGTTGCACCAGAAGCTCCTTGCATCGCTTATAGGAGTCAGCCCCTCTATTCCGAAACCCACTGGGTTCACATACCCATAGACAAGTTCCCCCGCCTTTCGTTTATCTCTTATAACTTCAGCCAGCGAGCGCATATCAAAGCTCTCGCTCGGCAGCCGTGCCGCTGTTTTTGGTACCGCCCATGCCTGACGAAGTTGTGCGAGGACTTCAACCATTCCAACCGCAAAGATGCACGCACAGAGCACGAGCAGCAGATTGCGATTCTGGTCCTCGGACCTGAAAAGCCCCACAATACCAAAGAGCATACCTCCCGCAAGCATTCCCACAACAACCATTGTGGACATGACAGTGATCAGGGGCAGCGCGGAAAAATAGCGAAACAATAAATATGAAATCGCAAGAGCGATCAACAACACCGTGAGAAAGCGATTAAACGTTTTTGCAATATTCATGAATGCTCGACACGAGCCGTGCTGCCTCTCATCATTGGTCTCAAATAGAAAACTCGAAGAACAATAAGGATATTATTGCTTACCAATATAACTAGGGTGAATTATGGCCATGACAATCACATCCCGATGCTCACTGTTTTTGACTACGTGCCCCTGCAGAAGCCCCTCCTGGACAAAACCGAGTTTGCGGTAGAGGTGCAAGGCCTGGTTATTGTCGGGAAACGCGTACAGATATATGCGGTGCAGCCCTAGCTTGTTAAAGGCATAGTCGAGTAGTAGTCGGCTCGCCTCTGACGCCAGACCTTTCCCACGCGCCTCCGTATCGCCAATCAAAATACCGAACTCGGCCCGACGATGTTTGGAATCGATGTGATTGAGACCGATGGTGCCAGCACTCAAACCCGACGCGCGCTCGACAATTAAAAATTCCTGGCGGATTCCCTGGGCCCGGATCTGATCGAGCCACTGTAGATGCTCCTCCCTGGTCAGAGGTTTATCGCTGAACAACTGAGCCAGAACGTCGGGATTGTTCCGCATGCGTATGACATCGTCCGTATCCGCCGGTTCCATGGGTCGCAACATCACGCGATCGCCTTGCATCATTCCAAATCTTCCATTCGAATCAGCGCCTCGGCCAAAATCAGCTTGGCCGCGGTCCGGCCGATCACCTTCTCCAGCGAATCCGGCGCCAAACCGAACCCCAGCTTCCCACAACGCAGTACTGCCACATTATCATGGTTCAGTTGCTCTCCGACCCAGATGTCGCGAATCGCAAAGATGCTGCGGCGGGCGAAAGCACGCAACTCCTGCTCTTCTGGAAGCGGCTCTTTGCGCCCATGACCCAGCGCGCGTTCGGCGTCGCGTACACGTTGGACCAACATTTTGAGTTCATGCGGTTCGATTGCAAACGCGTGATCCGGCCCCGGCATCCGGTTGTCGAGAGTCACATGTTTCTCGATGAGACAGGCGCCGAGTGCCACGGCTACCACAGGCGCCAGGATCGGATCCCGCGAATGATCGGACAGGCCGGTCGGGAGCCCCGTCGCGTCTCGCAAAGAAACAAGTGCCCGTGCGTTTACGGCCTCGAGCGGCGTCGGATACTTTGCCGTGCATTGGAGCACAATGATGCGCTCATTGCCTTCCAACCGAATGACCTCTACTGCTTGCATGACCTCTACCAGCGACGCGGTCCCGGTCGAAATGATCATGGGTTTGCGTTTCCTGGCGATATGACGCAAGAGCGGTGCATGTGTCATCTCGTAGGATGCGATCTTGAAAGCCGGGACGTAGGGATCTAAGAGGTCGGCGGAAGCCTCGTCAAAGGGGGAGGATAGAAACGCCAGCCTTTTCATCCTGCAATAATCGGCCAGACGCGGCACCCACTCGTCGGGCGTCTCCATTTCCTTGATGATGTCATAGATCGGCCGGGATGTTTTCAGGTAGTCGCTCTCCCCTGCAAATCTCGGGTAGAGTGTGGCAGCCTTGAAATGTTGAAACTTGACAGCGTTCACCCCCGCTTCGGCCGCCACATCGATCAGCCGCAGGGCCTGTTCAAAATTACCGTTGTGGTTGCTTCCGGCTTCCGCCACGAGGTAGACGGGCTCCCCGTCGCCGACCCAATGTCCCCCGATCTGAATTCGGGTCATGATAACCGCGCCTCTGTCAGTTCCAGAATCGTTCGCGCCACACGGCTTGCACCCTGCCCATCAACCAGCCCTCTTCCTTGACGGCTCATCATAGCTCGCCTGGAAGCATCGTCACCCAACGACTTGAGTTCGTGCGTCACCTTCGACTCAAGATCACTGTCTCGCACATCGCCGCCCCACACGAGCGAACCGGCCTTCACAAGTCCCTTCAGATTGCCCGTCTGGTTCTCCGCTGTTCGAACGGCAATTGCCGGCGTGCCGGTAGCAGCAAGTTCATAGGTTGTCTGCCCACCTCCGCACAGCGCGAGGTCAGCGGCCAGCATCAGGCCACGCATATCGATGGGGTCTCTGTGCAAAACAATCGACCCAGCCACCCTCGACGCTTCATCCTGAAGGACCTCCAAATTTTCAAAGAGGGGGCCAACGACCACATCTTGCTTAACCGAACCTAGTGCACGTGTAATCCATTGCATCAGCCGCACCGTCAAGTTATTCGGATCGCTGCCTCCCACGGTAATCAGCACGCGCCCGATACGATCCGCAATAACCCTCGTGGGTATCCCCGCAAACTCGGGGCGGAGGAGGATAAATTGCGGCCCCAACAAGTACGCCGTCTCAGAGGCACCACGATAGCGCAATTGCTCGGCGCTGGCCGACCCATTGACGACAAGAGTCACTCGCAACTCCCGATCCGCCAGATCATCGAGGACCGCTACCACACGCGCCGCTTCACCCAATAGTTGGAAGTACGCCGGGGAGAACGCATAGGAATCAGCCACAATCGCGTCCACATTCAAATCCCTGCACTGGCAAATGGTCTCTTGCAAATCATGCTCAGGCCTAATGCGAATCGCATCAAACCCTTCAATCGCCGCGAACCTACATACTTCGGAATCTCCGTCCAACAGGAACAGGCTGTGCGCCCCTTGTGCTCGAAGCGCCAGAGCCAACGAGAGGCAGCGGCGGACATGGCCCAGCCCGATACGGCGCCCGCCACCTGTGCGAAATGCCACACGCACAACTTGTGTCATTTTCTGAAGTGACCGACCACCTTCATCACGGCGGCAGTGACGTCTTTCACATCTCCATCCGTCATCACGGGAAAGATCGGCAGACTGATCTTCCGTTCGGCCACTCGCCCTTCTTATCGGACAGCGCATCGACGTGCTGGCTGGTGCCAAGCCAGTGGGACTGAGCCAGATCGTCTGAGATCGCCTGTGTGCCGCGTCGTTTCAGTGCATCAGCTAAGGTCAGGCAACGCATGAAATGACCGGTGCCGATTTGACGTGAGGCATCGACGCGAAAGATGACTTTTCTCATGCGCCAAGTCTTAAAGCAGAAATGCTCCGTGCGGATTCAGTCATCCTGGATCTGAGAAATGGCCTTCATCATCAACTCGGCTCGCCGCCAATCTGCCTCGGTGTCGATATCCTGTACCCGCCAGCGTGGAATGATGACCGGGAAAGAATGCCGATCGAAAATTCGTTTGCGCTCTACCCAGGCAGTAGGCCCTCCCCAGTAGAACTGCCCGGCATCGTGCAGCGCCATAGGAAGATCCTGCGAACGGGTGGAGAACTGATCCGGAAAGAACATTTCAAGCCCGCCGTCAGGGTGGAGATGGAAAGAACGGAAAATGGGCGCAGCAAACTCTGTGACGGTAAACGCATAGGCCCAGGGACCAGACTGCAGCGCCACAAGACCACGGGTGAGATCCTCGACACGCACAAAGGGTGCAGTGGCATAGAGACAGCAGACGGCTTCGACCGGCCACTGTCGGTCAAGCATCCATTGGGTGGCATGGGCGATCACGTCAGTCGTGCCTGCGAAGTCATTGGATAACTCCACTGGCCGCAGAAAGGGCACCTCGGCTCCAAGGGCTTTGGCCACTTCGGCGATTTCGCAATCGTCCGTGGAAACAAGGATGCGGTCGAACAAATTGCTCTCGCAAGCTGCTGCAATGGAATGAGCAATCATAGGCTTTCCTGCAAAGGGCTTGATGTTCTTGCGCGGAATGCGCTTGGATCCACCACGAGCGGGGATGACGGCTATTTTCATGCTCTTGTCGCCAGTCGCAACGCAGCCACAACCAGGTCCTGTTGTGCTTCCGTCAGCCCCGAGTACATCGGTAAACTGATCGCTTCCGCGTAATAATTTTCGGCCTGTGGATAATCGCTCGACTTGAACCCGAAGCGCGCATAGTAGGGCTGCCGATATACCGGGATGTAGTGCAGATTCACGCCGATACCAGCCGTCCGCATACATTCAAACACCTCACGGTGGCTGCCCTTCATGCCATCCAACTGTAAACGGATAACATATAGATGTACGGCGGAGTAACTATCCGCATGTTGCCACGGTGTAGTGACGGGCAGGTCTTTTAGCAGCTTGTCGTAGCGCCCTGCCAAGACATGCCGCGTTGCTATAAGTTGATCCAGGCGCTGCAATTGACTCAAGCCCAGCGCTGCCTGAAAATCTGTCATCCGGTAATTGAAACCTAGTTCGAGCTGCTGGTAGTACCAGGGACCGTCGGGAGCGTGGAGCATCTCAGCTGCATCCCGAGTGATGCCATGGCTGCGCAGCTTCACCATGCGCTTGGCCAGTTCCGAGTCATTGGTGAGCGCCATGCCACCCTCACCGGTCGTGATGATCTTGACCGGGTGAAAACTGAATACGGTGACATCACTATAGCGACTATTGCCGATGGGCTCACCCCGATATTTTCCGCCGATGGCATGCGATGCATCTTCGATGATCTTAAAGCCGTAGCGCTGACCCAGAGCACGGATATCCGCCATGTCACAGGGTTGCCCACATAAGTGAACAGGGATCACCACTTTAGGCAAGCAACCTGACTGCTCTGCTTGCGCCAATTTCTCCGCCAATCGTTCTACGCTGAGGTCGTACGTGAGCGGATCGATATCCACAAAATCGACCCGCGCACCACAATAGCGCGCACAGTTCGCACTGGCCACAAAGGTGATGGGGCTGGTCCATACCCAATCACTTGCCCCCACGCCCAGCGCAAGGCAGGCAATATGCAATGCACTAGTAGCACTGTTAACCGCTACCGCATACTGCGCGCCGCAGTAACCAGCAATAGCTTTTTCAAACGCTGGTACGGCAGGGCCTTGAGTAAGGAATTCCGAACGCAACACATCCACTACCGCCTGGATGTCGGCTTCGGAAATGTCTTGGCGTCCGTAGGGGATCGTCATCTTCAGAACTTACCGAGCTTGTCGCGATTCTGCGCAATCCAGGTCCGCAAAGTCTCGATGCTCATCCAGTCGGTGTTGTTATCCGAGCAGTATGTAAATTCTGGCGCGACCTTTTTCCCGCCGTTGATTCGCTCGGGATCTTCGCTCCACTTATAAATCGCCGGAAGAATCTTGTAGTGATCCGCGTATTCATATGTATACAGCGCGTCCTCAGAACCAATCATCTGCTCGTGAAGCTTTTCGCCGGGCCGGATTCCGACAATCTCTTGTCGTACATCCGACGCAACTGCACGGGCAATGTCGGTTACCTTCATCGAAGGGATCTTCTTCACATAGATCTCCCCGCCGACCATGTCCTCAAGCGCATGCCAGACGAGATCCACTCCCTGCTCAAGCGTAATCATGAAACGAGTCATGCGCTCATCCGTAATTGGCAGTACCCCTTTGTCAACGATGGAAAGGAAAAATGGGATTACTGAGCCCCGCGAACCCATCACATTGCCGTAACGAACCACTCCAAATCGGGAGTCGTGGTGTCCGGCGTAAGAGTTGCCTGCAACGAATAGCTTATCGGAGGTCAGTTTTGTTGCACCATAAAGATTGGCTGGGCTACTCGCTTTATCGGTCGAAAGTGCGACGACTCGCTTTACCTTTCGATCGATGCAAGCATCGATCAGATTCATCGCACCCAGCACGTTGGTCTTCACGCACTCAAATGGGTTGTACTCGGCCGTAGGCACAATCTTGGTAGCTGCGGCATGAATCACGTAATCAATGCCGTCGAGAGCACGCAAGAGACGCTCTTTATCGCGCACATCACCGATGAAAAACCGCACCCGCTCGTCGGCATTGAACAGTTTGGCCATCTCCCACTGCTTCATCTCATCACGCGAGAATATGACAAGCCTGCGAGGATTATATTTGGCCAACGTCATGGGCACAAAAGTGTGCCCAAAGGAGCCGGTACCACCTGTTACTAAAATTGACTTGTCATTCAGCATGACATTTCCATCCAATCAACTGTTAACGATTTAACGCCCCCACTGATATCGATTCCGCCCGACTCGGCCTACAAAGTAAGGCACATACCCAGCGCCAGCATGTGGCATCTCTTATTGCGCATGAGAACCCCGTGATCGCCCTGTGACGAATCGATGGTTCTGCTCGTCTTGGCGTGATTGCGTAGGTTCTATCAGGAAGATGCCTTCTCCAGCACGACGAGGATGCGAAAGGCAAAGTATCGACTCAATACGCCCAAGAAGCGCTCAAGCGCTAAAATGGGACGGACCATCCACATCGACATCAAAGAAGGATGCTCAAAACCTCCGCTGAGCGGATAGGCGAAGAAGGCCAATCGATGGTGGCGACGCTTCTTCAAGGTTGGGTACAGCTCATGAAATCGTCCACTCGATCGCTCGAAAAGAATCGTCGAGATTGCCTGGTTCGCATCAAATGGTTTTCGGCCAGGCTGCATAGGGCTCAAAGTGAGGGGATCTTGCTCAAAATCCACCGGTTCTGGATGCAAAAAACGATAGACAGGCCAAGAACAGACTGAGATGTAGGGATCCATGATGATGACGCGCCCTCCAGGCTGCAGCACCCGAATCGCCTCATCGAAGAAGTACCGAACGTTTTCGAGATGGTGCAAGGTGTCAAAGAGCACGATATTGGCAAAACTCCCGTTTGTGAATGGGAGCCGCTGCGCATCCACGACAGCGTCTAACCACGGCAACCTGACGAAATCTGTACAGACCACGGACGGCACACATTCCTTGAGATTCCCTGTCCCACCACCGACTTCGAGCGTCGGCCCCGGCTGAAGCCATCCGGCGATCTCTCGATACCATTCCCCGTAGAGCATCCGGAGCACGGGCTTCTCCTGCCAGACCATCTGGTGTCGCCGTAAAATCTCATCGGACATTACACAGCCTTCAGCCGGAAGAAACCATACACCGTCATCTTCAGCAGAAGCCACCCATGCGTAAAGCGATGAATATTGGTGGTCCCGTAGGTTCGCTCCTGGTAACGGATGGGCACTTCGAGAATCTTGAGATTGAGTTTGGACGCCCCGAACAGCAGATCGAAATCACCGAAGGGATCGAACTCGCCGAAATATGATCGATTCGCGACAATGCGTTCATAATCTCTTCGGAACAATACTTTCGTTCCACAGAGCGTGTCCTTGATCCGCTCACCGAGTAACCAGGAAAACGCCATGCTGAAGAACTTATTCCCCAATAGATTCAGATAACGCATGGCTTCGTGTTCCATTGGATAAACCAGTCGGCTTCCATTGATGAACTCCCCCTTGCCGCTCGTAATCGCCTCATAGAATTTAGGGAGGTCTTCTGGAGGCATCGTGAGATCCGCATCGAGAATCATGAGAATGTCCCCCGTGGCATGCGCGAAGCCCTTGCGCACGGCATCCCCCTTACCCTTCCCGTCCTGGACTAGAAACTTAATATCCTTCTCAGGGTATTGCGTGGTGACCCGCTGAATTTCATCGGGAGTTCCATCAGTGGAATGGCCGTCGACGAAGATGACCTCTTGATGACGGCCAAAAGAGGGGAGGCGCGCGATGGCCGCCTCGATGTTTCCCTTTTCATTGCGGCAGGGGATGACGACCGTCACCGTCTGAGATTCTTGGGGAGACGTGGTGCGCATCCGGGCCACCATATAGTGGCAGAGACACAGATAGGTCAGTCCTGGAAGATAGGCCAGGAATCGGTTCACGATGTTCGAAAGAATCGGAATGCTCAGAGGCATCAATAGACGCCGTTCCGCCTTCACAACCTCAAAGTCGGCCAACCGGAGAAGATTTCTGATATCTGCCGGCGAAAGCCAGTTCTGCTCCTCTTGCGGCATTTTCAGGCCCACCAGTTCCAAGAGTCTTAGGGCAGGCTCCCATAAGAAGTTGTAGTAGGCAATAACAATACGGGTCGTGGGCGTGCAACAGTGACGAAGCTGCTTCAATGTCGCCTCAACATCGAGCATATGCCCAACGAGATCGACGAGCAGGATAACATCGAAGGTCTCATCGAGTGCCAGGGTTTCTCCATCTCCGACCAGAAATTCCAATTCAGGATGGCGCCTGGAAGCTTCCTTGACCATGGCCTCACTGAGATCAATACCTAATCCCCGCTGTGGCTTAAGCGCCGCAAGCTGGTCCCCCAACCCACATCCAATTTCCAACACCCTCAGGCCTTCCGGCATCAAAAACCGTAGGTAGCGTCGCTGGTCGCTGTAATAGCATGAGGCCCGCCGTTGCCACGATTCTCGTTCCGACGCTAGCCGGTCGAATCGATCCCGAATGGCTTGCTTCTTGAGCAGCGCTCTCTGGCCAAGAGACGGTGAAGGGGAAGGCTGCGGGGATACAGGGACTGGGTTCATCATGCAAAGTTCACATGTCGCAAAAGGAGCATATGATCGTGGGCAGCCGCCTAGGCCGCCACCACATCGTTCACATCGATCTCTACTGCTGCAGCTTGCTGAATCAGGCGAACACCCAATACCAAGCGATGGTGTTTTTCTTTGCGCAAGAGAATCCCGCGAATCCCTTGCAACGGACCTCGAATGACCTCCACCTGTATGCCTTCGTGCAGATACGGATGCGAATCGTACGGCAACACACTGGTCATGAGAGTTCTGAGCGCCGCAATCTCCTCGTCCGCGATCGGTTCAGGGCAATGGCTGGCCCCGACAATATCGACCACACCGATCGTCTTCAGCACCGGCAGCTTTTGCTCCGCTGCAAAACGGACGAAGCAATAGCCTGAAAAGAGCGGAACCTCGACCTCTTTTTTCCGATCCTTCCATTGGCTCAATCGCTTGACCGTCGGCAATAACGGCTCAATCCCCTGATTCGCAAGCTGGTCGCGCACAATCTTTTCATGGCGTGATCGGGTCCGAAGGGCGTACCAGCGCAACGGATGGTCTGTCTGGTCCATCTGGTCTATTTTCTATTTCGTCTGTCTGGTCTGCTTGGCTTGTGTTCTAAGATACTTAATGAAACCGGAAACGATCCTGCTAGTTTTCCCCACTTGCTCATAGATTGAGTCGAACATCTCTTTGGAAAGATATCCCTGATCTACGGCCACATAAAGATGGCTTTGAACCTCGGCTGCAGATGCCATGGCTACAAATAAGAACTGAACAAACTCCTTGTCGGAATGCCGAGCGAATCCTTCTGCAATATTGGCCATGACGGAAACAGCCGCTCCCTGAATTTGTCCACAAAGACGAAAGTCCTTTTGCCAAGTCTGGTTCAGGCCTATCGCTTCGTAGATCTGCCGTGTCAACTGCCTGGCTTCTTTCCAACAATCGAGGTCCTCAAATCTAGAGAGTTTCATTGGGCTGGTCTATCCCATCGATCTGGTCTGTCTGGCCAAAGAGATCTATTCTGCCTATTCGGTCAACTAACCAGACAGACTAGACAGACCTCATTGACCAGATAGACCAATTTGGCGGAGCTCCGCCCTTTCACTTACAGTTACAAGCGAAAACCGTCTATGAGCTACCGCCCGACTGCTGCACAACCTGCACTACCGACGTAACCCGAGCCTCATCACTTTCTCGCGCGAAACTCCCGACTGTACCAACTGCTCCTCACAGGCATCCGCATGCTCAAGATCTGCAATCAACACTCGATCGAACTGCCAGCTGGCAATTCTGTCCGGAGAAGATACCGGACAGGAAAGAAACGACTCACGCGAGCTCCCATCAATGAATCCCACACAGTCGATGTTCATCTCTCGAAGCGACAGGTAGGCCAATTCTGCCAACTCACTCGTCCCATAAATCACCACTCGCTGGCCATGAGAGCCGCCGAATATCGACATCATCTCTTTGAGGCGAGCCCGCATGTCACGGTAATACGAAAGGGAGTGCTGCATGTAGAGATACGTCAGACGTGATTTCTCGGTGAAGCCCTGTGGCGTCAGGAGGTACCTGATTCGATTCCGCGGGATGGTCGTAACCTTGATGTAGCCCTTATGAGCCAAACGTTTGAGATACAGATTGGTCAGGCCGAGCGCAACACCTAGTTTAGTGGCAAGGGTACGCTGCGTGGCCCCGCCATCTCGATCGAGTTCGTTGAGGAGGAGAAGGTCTCGTTGACCCTGTAAATCCATGAATTATACGGGCAAATTGAAATTGAGTTCACAATATGAACACATTGTGAAAACCTGTCAAGCAGGAAATCTGATGCCCCTGCCCATCTATGATTAAGGGCTGCGGTGAGACAAGGAGGAAGAGGGGCAAATAATCAAGAAAGACCAACCGACCCATGCGCTTCACGCGCCAAAGCCGATAACCAATGGCGAAGGGTTCAGCATCCAGCTCACCGCCGTCATCTACGCTCTCGAACGTTGAATGGAGACCACCGCTTGCCACGAGACCCGAACGAGTCTGGAATAGGTGCGGAACTTCCATGGATCCTGCTTCAGGGCTTGAATAAGCTTCACCCACCCCTTGCGCGGCTGTCCGTCCCTTGCGGCATGTATGCCCCAATCCGAGTAGCACTCCGCGAGCATGCGATCAATGAGGGCGGCCTTAACTCGATCACCCACATAGAGCGCCCTCATTCGAAGCAGGAAGCGCTCACGGCTTCGAATGATGCCCATCCCGCCTGCCCTGGTGAATCCTCCCGCATGAAGCCTGTAGGCCATCCCAGGCTCCTTCAATAACACAAAGTAACCCTGCTGTTTCAGTCTGGCGATGAGATCGAAATCTTCGAATCCTCGCAACTCAGGGTCGAATCCACCCACCCGTTGGAAGACGTCGCGCCGGACCATCATCGCCGAAGGAAAAACGAGCGCTTCCCCGATCAAACGTCCAAGCGGTGATGCCAAAGCCGATACCCGCTCAACTAGCGCGGCCCCCGCCACCAGCACTCGTCCATCGCCGTCCATCCTATCGTAGTTACAATGCACCATCGTCACATCGGGTCTCGCAGTCAGTTCCGCCACCTGCTGTGCCAATTTCGTTGGATACCACCGGTCGTCCTGATCGAGAAACGCCACAAACCGCCCGTCGGCGGCTTCCACACCTGCATTGCGCGCGGCACTTTGCCCTGCGTTCGCCTGCTGAATCACTCTCAGTCGCGCTCCAAATTGTTTCAGGAGCGCGTATGATCCATCCGTAGATCCGTCATCCACGCACACAACTTCATAATCGCGAAAGGTTTGCGCAAACACGCTCTCCAGCGATTCCCGGAGAAATCGCTCGCCGTTATAGACCGGGATCACGACACTTACCAATGGCATTGCACACCCTTAGATCAGTACGCTGAACAGTCTCGCGAGGCCGTCCCATGCCCGAGTTTCTCGACGGCGAGAAGCTGCTGGGCCGCAGCAAACACCTCCTGGACCGTAATGAGTCTCATACAATTCTCCTCGCCTCTGGTACAGGTTGGATGAAAGCAACTTCGGCAGTCGAGTCCCTTATAAAGCACCACCACAGGGCCGCCGCGAGGCCCCCACTCGCAAGGATTCGACGGGCCAAACAACGCCACCACCGGAGTACCCACCGCGGAGGCGATATGCATTGCGCCGCTATCGTTTCCCACGAAGAGCACTGACTTCTTGGCGATGGCCGCGAACTGTCTAATGGTTGTACGGCCAGCCATGATGATGGGGCTACGTTTCGCCATCTGCCGAATCTGTTGTGCGAGCTCTCCGTCCTGGTGGCTGCCCCCGATCAATACCTGACAGCCATACTCAGTCACCACACGATCGGCCAGCTCTGCGAACCGCTCAGGAGGCCAAGCCTTAAACCAGTAACGGGCGCCAGGCTGTAGTATCACCATCGGCTGCGACCGCTGAACCCCAAGTTGATCTAAGAGGTGATCCGCATCTCTCCCCTCTTCCGGCGTGAGCGACAGATGAGGATCTGTGACGCTGGATTGGACACCTATGGGCTTGAGGGTTTCCAGATCCCGATCAATCCGATGTCGCGGGCCAGAGGCAGGTTGAACCACTTGCGTGTAACAGTTTCCTCGCCAACGGTGGTCGTCGTCGAATCCAATCCGAACCGGCGCCCCGCTGACCCAGCTTAGAAACGCAGACCGGTCTCCATCCGTCAAATCGATCACCGTATCGAATCGCCGACGACGCAGCCCGACGATGAACCGCCATTGCGCCAGCAAAGATCCTTTGTCCACGATAACGATTTCGTCGACGTCTGGGTTCTCGAACAACAGGTCCTCGGTCCCGCGATTCACCATCATCGTGACCCGGACATCCGGTCTTGCCGCTTTGATGGCACGAATCGTCGGCGTCGCCAATAAGACGTCACCGATGTAGCGAAGCTTGATGATCAGGACGTTTGTCATGGAAAAAGAGCTGATAGCTTAATGGCCGATGAAAAAAATAGAAACTGATTGCTCATGGCCCCTAGCTTTTCCCTTCGCACAACTCCCGGTACAGCGCGACGGTCTTGGCCCCCGCTTGCTCCCAGGAATACTGTTTGGCGCGCTCAAATCCTTTGACCTTCAACGTGGCTCGAAGCGACTCATCCTCCAGCACACGGATCATGGCCTCTCCAAGCGCCCGAGGATCCTGAGGGTCTGCCAACACCGCCGCATCGCCCGCGACTTCTACCAACGCGGTCGAATTAGACGTGAGCACCGGCGCCCCACAGGCCATCGCTTCTAACACCGGCATCCCAAACCCTTCGTACAGCGAGGGGAATACAAACAAGTCGGCAAAAGAATACAACAACTGCAGATCGCTCGTGGACAGCCTCCCTGGACAGAGCGCCTTTTCCTGCAAGCTACGCCGTCGAGCCGTCTCTTCGTAGTTCCCGAACGGATGGATGGGCGAGCCGACCAGAACCAGCATTCTCGCCCCCAACTTTCTCCGCACCATCTCGGCGCCTTCAAGAAACGTCTGATGATTCTTACGCGGGTCCGCCCCTCCGACAAATAAGACAAACCGTTCAGCCTTCAGACCGATCCGTTTCCGCAACTCCGCCATCGCCTGTTCATCCCGACGTGGCACAAAATCATCCGACACGCCGTTGGGAATGACCCTGATATGCTCGCGCTTCAATCCATAGAGCTCCACGAGTTCTCTCGCGGAAAACTCGGACACCGTGATCGTTTTTCTGGCTCGCAACGCCGTTTGCCTTGTTTTAAACGACGACGGCCACTGTCCCAACATCTTCTTCGAGAACTCAGGGTGGCGATCCAACCAGAGATCGTGGATCGTAACAAGCCCGCCATACCGCCCGACCGTCTGCATCCGGAAATTGGTTCCATGGTACAGATCCAATAGATCGGATGAACCCCGCTTCGCCATTCCCCAACGACTCGAGTTCACCCACTGAAGCCGCTCAACGCCAGGCCATGTAGCCAACGAATCAGGCCGTTCGGCGCCTGGTTTGGCATAAGCCACAACGTCGAGGTCTTCTTGCCGTGCCAACATCGCACGAAGCAAGTGGTAGCTGTGCCACCCAACCCCACCCATATCGCCCACCATCGGATTGGCATCAAAACCGATTCTCATTCACGCCCCTTCTCACGGGATACTGAAAAAGTCCACCAGCGTCGTTCTCGCATCGTTCAGGGCCTCAACGTATCCCCAAGGGTACGCCTCGCCCCTTCGCTCGCTGCGGCCTTGCTGGATGGCCATTTTGAGTATCCCGTGCATCACGCGTTCAAACATCCTACCCATGTGAACACCAAAAACCCTAGATTACGATAGAACATTCCCACTGCTTTCTAGATGCCCAATACTTCCCCATACAGCTGTTCGACCTGCCGCACTGAGGCATCGAGGCTAAATCGTTCCTGCGCGCGAGCCCTTCCGTTACGGCCCATCTGCTCACGTCGGACCTTGTCTTCAAGGAGCGAGACCACGGTTGCGGCTAAAGATTCGACATCCCCAGGAGGAACAAGTAGCCCCGTCTCTCCCTGCGCCACGACTTCGGGAAGCCCCCCAGTCGAGGTCGCAACCACGGCCTTCCCCATGGCCATCGCTTCGACCACGGCGATCCCAAACCCCTCCATAAGAGCCGGGTGCACATACAGCTCGAGGCAGGCCAGGATGGGCCTAACCTGGTCTTGAAAGCCAACGATGTGTATGCGGTCGGCGATATCCAGCTCCTGCGAGAGTCGTTTCAGCCGATCGGCATAGTCGTGATCGTCACTGCCCACGATCACGTAATGCACCGTTGGAACCGCACGGATGATAGCCGGAATGGCCCGAAGCATGACCTCATAGCCTTTTCGTGGGAACAGATTGGCGACGGTGCCGAGCAGAACCGCTCCCTCCGAAACCCCGATCATCCGACGTATCGACTGATCATCGCGCGCGAGTGGTTGCTCCGAGAGATCGATGCCGCTGTAAATAGTTCGCACCTTACTCGCCGATACTCCGCCAGCGACCAGTGACTGTTCAATCTGCCGAGAGATGGCGATGACAGACTCGACTCGATCAAGCTGATACCGTCGTACCTTCGCCGGCTCGATTTCCTGCCGCACATGCGCCACGATCGACAGGGATTTCGACAGACCACGTACCGCCCTCACAGTATGGGGCACCCACCAGATATCGTTCACATGGATCATGGCGGGATCGAGCTGATGCACGAGAACCTCCAGGCGCCGAACCGCCGATCGGCGCTGAAAGAATGAACGGAACTTTCTCCAGGGAGGGAGACTGAGCGCATGAGTAGGAACTGCAATCGCATGGAGCTGATCTTGGAAGGGACCTGTCCCTGGACAGGCCACATGCGGCTCCCACTGTTGTCGATCAAGAGTCTTCAGCAAGGCCGTCAGATCGCGCTCCGCCCCGCCGATGGCCTCAACCCCATGCACGTACAGAATTCGCGTGGCCACTACCTGGCATCCGGGTGAGAGGCCGCCTGCCTGGTGACATCCCACAGCTTGGCATACTTCACGAAGGTGTACATGCTGGCAAACACACAGACAATGAGCCCGCGCACCCCATCGCGGAACCCCTGTTTCAATACATAGGTTTTGCCCAAGACCACCAGGGGACGGAAGACCAGATCAACCCAACGAACGAGTCGAACCTTCTTAGCCTTCTCCTGTGCCGCGAGCGTGGTATAGAGGCCGAATTTTTTGAAGTGATCCTGAATGCGCCGCTCCGTGTAATGATCGAGGTGCCCGACCAATGTGCCGACCTCTCCCTCGACGAGAAGATTTTCATGCACCGCGACATCGTTATACTGAGCCAGCCCCCGACGAAACAGACGCACTTGATAGTCGGGGTAGACGCCGCCCCATCGCACCCATGCACCATAAAAAAAGTTTCGCCTGGGAATTCGATAGGCTACGGGAGCGCCGGTCCTCCATCGTTCGAGGCAGACCTTCACCTCTGCACAAAGCTCCTCGGTCACTCGTTCATCGGCATCAAGGATCAGCACCCACCCAGACGACGCCTGTGCCATCCCGAAATTCTTCTGTAGGCCAAAGCCGGGCCAGGGACGCACAAACACCTGAGCGCCAGCTCCACGAGCCAGCTCCACGGTCCGATCACGGCTTTCCGCATCGACCACGATCAGCTCATTGGCCCACTGAGCCGACCGCAAGCAGTCCAGGATGTTAGCTTCTTCGTTCTTGGTGATCACCACGCACGCCAACGTCGGCGGACCCGGGATACTAGTCATGACGGCGCTCGAGCGGACAATACTCTGGCCGCCAGTTCAAATTGTTTGCGGTACTGACCGACAACTCGATCGGGATGGCTCCAGTGCCGGCGCCAGGCTGTGGCTCGATCCAGTTCCTGCACCAACTTCTTCACAGGTTTCACCACACGGCGGACAAGCCGCTCACCAAGAGATACAGATAAAAACTCCGCCGGCTTACACCACAACTCGGACTGTTCTGCCTGGCTCCACTTCCGGTCGATCGTCCATCGCTCGTGAGTGCAGGCAAAGGGCTCCCGCTTACTCTTCATGGTTGCCCGGATAAAGTGATGCACAAACGAATCTCCCACCACCATACATCGCTTCATATCACCATCGGTCTGCTCGCGCTGTCGCAGGGTGTAGTACAAGTCCCAATCCGCGGCTTGAATCCGTTCGTCCAAACCGCCGAGTGCGTCGTAAGCGGAGCGTCTGATCATCACACAGGACCCGACAATCCCCTCGAACATCGTGCCCGCAAACGCCCGATGGGCTTCTCCGCAATAGCGCTCCCAATCGCCGTACATTGCCTGAATCATCGTTCGCAACTGCTCGATGCCTTTCCCACTAGAAAGCCGCCCTTGTCCGATCGCCGCCCATCGGCCCTGCATCCAATCAGTCAAGGCGGCAGTCGGCATCATTTCCAGCCCCAGCGGAGACACGGCATCCAAACCATGTCGCTCCATCGCCTCGATCAAAAAACCATTCCAGTTTGGCGCAACGTACAAATCGTTGTTGATGTGACAGAGGAACTCTCCTCTCGCCAAGCTGGAACCAAGGTTCATCGATTCGGGGTAGCAGAGGTTTCTATCGTTGCGGATCACCCGGCATCCGTTCTCCTCGAAGAACTCCGCCGAGCCGTCCGTCGAATGATTGTCGATGACGATTACTTCGTACGGACCAGTCGTATACCGGCTAATTCCTTCGAGAAAAAGCTGATTATGCCCGAGCTGATTATGAATCGCGACAATGATACTCAGCATGTCTGAAGACTCGCCCGCCATTTTTTATTATCCACGGAACCCCCGGCGAGCGACTTCCCGATAGAAATTCCAGTTCAGCCACCGGCTCCGCCTCGGCGCCCAACGCTTGGCTGCCCCAATACGTGCCCGCATGACGAGCGGGTGGCTCCCAGCGAATTCCTTCAACATGGCATAGTCCTCGAACTGAAAGCTGTCATGCGTTAACTGCTTGGCCTCTGCGGCAGGAACCTGGCCACCATGATAGACCGCCACTTGCTCCCGTTTTTTCTCCGTCATCGTTTGAGGGTCCTTCACCCACCCATAGTGAAAAACGCGCCCGCCCGATGGGGCAATCCATTCCTTCGGTCCGCTCTGGAGATACTGCTGTGTCGACTTGAGATGGAACCCCACCGCATCGCCGCACGATTCGACCTCACTGTTGTTCCGAATGATCCGCACGGCCTTGTGATAGAACCAGGGGTTCGTCGTCCAATAGTCCGCAATGAAATGCAGATACCGGAACAAGAGCCCTTTCACATTGGGATTGCCGAGATGACGGCGCATCGCCTCTTGGATAGCAGGCAAGTCGTCCTCATGGACGACCTCGTCAGCTTGAATGTAGAACGCCCAATCCCCGGTACAATGTGACAACGCAATATTGGTCTGTTGCGCATAGATCAGGCCATCTTTTCGCAGCGTCTCGTCCCAGACTGACTCCACGATTTTGATCTTGGGGTCATCAATCGAGCGAATCAGCTCCAGCGTGCCATCCTCGCACCGCCCGACGTTCACAATGAACTCGTCGACGACGGGCAGGACTGAACGGATGGACTCCACGACCGGATAGTCGTACTTGACCACGTTCCGCACGAATGTAAATCCACTGACCTTCATCGCGCCTGTCTCTCTACCGCTAGCCTTATGGCTTCACCGCCACATCACGGTCTCGATCCAACTCCCAGAATTTCGCATACTTCATGAAGGTGTAATAGGCATAGAGTCCGGAAAGAATCAAGCCGGGCATCCCGTCGAGAAAACCCACACGCTGCACATACATCTTGAGAAACGCTCCGAGTGGATGGGTGATCAGCTGATGAGAAGAAAACCGCTTCCCCCGCTCCACCATGCGACGGGCCATCAAATCCGAATAGCGATCCTGTTTCGCCACATAATGATCGATGTCGCGGAAGGGATACTGCAAGGCGGGGTGCGTGAGATGTCCGACCGGCCCCTCACAATCGAAACTTTCATGAACCAGCTCTTCGCGATACCGGAACCGTGCCTTTCGAAACAGCTGCGGTTGCCGATAGTCCGGATACCAGCCACAATGTTTAATCCACCGGCCAAGAAAATAATTCTTTCGTGGGACAAAGTAGGCATCCGCCTCCGGCCCGCGGTCGAGCAACAGCCGGATCTCTTCCTTGAGCTCAGGCGTCATCCGCTCATCGCTATCCAGACTGAACACCCACTCATGGGTCGTATGGGCGACGGCTTGATTGCGCAGATCGCCGAACCCTGTGAAATCGACTTGATAAACCTTGTCCGTGAACTCACGACTGATCACCGCGGTCTGATCGGTACTGTGAGAATCCACGACGATCAACTCATCGCCCCAGCCTGCCACAGACTCCAGGCAAGCCCGCATATTGGGCTCGTCGTTGTACGCAATGACATAGACCGAGAGCTTCATCATGCTAGGCCTGCCGGGACTGCGCCAGGCCGCGATACACCGTTTCCATCCGGTCCAGCATTTTGTCGATCGAATACGATTGCTCGACCAATGTCCGGCCTTTCACTCCCATACGGGCTCGAAGCAAAGCATCGGCCAGTAAGACCTGCGTGCGATCGGCGAGCGCCGGTGCATCGCGCGGAGGAACGACAAACCCGGTCTCCCCCTCAATGACGACGTCAGGAATCGAACCGACTGTCGTTGAAACCACTGGTAGCCCCATCGCCAGCGCCTGCATGAGCACTTGAGGAATGGTATCCCCTTCCACTGACGGGATGACAAAGACGTCCAGCGAGCGAAACACGTTCAACAAATCGTCGCGGAATCCCAGCATTCTGATCCGTGAGGTCAGGCCGAGCTGCTCAATAAGCTTGCGAATCGGCTGCTCTTCCGGACCTTCCCCCACAATGATGAACGTGACGTCATCGCGCTTCGCCGCGATCTGCCTGGCCGCTTCGATAAAATATTCATGCCCTTTGTACGTTCTCAGGTACGAAATCAAGCCGACCAGGAGCTGCTCATTGGGCAGACCCAATTCCGGCCGGAGGTCGGGATCGGCCGGGGCAGGATGAAAATGTGCCACATCGAGACCGATCGGAAAAGCGGCGACCCGATCGGCGGCCAGCCCGTCTCGATCGATGAGCCCTCGCCTGGTCCGTTCCCCTCCCGTCACAACCACCATATCGACCAACCAGCGATAGAGTAGACGCGTCGTCAGATTCCTGTTCAGCGGGGTGGAGATGTGGCGAATACGAATGACTTTCGGCCTCACGCTCACGAGCTTGGCGGCGATACTTCCAATCCAACTGTCCCGCGAGCTGTTGACTTGGAGTATTGCCGGCTGCTCAGACTGAAACATGCGCCTGAACGTACGGATGGCGGAGGGATATTGCGACCGCTTCATCGGGACCTGCCGGACCGGCAGCCCCTTCGCCAAGGCCATCGCGTAGATGGGACTCCCAGGCTCAAGGATCAATTGGAGCTCATGCCCTCGCTTGATCAACCCCTCCGCATGGAGCAGAACAGCAAGCTCCTGTCCCCCAACGGCGGTGCTGGATTCAGAAATGAAAATTTTCATGGATGTTCCTGCACCGAATGAAGTGCCAACAGGTCTTGCGCCGAGGCGAAGACCTGCGCAGGAGTAATACGAGTGAGACATTCCAACTGAACCGGGTTCTCACAGGTCCGGCTCAGGCAGGGGCGGCAGGATATCCCGCTGGCCAATACGCGATGTCCAACCCCGTAGGGACCGGTCAGGACTTCACTCGTCGGCCCGAACAGAGCCACTACCGGCGTCCCGACCGCCGCCGCGATATGCATGGGGCCTGAATCGTTTGTAATCAGCATTGATGCCCTGCTCAAAAGTGCCGGCAGCAACCCCACGGTTGTCGCTCCGGCCAAATCGATGGCGGGGGTCTTCATCTCACCCTTCACCGCTGCAATATCTGCTCGTTCGTCAGGGCCACCGATCATCACCACCGTTCCGCACCCTTCTTGCTGCAGCCGATCAGCAACTTCGGCAAATGAGGCAGCTGGCCACCGCTTGGTCCGCCATCGAGCGGAAACATTCATTGCCACCCAACTCACTCCAGGCATCACACCGGATCGGCTCAACAGGCGATCGACCTCATCTTCATCGGTTTGCGGGATACGAAACCGGAACTCCGGCGTACCGGATCCCACCGCTCCCAGGGCCTTGGCCACAAGCAGGTAGCGATCAACTGCATGCATGTCTGCTTGCGGGACGGTCACGCGCTCCGAATAGAACAAGGGACTCCCCTCCCGCCCATTGGCGAATCCCAGGCGCAGAGGAGATCCGCTAAGCCACCCGATGGCCGCGCTCCGAAAAAGACCCTGCAGATCCACGACGAGATCAAACCGCTCGGCACGAAGAGGGGCCACCTGGGAAAGCCACCCTTGTAGCGTGGGTTCCACCGACCAGACTCGATCCACCCCGTCGATCCGCTCGACGAGACCGGCCCATTGTCGCTTCACCAGCCAAGTCAGACGAGCCTTGGGGTAGGCCTTGCGGATGGCCGCACAGGTCGGCATCGCATGTACGATGTCGCCCAATGAGCTTGGCTTAATCAACAGGATATTACGATAGTCTGGCATAAGAGTAGGGGTTCAGGCTAACGGCTGAAGACTAAGAGCCTTCGGTCTTCAGCCTATCTACCTCAGTACGGTCTTTGCGTCTTCCAATATCCAGTCAACTGCCTCAGTCATGGACGTCGCCACGGCATCCGGCATCGCCTCTGCTGCTTGCAGGGCATCGAGCGCCTGAGCGTCTACGAGATCGATCGTCAGAAGAATCCCCTTGGCGCCTACCCGCTTCGCCAATTGGATATCGCGTGCGTGATCGCCGATTAAATAGGAGCGCCGAAGATCGAGTTGCAACTCCGTCTGGGCCCGTTCCACCATTCCGATATTCGGTTTGCGGCAGCGGCAGCCATCGTCAGGATGGTGCGGACAGAAATAGATCGCATCGAGCGCCACCTCTTCCTGCTCCAACAGACCCTCCAATCTGGCATGGATGGCTTCCAAATCCTTGAGGCTAAAGATTCCACGACCGACACCGGATTGGTTCGTCACGACCACTAATTTCGCACCAGCCCGTTTCAACCGTGCCAATGCCGGCCCAACCCCTGCCAACAACTTCAACTCAGCGGCAACGCTCAGGTAGCCAGGATCGTAGTTCAATGTTCCATCTCGATCCAGAAAGACGGTCACGCCCTCCAAGGGGGCAAGGGGCAAAGGGCTATGGGCCAGGGGAGGAGCCACTGCCTCTTGCCGCTCGCCACTCGCCACTCGTCCAGGCTCCATCAGTTGCATCGTCTCATCATAGACCTGGTCCACCGTCACCCTGGTCATGCATCGATGGTCGATGGGACATTCACGCAACAGGCACGGCGCGCAATCGACCGGTTGCCGCACAATGGCATGGGCGCTCCCAAACGGCGACGTGGTCCGCCAATCGGTCGGCCCAAAAATCGCCACGACCGGCACTTGAAGCGCAGACGCAATATGCATAGGACCGGTGTCGTTCGTGACCAGCACTTCACAGCGTTTCACCGCCGCCATCAATTCACGGATGGTCGTCGCCCCGGACAAGACCAACGCTTTCGACGACAGATTCTCCGCAATTTCCTGGCCCAACCGCTCTTCCCCTTTAGCGCCAAAAATGACCACGCTGACCTCTTGTCCACGAGACAGACGAATCGTATGACAGAGCCGGTCCGTGACCTCGGCAAATCGTTCTGGCAACCAGCGCTTCGCCCCGCCATAGGTCGAACCAGGATTGATCCCCACCACAGCATCGGTGGGGGTGACGCCGCCCTGAGCGAATCGGCCCGCCATGGCCTGTTCCTCCTCAGCAAAGACGACAAGTTCCGGTGCAGGGGGATCACCTGTGAGGCCCAGCGGCTTCAGGAGATCCCAATAATAACGGACTTGATGAACCAGCGTACGGCGATCCGGCGCCGCGACTGGATCGGTCAGCAACAGGCTTCGTGCATCCGTCGCATAGCCATAGCGCCGAGGCACACCAGCCAGAAAGGAGAGAAAGGCCGCCTCAAACGCATTCTGAAACAATACGGCCATATCGAAATCCTGCCGTCTCAATTGACCGGCCAGCGCCCACTTACCCGAGAGCCCCGCATGCCGGCCGTTCGTATCGTAGGTCAGCACACGCGTCAAGGCTGGATGGCCGGCAAACAAGTCGGCCACCCCCGGCTTGACCAACAGCGCGATTTGCGCGTCCGGGAACAGACTCCGCAATCCACGCAATGCCGGCTCACACATCACGGCATCGCCAAGCCAATTAGGTCCTCGCACGAGAATTCTTTTAATGCGTTCTTTCTCCACAATCCTCCAAAAACTTCAGCCTTCGACCTTCAGCTTTCCAAGCACTGCCTGCCGCAGTTGATCTTCCCCGACGGTCACGTCCGTGGCCAATCGGACAGCCCACCAGGGATCGGTGGGTTGGAGCAACACAGCCAGCTTGCAGGCATCTTTCTCCGTCGTCACCACGAGTTCCGCCTGAAGCTCTGTCGCTCTCGCTCGAAGCTGCTCGACGTCCTGTCTCGTATAGGCATGGTGATCGATAAATACCACTTCGTCGAGCACCGTGATCCCGACCGACTCGACAAGCGCACGAAAGGATCCCGCATGTCCCACCGCACTACAGAGCAACGCGGTCTTTCCCTTAGACCAGGAGAGCGGCTGCGATGCGCCGCTGACCACCGACCAGAGACGCTCCGGACGAAATACCACCTGGATCGGGTCTGGCATCGGATCGATCACGTCCTGCAGCCGCCGGCACACCTCGGTCACCCGCGCCTGCGCATCCGCTCTTGTGATCACAATCGCCGTCGCCCGTCCGGCCGCCTGAAGCGGCTCCCGGAGTCGACCGGCCGGCACTAGAGCCGCCAGTCCCGCTGCATCCGTCGCATCGACCAATAAGAGGTTCACGTCGCGATATATCCCCAGATGCTGAAATCCATCGTCGAGGATCAGACAATCGACCGGAAATCGATCCAAGACCCAGCGCCCGAGTTCGTAGCGATCCGCGCCGACAGCCACGATCGCCCTGGGGCAACGTTGCGCCATCAAGAATGGCTCATCGCCTGCCTCGTTCGGACCGACCAGCAGCTGCTCGCCATTCGATACGAGCAGATACGGATCCGTACTGGTCCTTCGATAGCCCCGGCTGAGAATCGCCACCCTGCTCCCCTGCGCCAGGAGCCATTCGACCAGCTGAATGACCACCGGCGTTTTGCCGGTCCCACCCAGCGTGAGATTCCCGACACTCACCACGGGAACCGGTAATCTTCGCTGTGCAAACCAGCCCCAGTAGTACAGGAGCGCGCGCAGCCGCGCAACGGCCCCGTATGGGATTGCAGCCCACAACAGCCACCATCTGACCTTTGTCCCAGGATTCAACAATTTTCGTACCTACTCAGTTGTTCAGGCTGAAGACTCAAGGCCTTCAGCCGATCTACCTGCATTGCGGTATCAGCAGCTGATCGATCGCCTCCAACGTCCGTTGCAAGGCCCCCTGGTTCTGCTCAACCACCTGCCGCGCTGATTGGCCCATCCGCCTCCGTCCCTTGTCATCAGAGAACAGAGCCACGACCTGTTTCGTAAGATCCTCCGCCTGGAGAACCCGACGTCCCCCTCCCGCCTGAATCAAAAAATCTGCAATTTCTGCACAATGGTCGGTATAGGGACCGAACAACACGGGCTTCGCCCATTGAGCCGGCTCCAGCAAATTGTGCCCGCCGATCGGGACAAGTGTGCCTCCGACAAACGCCACGACCGCTTCCCGATAAATCGCTGCTAATTCCCCACGTGAATCGAGCACCACTACACGCGGGCCGGCAGGCTGCAACCAGCCGGCCTGTCCGATGGTACTGCCTTTCTGCACGGCGAGCCCACGCGCCCGCACCATAACCTCCACCGATTCCGCTCGTTCGATATGTCGAGGGGCCAGGAGCAGGACGGCCGAGGGATGATGCGTCACGAGCGCCTGATAACATTCCACGAGCATCTCTTCTTCTCCAGAATGGGTACTGCCCGCCACGAACAGCTGCTCCCCCTCCTGAAGCCCAAGACGAGCCCTCGTCACTCCACCCTCTGTTACGGCAGGTATCGGCTGATCGAACTTGATATTCCCTGTTCGCCTGACCCGGGAGGCCGCTGCTCCCAGCGCGACGATACGGTCGACATCACGGTCCGATTGCATCAGACAGAGGCTGATCCCCTGCAACATCGTCCGATAGAACGATCGCACAGGCGCCCATTGCTGCCGAGCAAACGACCTGGTCGAGAGCCGGCCGTTCACAAGAACCGTCGGCACTCCTCGCCGACGCAGGTGCCATAAGAGGTTCGGCCAGAGTTCGGTCTCGACGAACACATAGAGGCAGGGGTGCAATCGTTCGATGAAGCGAGACACCACCCAGGGAAAATCGAGCGGAGCATAGCAATGCTCTGCGACACCAGCCAACCGTTGCTCCACAGCTTCCCTTCCGGTCTCTGTCACCGTCGAGACCAGAATCCGATGTGCCGGATGACGACGTTGCAGCTCCTTGACCAGCGGTGTGACGGCCACCACTTCACCGAGGGAAACAGCATGAATCCAGATGACTGGTCTATCTGGTTGGCCTGATTGACGGGATAGACCAGATGGATCAGATAGACAATCTTTCAACCCCAGCCGCTGGAGCAAGCCACGCCGGCAGCGCTGCTTGGCCAGCAGTACTGCCAGAATGATCGGCGATACGAGCATGAGCACTATGTTATAGAAGAGACGCCACATATGATGAGCTATCAGCAGTCAGCCATGAGCAGTCAGCAGACACTCTTACAGCGCTGAAGGCTGACAGCTAACGGCTAGAGTTCACGTCCCTCTCCGCCTGTTCCGTCAATCGATTCAGAACCGTTTCAAGCTCCAGGCGTGCCGCTTCCAACGCCTGCTCATCGGAGTCTCGCGGCACCAAGATGGGAGCGCCCCACAGGTAGAGGCCCCGAGACCATGGGAATGGGACCATGAACCGATCCCAGCTCGCGAAGAGTTTTTTTTTGAGCAGCTAAAGGCTAACGGCACAATCGGAAGCCCGGTGGCCTTCGCCAACTGCACCACTCCAAGCTTGGCAACCTGGCGAGGCCCCTTGGGTCCATCGGGAGTCACGACAAGGTCCGCACCCGATCGCCCGAGGCGAATCAATTCTCGCAACGCCAGCGCCCCACCCCTAGTGCTCGATCCACGCACCGCCCGATGCCCGAATCGCGAGATGATGCGTGCGATGATCTCACCATCCTGGTGCTGGCTGATCAAGACGTTGGCGCCTGTTCCACGATAGCCGATCGGGACCATGAGCTGCTGCGCATGCCAAAACGCAAGAATGATATGCCGCCCCTCACGATACAAGGCATCCACTTGTTCGTGGCCCTGCGACTCCATTCGCATCGACCCGGTCAGTCCGCGAATGATCGACGCTCCGACGGGAGGGAGCAGAGAGAGCTTGACCCATGTCTCGATTCGCTTCTTCACGCCGGCTCCCGTTCTACGCGCATCACTCATCGCCGATCACCCATCACGTCGACCTTACGCATCGGGCACATCCTGGAATTGCATGGCATGGAGCCGCTGGTATTGGCCGCCGCTCCGAAGCAGTTCATCGTGGGTGCCGACTTCGACGATCGAGCCCTTGGCCAAGACCATGATCCGATCGGCCCGTTGAATCGTGGACAGCCGATGGGCAATCACGACGGTCGTCCGATTCTTCATCAAGTTAGTCAGCGCCAGCTGAACGACCCGCTCGGACTCGGTGTCCAATGCCGACGTGGCTTCATCGAGAATGAGCAGGGGGGGATCGCGTAAAATTGCGCGGGCGATGGCCAAACGCTGCCGTTCGCCCCCTGAAAGCTTTACCCCTTTTTCTCCCACCACCGTCTGATATCCCTGCGGAAGACGTTCGACGAAATCGTGGGCATAGGCCGACCGCGCAGCCTGCACAATCTCTTCATCGGTCGCATCCTGCCGCCCAAACGCGATGTTGTTCCGAATGCTGTCGTCGAACAAGACCACATCTTGCGACACCATCCCCATCTGCGAACGCAGCGAGCGCAGGCTGTAGGACTGAATATCGACTCCATCGATGAGCACACGACCGGCCGTCGGTTCGTAAAAGCGCGGGATCAGATTGACCAGGGTCGTCTTTCCACTGCCACTGCTGCCGACAAGCGCCACCATTTCTCCGGCGCGAATCGTCAGGTTGATGTCATTCAGCGCCGGCACGGCCTGACTCTCATACAGAAACGTCACGCCCTCAAACGTGACCGCCTGCGCCACCCGAGGCAACTCCAACCGGCCCCGCTCCGCATCCTGCTCGGTCTTGAGATCGAGCACGTCAAATACCCGTTCGGCCGCGGCCAAGGCCTGTTGAATCGAATTATTGGAACCGGACAACCGGCGAAGCGGGGTATAGGCCATGAACATCGCTGTCAGAAACGAAAAAAACTCCCCCGGCGTCATGGAGCCATTGATCACGAGAAATCCGCCATACCAGATAATCGCCGCAACGCCCACCACACCGATCACTTCCATATGCGACGACCCGAGGGACGAAACTTGGATCGCCTTCATCGTCGTGCTCAGGAAGGCGCGGTTGCTCTGTTGAAATCTCGTCTCCTCGGTCTCTTCCCGCCCATACGCCTTCACCATGCGAATACCGGACAGCGTTTCCTGAAGGGTCGAGGCCATATCCCCCATCCGCTCCTGGCCGCTGGCCGCCAGCGCCCGCAGCCGTTTCCCCATCCGCACCATCGTGAAGACGGCCAAGGGGATGACGATCACCGAGAGACCGGCCAGCCGCCAATTCTGATAGAAGATGACGCCCATCATGGCGAGAAACGTGAGGCCCTGCTGGAAAATATCCTTCAGGACGCCTGCTACCGCGTTGGCCATCAACGACACGTCGTTCACCACACGGGACACCAGCCGCCCCGACGTATTCACATCGTGGTAGGAAATGGGTAAGCGAATGAGTTTCCCGAACAACTCCTGCCGGATATCGGTGATCACCTGATTCCCGACATAGTTCATGAGATAGTTTTGCCCGTAGTTGAAGGCGCTCTTCAGCACCGACACGGTGAAGAGCGCCAGAGGCAGGACCAGCAGAAGACTTTCGTTCTTATTGATGAAGATCTCGTCGAGGACCGGCTTGACGAGCCAGGCATAAGCGCCGGAGAAAGCCGCCACCATCCCTGAACAAGCGAAGGCCGCACCTAAGCGAACCCGATAGGGCTTCAGATACAGATACAGTCGTATCAAGCGGTCTAGCGTCGACATTCAGACAATGCCACCTCTGCGGCCCGGCGGGAGGCGCCGGGTTCCCCCAACGATTGCCGAACCTGTCGCAACCCTTCTTGCATCTCACGATAGGCCGCCGGATCGCGCAAGAGATGGAGCACCTCCTGACACAACCGCTCGGCCGTCGCCTCATCCTGAATCAATTCCGGCACGACCGATCGGCCTGCTACCAGATTGACGAGCCCGATCCATTTCACATTGATCAGCCAACGCGCCAGGCGATAGGTTACCGGCGTGGTCTTGTACAGTAACACCATGGGAGTCCCCACCACCGCCGCCTGGAGCGTGGCGGTCCCCGATGCAATAAACAACACATCGGAGAGGGCCATCACCTCACTCGCCTGATCGTAGGCAACCCGGACCGGCACAGGGCTCTGTTGTAACAGCGACTGAATCAGATGATCGTGAATTGACGAGGCCTGCGCCAGGATAAATTGTATCCCCGGTTCTGCGGCATGCAGTTGCGCCGCCGCATCGAGAAGTACCGGCAGCAGCATCTCGACTTCGCGCACTCGACTCCCCGGCAACAATCCAACAACGCGGGCCGACTCGTCCAGACCGAACTTCCTGCGAAGCGCCGCACGATCGTACTGCGGCGCCACCGCATCAAGCAGCGGATGGCCGACGAAGGTACAACGCACACCTGCCCGGCGATAGAGCTCCGGCTCGAACGGAAGAATGACGACGACATGATCGACCCGGCGCTGAATCCACTTCATACGACCGGGACGCCAGGCCCATACTTGGGGCGCAATATAATACATCACACGCCGACCGGCGGCCTTAGCCACTCTGGCGAAATGGAAATTCAACCCTGGATTATCGATCAGCACGACCAAATCCCAGGCCTCTGACTTCAGTACTCGCCGGATCGCCAACACGCGCTGGACCATGGCCCGAATGGCGGACAGGCCGATCAATCCCATCACATCTAACTGTGGCACGCCCGGCACGAGGCTCACGCCTGCTGCGCGCATCGCCGCCCCCCCAATGCCGACCAACTCGGCCGTCGGGTCGAGCGCCATGATCGCTTTCGCTAAATGAGCCCCGTGGAGATCACCTGACGCTTCGCCTGTCACGATCAACATTCGCATAGCTTCACAGACGGGACAAAGAAGACGCGCCGACACCTTCTATTCCGTGAGCCCCTTCTTCATGACGAGCCGCAAAAGCCTCAATGGCCTGCAACACTTGATGTGCGGCTGCTACCGCCGCCGCACCATCCTCACCGGACACCACCGGCCTCGTGCCCGTGCTGGCTGCATGCAGAAACGAAGCAAGTTGGAGCTTCAAGGGCTCTTCATCTCCACCCTGTACCTGTTCAACCTCGACGGTCGGCTTCTCCCCTGCCTTGGCGCTACGTCGAGAGACCATCCCGAGACGAGTCTGGAAATCGATCGAGAGGTAACTGTCCCGCTGAAAGAGACGCAACCGCCGCATCTTATTCGTCGACACACGGCTGGAGGTCAAGTTGGCCACGCAGCCGCTCTGGAACTGAATACGGGCATTGGCAATATCGATTGAGGAGGACATTACCGCCACTCCTGCAGCGCGCACTTCTTCAATGGGACCAGGATTCAACGACAACACGAGATCCAAATCGTGAATCATCAGGTCCAAGACCACATCTACGTCCGTCCCCCGTTCACTAAAGCTACTGAGGCGGTGACATTCGATAAACACCGGACGGCCGATATGAGGACGCATCAGCGCCATCACCGGATTAAACCGCTCGCTGTGGCCTACTTGTAAGCAACAGCCTCGTTGTTTGGCCAGCTGAACCAACTCTTCTGCTTCTGTTGGTGTGACAGCAATGGGTTTTTCAACCAGGACATGTTTGCCTGCCTGCAGACAGGCTTTGGCGACGGCATAGTGGCCAGACGTGGGTACTGCCACACTCACGACATCGACGTGCGAGAGCAATTCATCGATCGTACGAAAGACCGGCGACCCATGCCGATCTGCCACCGCCTGTGCCCGCTCAATTGATTGATCCGTCACACCGGCAAGTTGTGCCCCGGGCAAGGAGGCATAGAGGCGCGCATGGTGCTGCCCGAGATGTCCGACGCCGATCACACCGGCCCTTAGCGGCGTCATCTGATACCTCGAACATGAGACGTCATGAGTGATGAGTGACCAGACGATGACGCATGAACAGCCACGCCGCTTGGCTTCTTGAGAGTGAACTGATCACGCATTACGGCTCCCCAATCACGTCCTGCTTTATTCCGACAATGGCAATGCGGGCAAACTTGGCCTTCTCCAACATAATCTCACGATCCAACAAAATGGTCCGCCCGGCTTCGATCGCCAATACGGATGCCTTGACCGATGCCATCACTTCAATCGTTCGAGGCCCCACGGCCGGGAGATCGAATCGCAAGTCCTGCTGCGGCTTCGATCGCTTGACCACCACCGCGCCCTCCTTGGCCAGGTCGCCGCCGCGCTTAATGGCTCCGTCGGTGCCTTCAACCGCTTCGACAGCCACAACCACGCGATCTTTAATCACGACACATTGCCCGATATCGAGACGACCTATGTCATGCGCCACGTCCCAGCCGTAGCGGATGTCCGCCCATTCTTTTTCCGATGGAGTCCGTTCGGTCAACGACCCTTCTTCCACGAGAATCCCCTCAAGCCCGAAGGTCGACTCACAGATGGCGATCCCTTCTTGCTCGAGTTCCTTCGCCAGTTCCCGCAGAATGTCGTCGTCTTTCCAGAGCGCCACACGGGCCGCCAACGCCAGAGTCCGAAAATCAGGGCGCATGGTGGTAAACACATGCGTCTTCTTGATCCCGCCCAACATGACGGTCTGATGAACATTATCTTCCTTGAAGGCCTTGATCAGTTTATTGAGCTGACCGATCTTGATCCAATGGATCCGATCCACATGGCCGGCCAATTCTGGCTCCGTCTCGCCTTCATGTGCCACCGCCGATACGTGATAACCAAGCCTCCTGGCATTATCCGCAAAGATGATCGGAAACCGGCCGTTGCCGGCAATCAGCCCAATTCGCTCGCCGTCGGTCACGTGAGGCAGTATGGCCACGATGCTTACTCCTCATTCTCCTGATCTTTGCCGACTGACCGGCAGATGCCGCGTTTCGTTCCTTCGAGAAACCCCAATACCGTCATCACGTCCGGTTGGTCGCCGAACTCGATCTTTGCCAGCTTAGCCGCTTCAGCCGTTCGATGCCCCGACCGGAAGAGCATGTCGTAGGCCCGTTTCAACACCGAGATCCGATCGGTGGAAAACCCCTGTCGGCGCAGCCCCACGGAGTTGAGGCCATACATCCGCGCACGATAGCCGCCCGCCGCCCGCATGAACGGTGGGAGATCCTGCCCGAGGGCGCAACAGCCGCCAACCATGGAGTAGGACCCGACCCGCACATGTTGATGGATCCCAGTCAAGCCCCCGATGATCGCATGATCGCCGATGGTGATGTGGCCGGCCAAACTCGCGGCATTCGCCAGGATGAGATGACTGCCGAGATGGCAGTCGTGGGCGACATGCACATAGGCCATGAGGAAATTCTTCGAGCCGATCGTGGTCGTCCCGCCGCCTTGCACGGTTGCGCGATTGACCGTGACATATTCCCGGAAAATGTTGTCGTCGCCGATCAGGACCTTGGTCGGCTCGCCCTTATAGGCAAGATGTTGGGGCGGGGCGCCGATCGAGACAAAGGGATGCAGCTCGCACCGCGCACCGATCTCCGTCCAGCCATCGACGGCGACATGAGACACGAGCCGCGTCCCAGACCCGATGGTGACATGTTCGCCAACCACACAGAAGGGGCCCACGACGACGTCGGCGGCCAGCTGCGCCTTAGGGTGGACGATGGCACTCGCATGAATCTGCACGCTTAACCTCCAGTGATGAATGATCGGTGATCAGTGCTGGGCTCAGGATACCCGCTATTCCGCCAAAACTCGCCACACATCACGCATCACCTTGTACGGCCTTTTCTTCCGTGACCATCGCGGTCACTTCGGCTTCGCAGACGAGTTCATCGTCGACGAACGCCTTGCCTTCCATCTTCCAGAACGGCGGCCGTTTCCTCTTGACCTCGATCTCGAATCGCAACTGGTCACCGGGCACGACCGGTTTTCTGAACTTCGCGCCATCGACACCGGTGAGATAGACGACCGGATGTGCGGCGTTCCCCAGCGACTTAAACGCCAGAATGGCGCCAACTTGGGACATGGCTTCCAGAATCAACACCCCTGGCATGACCGGGCGCTCAGGAAAGTGCCCCTGAAAGAACGGTTCGTTGATCGTCACGTTCTTGATCCCGACGATTCGCTTGTCAGGGTCCAGCTCCTGAATCCGATCGACCAGAAGAAAGGGGTACCGGTGCGGCAAGAGCGCCTGTATTTCGGCTTGTTCCATGACGGACATCGACAGAACCTCCTCTATCCGAATGCTGAAAAAGTCTGCCAGCTTCGTTCTCGCATCACTCAGAGGCTCAACGTACCGCAAGGGTACGCCTCGCCTCTTCGCTCGCTGCGGCCTTACCGGACAGCCTTTTTGAGCATCCTGATGCTTATGTTGACATCAACACCATCAAGAAAGATTTTAATGGCGCCGCTTCCAAATAATCCTTCCATGCTTGCGCGCTATCTCTTCAGGGATGGAGGCTGATCGATCTTCCCCTGCGCGCGTCAGCGCAATCCCACATTTCACTTTCAAGGGCGGCCTGGTCGATCCTCGCTTGCGCGCGTTGAACGAGCACATTCTTATCGTGCGCGTTCCGCGAGCAGGAGGACGACCAGGCGCCCTCCCCGCTGCTACTTATTCTGCCGATCGAACTCCTTCACCATCTGATCGGTCACATCCAGCGCAGGCTGATGGTAGAGCACAATTTTGATCGCAACCTCACTCCCCTTGTCGATGATCGCAACGTAGCTATTCTTTTCCGCCACGGCCTGTGCAGCCGCTTGCACTTTCTTCGAGTACTCTGCCACCATTTCACGTTGCTTTTGTTGAATCTCGCGATTGAAATCGCCCAACCGGCGTTGATAGGACTCCAGCTTGGCCTGGAACTGATTCTGCTTCTCCTGCTTCGCACTGTCGGACAGTTTCCCGTCTTGAATCGTCTGTTCCAACTCTTTCAACTCTTGATCGTCGGCATTGATAATTTTCTGTCTGGTCGTCGAGTAGGCTTTCAGCTCTTCTAAGGCCCGCTTGCCGGCCTTCGACTGCTCGATGACCGCTTGCTGATCCATCACCCCAACCTTCACCGTATCAGCAGACAACCCAGGCGACACCATCATCAACCACAATCCCACCACACCGGTTAGACCAATCACCCTCGTTCGTGTCATCGAGTCCTCCTCTGTTCCTCAATCTCTGACTCACCCGTCCCGCCATGCACGCAAGTCTCGCTCCTCACGCCGGCTACGGATATTCATGGTTAAATTCGTCGATCACCTGGCCGGTAATATCGAGTCCTTCATCGCTATATAAGGTAGGACCGCCCCTCCCCTTATCCATGACGACCTGGAGCCCCAGGCGCTTGGAGACTTTCCCCACGACAAGTTCCACTTTCTCACGGAACCCTTCAAGCACGTCTTTTTGCTTCTCTTGAACCTCCCGGTTCATCTCTCCAGCTTTCTGCTGATACTCCGCCATCCTGCGCCGAAACTGCTCTTCCCGCTCCCGTTTCGCTGTCGGGCTCAATACGCTGGCCTGTCTCCCAAAATCCTCTTCCATGCGGCGGAGCTCTTTTTCCTCCATCTCGATCAAGGCCTGGCGATTCTTGGAGAAGGCACTCAATGAATCCTTGGCCTTCTTTCCCGCATTTGTCTCGCTAAGGACACGAGCCGGATCCGCAAAGCCCACCTTCCCTTCAACTTTCGCCCCGCCGGCAGCACAGCCGGCGACAGCGAGGCCCAGGACAAGACAGACCGCAGACAACAAAATCCGACCGACAGGGTCAACCTGCATCACACCGCTACCTCGCTTATGGTCATAGCCTTGCGCCATCAGAACAGCGAACCGATCGTAAACTCGAACACCCCTTTACGCTCCCCTTCTCGCGCATCCAAGTTGAGTCCGTAGGCGGCACGGAGGGGACCAAAGGGTGAAATCCAGCGCCCTTCTATTCCGGCCGTTTTCCGCAACTTCGTTGACAGGGGCTCATTATCGTCGAAGCCCTTTCCATAGTCGAAGAAGATCACGCCGTTCAACTTCGCCTCGGAGGAAATCGTAAAGATGAAATCGTTATTGAAGATCAGTTGTTTTTCCGCGCCGAGCAATGTCTGGCTGGTGGTCACGGGGCCCGCACGCCCGAACACAAATCCGCGCATCGTATTGATACCGCCGACAAAATATCGTTCGGTCAATGGAATGGCTTTTCCCTCGATACCCACGGCAGCGCCGTAACGAGCGCGAATCGCGACCCGCGTATCGAAGGGCAGCGGCGTATATTTAACCACGTCCAGATTATATTTATAGAAATTATTACTCCCGCCCAGGTAGGGCGTACCCAGATCAAATCCGACGGAGGCGCGCCACCCGTTGCGGGGATCCAGATAATAGTCTCTGGTGTCCCGAGACAGCGAGGTCCGGAACCCGGTCGTCGTCTGATTTCCGAGCTGCCGGCAGACAAGCGGGAATAGATCCGGGCAAAGGCCCGGTTGCGGATCGCTGAAATTCAACTGCTCCGCAAACAGGCTCACACTCCCTGCAGCATACTCAGAGAGCCATCGACCGAACGTAACACTGGCGCCGGACTTTTTCTCGAAATAGGTAATGTAGTTGGTCTGACTTTTGTAGACATCCAACTGCATCGAGGTCAAAGAATCTTCTAAATAGGGATTTCGAAATGTGATCAACCCCAATGACCGCTGCTGGCCCAACTGCCCGCGGATTCGCCCCATCCAACCATTGCCTCCGAGGTTTCCCTCTGTAATATCGGCAATCGCGACGAGCTTGTCCAACGTGCTGAATCCTCCGCCGATACTGAACTGGCCGGTCGGCTTTTCTTTCACACGGACATTCAGGTCGACCTTATCCGCTGCGACCTGCGCCGGCAGGATTTCCACCGTCTCGAAAAAGTTCAAATTATTGAGCCGCTGAAAGCTCCGCTTCAACGAGGGGGTATCTATCACGTCCTGTTCGTCGACGCGAATTTCACGACGAATGACATTGTCTTTCGTTTTATCGTTCCCATTGATGTTGATTTGGCGAATCCGCATCATCTCCCCTTCCTTGACGGTCAGGATGATCGACGCGGTCCGTTCTTCCAGATTCGGCGTCACACTGGGTGAGATGTCGGCAAAGGCATAGCCTTTACTTCCATAGAGATCGTTTAAGCGCGTAACCTCGTCGCGGATTTTCTGGCGCTGAAAGATCTCTCCCTCCTTCATCTTGAGCCCCGGACGGAGCTCCGGATCTTCGAATACCGTATTCCCGCGGAACCCGATTTCGCCAATGGTGAACGGCTCCCCTTCCATCACCGCATACGTCACGACGAACCACTTCTTGTCGTCGCTCAGTTCCACCGTCGGTAGCCCGGCTTGCGCGTTCAAGTACCCTTTATTGAGCAAGACCTCTTTGATCCGCTCGACGTCGTTGTTCATTTCCTCCCGTTTCAAGACGCCAGCATCCGAAAGAAACGACGGCAACTTCAGCTGCGAAAACAGCCCGTGCCAGGGGATCCATTCCCGCGTCGCCATCACCTTGAACATCTCGTCTTTCGTCGCCGCATGCAACCCGTCGAATACCACCGTCTTGATGCGCGCCTTGTCCCCCTCTTTCACGAAAAACGTCAGGCGCTTCCGGTCCTCATCCAAGGTTTGCACGATCGGGGTCACCCGAGCATTGAAGTAGCCGTCCTCCTGATAGGCCAGGCGAATCTTCTCCGCACTCTCTTTGGCCTGGAGCTGATCGAGAAAGGCCTGGCTCTTGATCGTAATCTTCTCTTTCAACTTATCGTCGCTGAGCTCTTGGTTCCCGTCGAACACGATCTCGGTGATAAAGGGCTTCTCGCGAACCAGAAACGCCAGTGCCACCCCGTCCTTCCCCGATTCCGTCTCCATCTGCACGTCTTCGAAGAACCCGGTTTCGTACAGAATTTTAATTTGCCCTCTGACATTCTCAGGGGTGTAGGGATCGCCAGGCTTCAGCGTCAATCGACCGGCAATCGCCGGCAACTCGATCCGCTTGTTCCCTCGAATCTCAATCGCCGTCACTTTAACCCCGGCCTGCTCCACTGCGCCCGCAGGCATCGGCGACAGACCACACAGCAAGGCGATCAGTACTACGATGACAAGGAGCCAACGAGGCCCACATGAGCAGCCAGCACTCCTCACTGGATCGGAGTCCGATACGCAGAAAACGACAATGGCAACCTCATCTTGGACAATCTTACGTTGAGCTGTGACCGCGCACCATACACCTGTGACCCCACCATACTCCGGATATACCGGAGCATGTGCTGATGGTGGCAGAGGAGGTTGCTGACGCGAGAGACCAACGCGCTGAGCGCACAGGCGTCTCTTACGACAACATGCGTGTAAAACTCTCGGATTATATTGAGCAAGTATTTGAATGTAAAGCTGTATGGGGCTAGAGGCGAGATGCCAGTGGCCCGAGATCATAAGAATGAGGATCTTTGACGAGTTCTTTTTTTATCAAGTCTCGGCCTCTCGCCACTTGCCTCAGACCTCTTCACTCGGCATAACAGGTATGCCATGAATCATGAGGACAACGACACGACTGCGTAATCGTGTCACCCTGCCTCACCAGAGCGCACATTCCTTGACATCGCCTACCCCATCACATAGTATCGGCGCATGTCACGCTTCGAAGTCCGCAAAGCCGTGATTCCAGCCGCAGGACTTGGCACTCGCTTCCTTCCTGCGACGAAAGCTTCTCCCAAAGAAATGTTGCCGCTCGTCGACAAGCCGCTGATTCAATATGCGGTAGAAGAAGCGGTCGCCTCCGGGATCGAAGACATTATCATCATCACCGGACGGGGCAAACGCGCGATCGAAGATCACTTCGACCGCTCCGTTGAACTGGAAGAAAACCTCAAGGGCAGCGGCAAAGCGCAGCTCTTGAGCCAGATGCGGCACATCTCCACGCTCGCCAACTTTTGCTACGTCCGTCAATCGGAAGCGCTAGGGCTGGGCCATGCCGTCCTCTGCGCCCAACGGCTGATTGGAGACGAGCCCTTTGCCGTCATTTTGGGCGACGAAATCATCGATGCCCCGATGCCCGGCCTCGCACAACTCATTCATGCCTACAAAAAACGCCATGGGGCAATCCTCGGGGTGCAGGAAGTCCCCCACCAAGAAGTCAACCGCTATGGGATCGTCACGCCTCGACGGGTCTCGACAGGATTACACCGGGTCGAAGGCCTGATTGAAAAACCGTCGCCGGCCGAAGCCCCCTCGAATCTCGCGGTCATCGGTCGCTACGTCCTGCCGCCGGAGATTTTCTCCATCCTCCGAAAGACCCAGCCAGGGAAAAACGGCGAGATCCAATTGACCGACGCCCTCCGGGAACTAGCGAAGAAATCTCCAATGTTTGCGCTGGAGATACAGGGCCAGCGATACGACGCCGGGGACAAGTTGGGGTTTCTCATTGCGACCGTCGAATTTGCGCTCAAGAACCCCTCCCTGGGACCGGACTTCGAGGAATACCTGCAGAATCGTATGCGGTCCTCCGGAGGGCGCAGCACGACACGACCACGAAAAGCCTAGCCGCGGCACGCATCCAAGGCACCGCATCACCTGTCATTGATGACCGCGCATAACAGTGGGACCATACCGATGAACGACTCGACAGAACAAGACTTGCAGCCACCTCAAAACACCGAAGTTCCCGACCACCTTCCGCTGTTGCCGGTCCGGGACATCGTCGTCTTCCCCTACATGGTCCTCCCCCTATTCGTCGGGCGTGAGATGTCGATCAAAGCGATTGAAGCCGCCTTAGCCGGCAATCGGATGATCTTCCTCGCCACGCAAAAGGCCCTGGACGTCGAAAATCCGACGGCGGACGATATCCATACCATCGGCACGGTCGGCATCATCATGCGGATGCTGAAACTTCCCGATGAGCGCATCAAGGTCCTCGTGCAGGGGGTCTCAAAAGCCAGAATTACGGGCTATATTCAGACCGAGCCCTACTACTCCGTCCGTATCGACAAGCTCTCCGAGCACAAATCGGCCGGTGCCGCGCTTGAAACCGAAGCCGTCATGCGAACGGTGAAGGAGCAGATCGAACGAATCGTGGGCCTCGGGAAGGTCCTGATCCCGGATGTGATGGTCGTCATCGAAAACCTCGAAGATCCCGGCCGCCTCGCCGATATGGTGGCGTCGAATCTTGGACTCAAAGTCGAGGTCACCCAGGCCGTCCTGGAGGTCCTCGACCCGATCAAGCGCCTCCGGCACGTCAGCGACATCCTCGGCAAAGAAATCGAAGTCCTCTCCATGCAGCAAAAGATTCAAGCGCAGGCCAAAGGGGAGATGGACAAGACTCAACGCGAATACTTCTTGCGCGAGCAACTCAAAGCCATTCAAAAAGAGCTGGGCGAGCTCGACGAACGTGCGGAAGAAATCACCGAATTTCGCAAGCGGATCGCAGAGCTTAAGATGCCGGAAAAGGTGCTGAAAGAAACCGAAAAACAGCTCAAACGCCTTGAGAAGATGCATCCAGATACAGCCGAGTCAGCGACCGTCAGGACCTACATCGAATGGATCGTGGAACTGCCCTGGTCGAAGAGATCGAAGGACAACCTCGACCTCAAAGCTGCCTCCAAAGTGCTCAACGAAGACCACTACGATCTGGAAAAAGTCAAAGAGCGGATCCTTGAGTATCTCGCCGTACGAAAGCTCAAAGACAAAATGAAGGGTCCGATCCTCTGCTTCGTCGGGCCGCCAGGCGTCGGAAAAACCTCGCTCGGAAAGTCGATCGCCCGCGCGCTCGGTCGCGAGTTCGTCCGGATCAGTCTCGGCGGAGTCCGCGACGAAGCCGAAATCCGGGGCCATCGACGCACCTACGTCGGCGCGCTCCCAGGCCGCATCATTCAAGGCATGAAACAGGCCGGCACCAACAATCCCGTCTTCATGCTGGACGAAGTCGACAAGGTCGGCATGGATTTCCGCGGCGATCCTTCCGCCGCCTTACTCGAAGTGCTCGACCCCGAACAGAATAACTCGTTCACGGACCATTATCTTGGCGTGCCCTTCGACCTGACCGACGTGCTGTTCATTGCGACGGCCAACCTGATCGACCCCATCTTGCCGGCCTTACGCGACCGGATGGAAGTGATCGGCATCCCCGGTTATACCGAAGAAGAAAAGTTGGGCATCGCCCAGAAATACCTGATCCCCCGGCAACTCAACGAACATGGCATCACCGAGAAACATGTCCGCATCGCCGAGCCGGCGGTCCGTCAGGTCATCGCCAACTATACGCGTGAAGCCGGCGTCCGGAATCTTGAGCGTGAAATCGCCAACGTCATGCGCAAAGTGGCTAAAAAAGTGGCGGAAGGGAAAGGCGTCGGGTTCCCCGTGAATCCCGCCAACCTGCATAAGTACCTCGGCGTCCCCAAGTTCGTGCCTGAAGAAGAATTGAAGGTTGACGAGATCGGCGTGGCCACCGGGTTAGCCTGGACGGAGTCCGGCGGCGACGTGCTCTACATCGAAGCCACGGCCATGAAGGGTAAGGGGCAACTGACCCTCACCGGACAACTGGGCGATGTCATGAAAGAGTCCGCACAAGCCGCCCTAAGCTATGTCCGATCGCGCGAACGCACGCTCGGTATCGACCCGGACGTCTTCACCACGCAGGATCTCCATATCCATGTGCCAGCCGGGGCGATCCCCAAGGACGGACCCTCCGCAGGCATCACCATGGCGATCGCCATTGCCTCGACCCTGTCGCAAATCCCGGTACGCCGAGACCTGGCCATGACCGGCGAAATCACACTCCGCGGGCGAGTGCTCCCCATCGGCGGGTTAAAAGAAAAACTCTTGGCGGCCAAACGGGCCAAACTGACCACTGTCATTCTTCCAAAACGCAACAAGAAGGATCTCGACGAGATTCCCAAACATATTTTGAAGGGCATCCAACTCGTCTTTGCCGACACGATGGACGATGTGATGAAAGTGGCGCTCCGGCGTGGCCCGAAACCTACACGCCCAACGGGCAAGCCCCAGACACCGCAGCCACAACAGAAAAAATCCGCCACCCGCGCAAAGAGCAGGCGAACCGCTCGCTCGCTGCCGGTGCATGCAGCCACCACGACCGCGCGACCAAGACAATTACACTAGTATGGCCTCGAAGGTCGGCACGAAGACCCGCTCCCAGATCCGCGAATTCGATCTCATTCGAACGCTCCAACAACGGCATGGTCGCAAGAGCCCCTCGGTGATTCGGGGGATCGGCGACGATGCCGCCGTCGTGACCTCAGGAGCCGGACGCTGGAGCGTATTGACCACCGACTTGCTCGCGGAAGGCATCCACTTCGATCTCCGAACGGCCACGATGGCTGATATTGGATTCCGCGCAGCAGCGGCAAATCTCAGCGACATCGCCGCGATGGGAGCCACGCCCCAATATATACTCGTCGCCTTGGCCATTCCACGCACCGGCACCAACGACCAAGTTCAGCAGCTCTACCGGGGCATGATGGCCGCCTGCCGCCCGCATCACGTAGAACTCATCGGCGGAGACACCTCGGCCTCCGACGGCGGATGGTTTATCAGCGTGACGCTGGTCGGCATGGTTCCTCCGCGCAAGGCACTGTTCCGGAACGGTGCAGACATTGGAGACCGGCTCTACGTAACCGGAACGATCGGTGATTCATTGGCCGGCCTCATGCTACTGAACGAACGGCCACCCCGCAAAACACAACGTCCTGGCACCGCGGCATTCTCGCCCAGGCATCGACGGTTCCTGACCGGACGGCACCTGCGTCCGACGGCCCGCATCCCAGAAGGCCAATGGCTCAGCTCCCATCGCCTCGCCACCGCAGCCATCGACATCTCAGACGGCCTATCCGGCGATCTCCGCCATATCTGTGACGAAAGCCATGTCGGCGTGGAACTCGATCTTGGCGCGCTTCCGCTGTCGCCCGCCTGCCGTGCCTATGCGGCAGCTCGACAACTCGATCCGGTGGCGCTGGCACTGACCGGAGGCGAAGATTATGAGTTGCTCTTTACCCTCTCACCGCGTCACCAGGCGCAGGCTGAACGGGCGGCTAAGACACATCGATTTCGCATCACCTGCATCGGCATCGTTCGCCCGGCTCGACACGGAATCCTAGCCGTTGGCCCGGAAGGCAAGAAGCGCCCGTTGCCGATCACCAGTTACGAACATTTCAGGTAACCGGCTCTCTCAACCATACCTATGGCCAGGCTCCCGTCATTTCGATCGCTGCTGAAACAGGTCCTCCATCTGCGGGAATCGCCGCAGCGAACGGCCCTGGCCTTTGCCATTGGCGTCTTCATTGCCTTTTCCCCGACCTATGGCTTGCACACTGCCATGGTGCTGTTCTGCACATGGGCCTTAGGCTTGAACTTCCTCGCCCTCATGGTCGGCGCCTTCATCAACAACCCCTGGACCATCGTCCCGATCCTTGGCGCCACCTACTGGGTCGGCGCACTCTTGCTCGGCCGATCGGACGGCCCTTCCTTCGACTGGCACGATCTGAGTTTCACGGCAATCTATGAACAGGTCATGCCTTACGCCGTCCCCTTCTTTCTTGGCGGATTGGTCTTGAGCCTCCTCGGTGCGGTCCTCGCCTACCCGCTCGCCTACTATTTCCTGGCCAGACATCGGCGGGCACATCCATTAGACCCCATTGCGCGTGAGGATTCTCCGCAAAATCTGTGAGTGGCGTGCAAGAAAGGCGTCTGAGCCCTATGTCTGCCAGTTGCGAGGCGAACAAGCTGCTGGCAGGTGCGAGGCCGACGGTCTCAAGAAACCAGAGGCGTATTCGCTGCAATACGTCGAGGATTTCTTGAGGCCGAGAACGACGCACATGCCGGCAGATCATTCGCCGCAGTAGCCATTGCCGCCCCCTCAAGAATTAGGCTAAGATCGATTGCCATGACTGAATCCGGTCATCACTCCAACGCTCCTTATGATGGGTCTGCACTGATCGCCGATCCCATCCACCAATACGTCTCCTTCACCGTACCCTTCTCCACTCCGGACCAACAGGAACGGACAGAAAAGGATCTGATCGATTCTCCCTGGGTCCAGCGCCTGCGCTACATCTATCAGCTTCAAAGCGCCCGTTGGGTGTACCCCTCAGCCGAACATACCCGCTTCGTCCATTCGCTCGGCACCATGCATGTGGCAGGCCGCTTCGCACGCCATCTCTATCCGTTTCTCAAGAAAACGGTCAAAGACGTCCCCTCAGCCAACTATGTCGAGGAATTTCTCCGTGTCACGGCGCTCGCGCACGATATCGGCCATGGACCCTTCTGTCATTTCTTCGACGACAACTATTTACACGCCTTTGGCGCCAGTCACGAAAAACTCGGACAGATCATCATCCGCGACCACCTAGGCCCGATCATCCGCAAGATCCGGCGCAGCCCCTCCGGCCCCTTTGCCAAAGGCGAGGAACTCAACCCCGATCAGATCGCCCATGTAATCCTCAAGGAAAAGGGCAAAGACAACTCCCACATTCCTCGATGGCTCAACATGCTGCAACCGGTCATTTCCGGCAGCTATACCGCAGACAACCTCGACTATGTCCTGCGCGACTCCTATATGTGCGGGGTCGCAGTCGGCCCGGTCGATCTCTCACGGCTCATTCACTACACGATCATTACGGACAAGGGATTCACGATCCATAAGACCGGCCTTCCGGCCCTGCAGATGTTCCTCAACACCCGCATGTATCTCTATTCCAACGTCTACTATCACCGGACCACACGCGCCATCGACATCCACCTCCGTGACATCTTCGGCGACACCATGAAACTCCTCTTCCCTCACGATCCCCGCAAAAAGATGGAGGACTACCTGACATTAACCGATTGGTCCCTGCTGGAGCAGGTCCGGGGATGGAAGACCTCGCGCCATGCGACCGAGCGACGCTTGGGCATAGAATGGCAGCGGATTCTCGTCCGTGACGTGAAATGGAAAATGGCCTACAGCACCGTACTCAAAGAAAAGGGCCAGGAGCGCGGGATGGACTTTCCCAGCCACGCGCATTTCGAAGAACAGATCAAAAAAGAATTACCGGCAAAGCTCAAGAAGCTCGAGTTCCGCGTCGACATGGCACCGCTCGACCCCAGGCCCGACCCCAAAGACCGGCGCGGCAATCCCCTCTTTGTGTACGACCCCGGCACCAAGGGCATCTCGACCGATCCATTGGAAGAGTTCCTCGACCTGCTGCCCACCCGCTTGGTCCAGTTCCGCGTCTATACCCTCGACCATGCCTACGACGAAGCCCTCTCCCGCGCCACCGCCACGGTGCTCAACAAGACGCCTTCGAGCCTCGAGTAGAACTATTCGTCGGCTGCTGAAAAAGTCCGCCAGCTGCGTTCTCGCATCGCTCAGACCCTCTCACCGTACCCTACGGGTACGACTCGGCCCTTCACCCGCTGCGGCCTTACTGGACGGGCTTTTTGAGCAGCTTGCGAGATGGCCTCCTACCCCCCCTTCTAGTCATAAGCCAGATCACGTTTCCAGCCTGCGACAATAGATCTTCCATAGTTTCTAGATTTAGCTGACAGCCTCACGCTTCACTGTAATACTCCTACGGTCACGTCCATACCGACCACCATCTGCACGGAGGACCATCATGCGGATATGCGCAGGCATTTTATCTCTCATGCTCTGTTTGGGAGTAAGCGGTCTTGCACACACACAGACGCCAGCGGTCGGTCAAAGCCGAGCTGACATGATCAAACTGCTCAGCGAGCTGCCGCCAGAAACAAGAATGAAAGTTGAAGCCTTGGGAAAGATCCTGCAACAGGACTTGAAAGAAGGGAAGCTGACCGACGCACAGATGCACGAAGAGTTAATGTCGGGCAATCTCGACCAAAAGATCAGGGGCCTCAACCCAGAAGCTGGCCCGCTGCTCGACGACATCGGTCAGGCCATGAAAAGCTATCCTAACGCGGAGGACCTGCCGAATCTGCTGAATGGATTGGTAGGAGGGAAACACTAACAGCGGTAATGATTGATCGCCCACTATAGTGGGCACACAGACGAGCCATTTTTAGCCCTACAGATCCTCGCAGTCCTTACGCAGATTTCTTCAGAGCCAGGCTCTTCATCATCTGCCCTTCATAGCGTTTCATCATGTCGCGCTGCGCTGGCGAAGGAAAATGCTTGCCCATCTTGTTGATGGGGAATCGATTGGTGAACTGTTCGATGGCCGCAAGAGCTTCCGTCGCTCTCCCGGCTTGGACGAGTACATGCGTCAGCCGGAGATAGGCCGGAACGAGGAGCATCAGATGTCGTATTTCGTTGGCATGGGCCACGACGTATCCGTAGTTTCCAATCGCCACGTCAAGATTGATCTTTTCATAACTCATCGCTTCCAGCACAAAGATGCTGATCCGATCGGTCTCCGCGCTGACACTTCGTTCCCAGGCTCCACCGACCACACCCCGAAGCTGCTCTGGAGCCAATTGAATCATCCCCTCCTTGGAGTTCGCGCGTAACCGTTCAACGACGCCACGGGCCTCCAACCATCCTCCATACAATCCGACCAATACACCGGGACAAGGCGTAGGCTGTTGACAGGGCCGGTCCAGCGGACTGAAATTCTTCCTGGCTACCTTTGAGGACAAATACACTCGTCCATTCGCCTGAGCACAGGTGTCACAGACCTGGCTGTCATCGGGTGTCGCATAGAGATACATGCGAATCCCCGAGCGGTCGAAGATGTCGACGGCCAGAATCCTCCCGGCCATGATTTGCATCTTGTAATATTGCCAGATGATCAAAAGGCAGAGGATGCCAATCAGGTAGATCGTGATATCCGGGAAGACAAAGCCGTTCATTGTTACGAAGCTCCTTCATGAAGACTGACGACTGCCAAGGCCTACGACTCAACTAAGGCTACTACGTAAGTTCTTCGACGCATAGATATTTTTCGTTTTCCTGAACGGGCCTGAGCGAGAAAGAAGGTATGGTGTGGCGCAGTGCGGTCACGCGATCGAACGCCTGACGCACTACCCCCTCTACTCTTTGACGGGAAGGGCTTGTGGAGTCGGCACAATACCGGGAGTGGGAACCGTCACAGGAGCAGGCATCGCTCCACCCTGCTTGAACGGTAAATCGAGCAGCGCATAGGGATTCACGCGGGCGCCGTTGAGCTTGACGCCCCAATGGAGATGCGGGCCGGTGGCGCGGCCGGTCGCTCCGACTTTGCCGATGATTTGCCCCGCGGTAATCAGATCTCCGTCTTTGACCAGGATCTCGGACAGGTGAAAATACATCGAATAGAAGCCCAGTCCATGGTCGACGAAGACGCCTCTGCCGGAGAAAATATGATCGACGGTGATGCGGACGATTCCGTCGTTCGTGGCCGCAACATCGGCCCCCATCGGTGCGCCGATATCTTCACCATTGTGGGGATTCCTCGGCTGACCGTTCATAATCCGCACGCTGCCGAAAATCCCGGTACGTTTACCGTTGACCGGCTCCACAAAGTTACTGTGCCAGAGCTTCAGCCGTGAATTCTCCGCGAGCGCCTGCTTCACTTGTGCCTGCTCCGCTTTCCAACGGGCCACCGCCTTCTGGTCCAGATCGACTTTGTCTTTTGGCAGCTTCAAATGTTCGACGGAAAACTTCTCTTTGGCCACCAGCACGTTGAAACTCAGCTGCTTCGCCTCTTCGCCCTGTTTCACTTCAACGGCCAATTCATAGGTCCCAGGATCGTCCTGCATGTCGATCCCCAGCAGCCCGACAAAGCCGGCCGGTTCCCCTGGCCTGAACTCCCGAAAAAACGGAATCGTCCGTTCGAGAAATTTGCCCTTCACTTCCGTCGCCTGCTCTTCGCCCTTCACCTTGACCACCAGCACCTGTCCCTGCTTGCCGCTGTATTGGCCGTCGAGGCCCTTCGGTGGAGGCGGTGTGTTCGGGAATAACTCAACGGGAAAGACGCTGCACAGCAAGACGACCGCCATGACCAGCGTTCGGTCCAGCCGTGAAATCCGCAACTGCGCCTGTTTGAGAGCGGTGATCATCATCGATACAGCCGTAGCCCCCCCACCTGCGAGAGCAATTCGTCCACGCGCCGATTCACGGCGCTGAAGGGATCCATACAGAGGATCGTCTCTTCCCAGTAGCCATTGAGCTTCAGATAGGTCCAATCCACCGTATAGGAGCGATTCTTCGCGCGGGCGAATCGGATGAAATCGCCACGCACCTTCGCCCTCGTGGTCTGGGGCGGAATCGACATGGCCCGTTGCACCGCGTCCTCCTCTACTACCCGTTCGATCAGCCCTTTGGACTCCATCAGATAATACAGGCCACGCGTCCGTTTGACATCATGATATTGGAGATCGAGCAGGAAGACGCGCGGGTCGTCCCACCCGCACCCTTTCTTGTCGATATAGGACTCGATGAGGTGCCGCTTGGTCACCCAGTCGAGTTCTCGCACCAGCTGCATCGGGTCCTCTTCGAGCTTGTCGAGGACCATGGCCCATTTCGCCCACACGTCGTCGAGGGCCGGATCGTGTTCTTGTTGTGCCAGATATTCCTGCGCGCGATCCAGATAGACCCGCTGAACTTCCACCGCCGTCAACTGGCGGCCATCGTCCAGCTTGATCTTCCGCTTTAAGGTCGAATCGCGAGAAATCTCTCGAATGGCTTTCACCGGATCCTCGAGTTCCATCCCTGTGACTCCGTACCCCTCCTCGATCATCGACAGGACCAACACCGCAGTCCCAACCTTCAAATAGGTCACGAACTCCGACATGTTGGAATCCCCGACGATGATATGGAGCCGCCGGTAGCGTTCCGCATCGGCATGCGGCTCGTCTCTGGTATTGATGATGCTTCGCGAGGAGGTCGTCGAGGAGGAGGTCTTCTCGTGAATGTGCTGGGCCCGTTGCGAGATAAAATACTGCGGCTTACCCGATACTTTCAGCACCTTTCCGGCTCCGCCATAAATCTGCCGCGTGACGAAGAAGGGAATGAGCTGCTCCGTGACTTTCCAGAAATCGACGTCTCGGCGCATCAAGAAGTTTTCGTGACAGCCGTAGGTATTGCCGAGGGAGTCCGTATTGTTCTTGAAAATGTAGATTTCGCCGGACAGGCCTTCTTCTCGTAAGCGTTCTTCGGCTGCAGGCAGACAGGCTTCCAGAAGCCGCTCACCGGCTTTATCGTGAACGACGAGGTCCCGGATGCTGTCGCACTCGGGGGTGGAATACTCAGGGTGACAGCCGGTGTCTTGATAGAAGCGTGCCCCGTTCGCCAGAAACGCGTTGGAGGGCCAACTGTTCGGAATGAGGCCTTCAAAAATATAGCCCAGGACCTTCTCCATCGGAAGATAGACCCTCCCGTTCGGAGAAAATATGAGACCGTACTCATTCTCCAAACCGAAGATCCGTCGTCTTAGAGGACTTGGTTCCAGCATAGGCGTACAGACAGAATACCAGCAGGCCTTGTCTTCTACAACAGAATGAACTTCCCGCAGGGTGCTCAAAACGTTCGTCAGGAAGACCGCATGCGAGTCGAAACCGGAGGCGTACCCTCAGGGTCGCACGGTGCGACGCATAAGGAGCACCAAGTCTGTGCGCGCCGCCGAGTGATGAGGCGGCCGGGTCCCCGTTGAGGATTTCGATGAGCCGAGAACGAAGCTGGCGGACTTGTTCAGCATCCTGCTAAACGGAGAGGAGGAGTTTGGTATCAATGGACGACAGCCGTCTGAACCGACGTCCTTCGCGGGTACGGTCCAGCACTGCAACTTCCAGACTCTCCAGCATAAGCTTCTGATTTCCGATTTGTTCGAGTGCGGTAATACAGAGCGAAAGGGCAGCCTTGAGCTCTGGAGGCTGCGTAAACCCCTTCTCCTTTAACACTGCCTGCACGGCCTCCGACTTGCCACCGATGACCGCAAAGGTCCGCTCATCGATGATGCTCCCATCGAACGAGATGCGGTACATCTCGTTCGCATGGCCGTTGTGCCCGACCTGCACCACCAGGATTTCCACCTCCAGCGGCTTCTGCTCCTGACTAAATATGGTGCCCAGGCTTTGCGAGTAGCCGTTTGCCAGAGAACGAGCCGTCACATCTTCCCGGCTGTACATGAATCCCTTGAGGTCGGCATGTCGGATGCCGGCCTTCCGGAGATTCTCAAACTCGCTGTACTTGCCAGCGCCTGCAAAGGCGATGCTGTCGTAGATCTCGGATATTTTGTGCAGCGAGGCGCTGGGATTCTCCGCGACGAGCAGGATCCCATTCATATATTCGAGGGCAATGATGGAGCGACCTTTGGCGATGCCTTTCTTGGCATACTCCGCCTTGTCCTGCATCATCTGCTCGGGCGAGACGTAATAGGGCAGGGGCATGCTTAGTTCTCCTTGGACCGGCGGGTCGCGATCAACCCGCCATAGATGCTGCTAATCTGCTGCTCTGACACATCGGTGATCCCACGCTCATTTACAATTTTTGCGGTGGGGTATATGCCTCGCACGAGGTCTGGCCCCCCGGTGCCGACGTCATCGTCGGCCGCATTGTACAGCGCCAGCAGGGCTAACTTCAGCGCGTCCAGCTCTGCCAATCCTTTGAGGAAATGTTCCCGCATTGTATTGCGCGCATCTTTCCCGCCTGATCCGATGGCATGGTAATCCGACTCTTCGTAGCGGCCGCCTGCGAGGTCGTACTTGAAGATGCGGCCTTCCACTCGCTTCAAGTCGAAGCCGACATAGAGCGGCATGACGACCAGCCCTTGAAAGACCATCGGCAGGTTGGCCTTGACCATCTGTCCGAGCTTGTTGGCCTTTCCCTCGCAGGACAGTTGCACCCCTTCGATTTTTTCGTAATGTTCCAGCTCAACCTGGAACAGCTTGGCCATTTCAATGCAGGGACCGGCCGCACCGGCAATCGCCATCGCGGAATAGTCGTCGATCTTGAAGACTTTCTCGATCCGGCGCTCGGCAATTTGAAACCCTTCCGTCGCTCGGCGGTCTCCCGCAATCACGACGCCCTGTTGATACTTGATCGCCAGCACCGTGGTGGCATGAGGAACCGCCATCGAGCCGGCCCCTCGCATCGGTTCCGTCCCGGCCTGAGGGGACAGAAAACCGCTGCGGCCGGCCGGCGTCAACGCGGGATGCTGCTGGGTTAAAAAGTCGAAGAAACTCGGGTCGTCGTGGTTAGGAAGAAATGGCAATTTCATAATGTGAATCGCAGGGGATCCTTCTTCATCACGTCTTCAGTTTCGCCAACAAGGCGTCGACGGTATCAACCTGATCGAGGAGGTCACTCGTCAACGACTCCGTCCCTCGAAGCGGGTCCATCAGCGGCACCCGTTTGACCTGCTTGTTGCCCACATCGAACAGCACCGACGTCCAGCTGGCTCCATAGACCGACTTCGTAAACTTGCTGACACAGCGTCCACGGAAATAGGCGCGTGTTCCCGGAGGCGGGGTGAACTCCGCTCGCGCAATCTCGGCTTCCTGCACGATGCGCTCGATTAGATGACTGCGCTCAAGCGTAAAGTAGAGACCCTTATCGGGACGTACGTCATGATACTGCAGATCCATGAGCCGAATGCGAGCGTCGTCCCACCCACAGCCCTTGCGCTCCATATAGGATTCCATCATCTGGCGCTTCGCCACCCAGTCTAACTCGCGCACCAACAACCGGGGATCCTGTTCGAGCTTATCCAAGACGTCTTCCCAGCGAACGAGAATATCTTTCGTGACCTGTGAGAGATCGTGACAGGCATAGTATCCCATGGCGGCCTTCAAATAGGCGCGTTGAACCGCCACCGCCGTTGTCGAGCGACCCCCCGTGAGTCTGAGCGGCTCCTTCATCGTCACATCGCGCGACACCTGCTTGATGCCTTGAACCGGATCCTCCAACTCGATCAGGGGCACATCCGCGCCGGCGTCGAGCAGGTCCAAGACGATGGACAACGTACCGACCTTGAGATAGGTCGACAGTTCCGCCATGTTGGCATCTCCGACGATCACGTGCAGCCGCCGGTACTTGGCATGCTCCGCATGCGGCTCATCGCGTGAATTCACGATGGGGCGCCGGACCATCGTATTGAGATCGACGAGGCACTCGAAGAAATCCGCACGCTGCGAGATTTGATAATCCGCCCGGCTGGTCTCATTCTCTGCGCCGACTTTTCCCGCCCCTGCGAAGATAGGCCTCGTCACAAAGAACGGCGCCAGGACCTTCACGATGCGCTCGAACGGCACCGCGCGCGACATGAGATAACTTTCGTGATAGCCGTAGCTGTTGCCCTTGCCGTCCGAATTGTTCTTGTACAGCACACAATGATCCCGCCCGGTCGCGCGCGCCATCTGTTCCAGGCACTGAGCCAGGATATGCGCACCGGCTCGCTCGAAGGCCACGATCTCTCGCGGATTGGTGCATTCGGGTGTGGAATATTCCGGATGGGCGCCGTCGACGTAGAGCCGACCCCCATTCGCCAGCACCTTGTTCAGCTGACGATTGTACTCAGGATTGGGCCGCTCCGGTTCCCCTTCGACCTCGAATCCACGCGCGTCGAGCAGCGGGTTTTCATTTTCATAATCCCAGACTGCTAACGGAGCCGGCAGCCCAGGATAATGCCCGATGACCGCAATGGAGTTGGACACGGGGTCTGCGGCGCCTGGATCGCGCGATGCAATGCCGAATTCTGTCTCTGTGCCCAATACGCGGGGAGTCGTCAGCGAATTACATTCCTGCATAGGTGTGACGTCTTAGAGATAATGTCCGGTTGTGACCGTTTCGATCTGACGCGACTCGTCAGGGCTTCCGCTGATCGTCCGAAGATGTACGATCTTTTCGCCTTTCTTCCCGGAGATCTTGGCCCAATCGTCAGGATTGGTCGTATTGGGCAGGTCTTCGTGTTCCTTGAACTCCTCTCGAATGGCGCGGATTAAATCATCGGATCGAAGGCCCCGGCCTTCCTTCGCAATCGTCCGCTTGACGGCGAACTTCTTCGCGCGGGACACGATCCCTTCGATCAGCGCCCCGCTCGCAAAATCCTTGAAGTAGAGCACTTCTTTTTCACCGTTCGCGTAGGTGACTTCGATGAACTTATTTTCTTCCGAGGAGGCATACATGGCCCCGACCGTGAGATCGGCCATCTGCTCGACCAAGGCCTTGGCATCTCCGCCATGGCGCTTCAAATCTTCCTCGGCAAACGGCAGGTCGACGCTCAAATATTTCGAGAAAATATCCTTCGCGGCCACGGCATCGGGACGCCCTACTTTGACCTTCACATCCAACCGGCCTGCTCGGAGGACAGCCGGATCGATGAGGTCCTGGCGATTGCTGGCGCCGATGACGATCACATTGCGGAGCCGCTCCATGCCGTCGATCTCCGAGAGAAACTGCGGAACGATCGTCGACTCGATATCGGAGGAAATCCCGGTGCCTCGCGTTCTGAACAGCGCATCCATTTCGTCAAAGAATACGATGACGGGATTCCCGTCCGCGGCCCGCTCTTTCGCTTTCTTGAAGACTTCGCGGACTTGACGCTCGGACTCACCGACATATTTATTGAGCAGCTCCGGGCCCTTCACGTGCAGGAAGTAACTCCGCACTTCTTTGCCGGTGAGGTGCCCGAGCTTCTTCGCAATCGAATTGGCGACCGCTTTCGCGATCAAGGTTTTCCCGCATCCTGGCGGACCATAGAGCAATACCCCTTTGGGCGCGCTCAACTTGTACTCTAAAAACAGGGCCGTATGAAGAAACGGCAACTCCACCGCATCACGGACTTGCTCCAACTCATGCTGCAACCCGCCGATGTGCTCATAGTCGACATCCGGCACTTCCTCCAATACCATTTCCTCCACCTCGGATCTCGGCAGCTTTTCGATCACATAGCCGGAGCGGGGATCGTAGAGGAGATGGTCGCCGACACTCAGCCGTTCAGCGATCAGCGGATCGCCAAGTTCGGCCACTTTCTCTTCGTCGAAATGCAACGTCACCAAGGCGCGATTGCCTTCCAGCACATCCTTGAGTCGCACGACTTCGCCCTGCATATCGAAGCCCTTCACTTCAATTACGTTCAACGCTTCGTTCAGGACCACTTCCTGCCCTTTGCGCAAAGCTGCACCCTTGATGGACGGATGCAAGCTGACTTTCATCTTCCGTCCGGAGACAAAGACATTGCTGGTTCCGTCATCATTGAGACTGGAAAAGATGGCGTAGGCCGAGGGCGGCGCGGTCAATTTCTCAACCTCGGTGCGCAAGGCTTCGATCTGCACCTTCGCTTCCTGAAGCGTGGTGACGAGTTTCTCGTTCTGTTTGGTGGCTTGGTCGAGCTGGTAGCGGGACTGGTAGAGCCGACGGATTTCTTCTTCCATCGACTGGATCTGCACGCGAAGCTTTTCCACTTCGCGGGTCTGTTCGTCGCTGCGTGAGGCCATGTCCGTTTCTCCTTCTGTCAGCCGCTTGGTGATCTGCGTGACGGAATCTCGGAGAGACCGGAATCGACTCGGACTGTCTTTCTTGCCAGCCATGGCGTTACTCGAAGAACGCGAAAACCCTTGCTGCGTCGAGAAGTCCTAATCCTGGCGGATTCTATCATCCGTTCCTGAGGTGGTCAACCGGACCGCAGTATGCGACAGCGCGAAAACCCTGTCTGAATAACGTCACGTAGCGTGCGTGACGGCATCGAGTAGCTTCCCTGTTGCCGCCTCCACGTCGTCTGCGCCAAGAATGGCCGTGATCACCGCCACGCCGAATGCGCCGGCCTGCCGCATCTCACCTACGCGCGCCACCGTGACGCCGCCAATTCCGATAATCGGGATGCGGACCAATCGACAAACCTTCTCGAGGCTATGCAGTCCGAGCGGAGGACCGAATGCCTGCTTCGATGGCGTCTCGTAGATCGGGCCAAAGATGACGTAGTCTGCGCCCTGCGACTCTGCCTGCACCGCCTCCTCGACCCCATGGACAGACAGACCCAGAAGGCGCTCTGCCCCCAGCAACTGCCTGGCAACGGAAACCGGCAGACTATTGCTGCGCAGGTGCACGCCGGCGCCTTCCAGCGCCAATGCGATGTCGATCCGGTCGTTGATGAGGAGTTGGGATCTGTGCGCAGCCGTGAGCGTCTGCACCTCACGCGCAAGCGCCAAGAGGTCCCGGGCAGAAAGGTCGCGCTCACGAAGTTGAATAGCAGGGGCGCCGACCGTGAGCACGCGCTCTAACAGCGGAACGAGAGGCCGTCCCTGAGTCTGATGGCGATCCGTGACGACAAGAAGACGGCTAGAGAGTTTCAACATCGACAACGCAGTGAATCAACCATGCTGAGGGCTGCGTACTGAATGCTGAGCAGGATGCTCAAAACAGTCGTCCAGCAAGGCCTCGACGATCGACCGTTCACTTAGGGGTGGATGAGATGATTCCAACTGCGCGCGTCCAACGAGGGACTTCTTAGGCCGCGCGTTGCGCGAGCAAAGGGATCGTCCCATCCACCCCGCTCCATTTTTCAGCATCCTGTTAAAGCATACCTTCGATCGGGCTGCTGGCTGTGGCATACAGTTTTCGTGGAATGCGCCCGGCCTTATAGGCCAACCGGCCGGCATAGACCGCATATTTCATCGCCTCGGCCATCGCAATGGGATCTTTGGCCCCGGCAATGGCCGTGTTCATAAGTACCGCATCCGCCCCTAACTCCATCGCAAAGGCGGCATCGGACGCGGTCCCGACACCGGCATCCACGATGATCGGCACTTTGATCATTTCCATGATGATCTTGAGGTTATAGGGATTGCGGATACCGAGCCCCGACCCAATCGGCGCCGCCAAGGGCATGACCGCTGGGCAGCCCACGTCGACGAGCTTCTGGGCCACGATGGGATCGTCATTCGTATAGGGCAACACGATAAAACCCTCTTTGACGAGAATCTTTGCCGCTTCGATCAATCCGGCGGTATCGGGGAACAGGGTCCGCTCGTCACCGAGCACTTCCAGTTTAATCAAGTCAGACACACCGGCGGCCCGGCCCAAGCGGGCGTAACGCAGCGCATCCTCCACGTTGTAACAACCGGCGGTATTGGGAAGAATGATGTACTTCTTCGGATCGAGATAGTCGAGCAGGTTCTCTTTGGAGCGATCGGTGATGTTCACACGCCGCACCGCCACCGTCACCACATCAGCTCCCGACGCTTCGATGGCTTTCTTGGTTTCTGCAAAGTCCTTATACTTGCCTGTTCCCACCCATAGCCGAGATGTAAACACACGACCGGCAATGGTCAACGGATCAATCTGCATGGACGAAACCCCTTCCTCTGCCGTACATATCCAATGGCGCACCGCCTCCGATGAAACTCAAGATCTCCACTCGATCCCCTTGCTTCAGACTTCGCTGGTCGAACTCCTTGCGATCGAGAATTTCCAAATTGACTTCCACCGCCACACGCTCGGTCTTGATGGCAAGCTCACGCAAGAGATCCCCCACGGTGGCACCTGCCCGAACGTCCCGCGGATCGCCGTTCACATGAATCTGAATCGCCTCTGTCATCGTTGCTCATCCTAGGGGAGCAGAATTCAGAATGTCAATAAAGCTGCAGGGCCTCACCCCTTGCCCCCTATCCCTGATCACGTCAGAATAGCGCCAGCTCAACCATGATCACGTCGCCACAACATAACCAGCAGGTTGCCGGAATTTTTCGGGCGATCGCTGAACGCTTAAGCACCCAGCGGGCGAACCCCTATCGGGTCAGAGCCTATCGAATGGCAGCGGATGCGATCGAAGCCTTGGAAGAAGACATCGCAGACGTTTCGGCACGGCAGGCATTGGAAGACATTGATGGAATCGGCCGAGACCTGGCCGACAAGATTGAGGAATTTCTCAGAACGGGAACGATCCAGGCCTATGAAACCTTGCGAACGCCGCTCCCCGAGTCGGTGAAGGCCTGGGCGCACTTTCCTGGACTATCAGAATCTCTGGTGGCCTACCTCCACACCCGCCTCTGCATCACCACATTGACCGACCTCGAACGGCTGGTACGGTCGCACATGCTGCGCACCGTACCAGGGTTCTCAGGATCGGAAGAACGGCTGCTTGAAGCGATCACCGCTTCGCAGCAGCCTCCCCCATTTACGACGCGCGAGGAAGCTCCTTAAAGATCTTCCAGGTCTTCAACATTTCTACCGCTTTTTGCAGTTGGACGTCCTGCTCGAGCGAAGGATCGCCGGATGCATCGACGGAGGAAGCCTGGGGTACGGTACCGTTCTTCGGCTGGCCCTCTTCTGGTCCTTTACCATTCTGAGCCGGCTGATCTTTCCCCGGCACAACCGCAGGCTTGGCCTGCTTCGGCTCCCCTTCTTTTTCCACGGGTTTTGTCTCTCCTGCCTTCGCCACCGTGGTCGGAAGCTGAGCCTTCACCACAATGTCAGGCGTGATGCCGGTCGATTGGATCGAGCGCCCTTTTGGCGTGTAGTACTTCGCCGTCGTGAGGCGGAGGCCGGACCCATCCCCAAGCGGGAGAATCGTTTGCACCGATCCCTTGCCGAACGAGGTCGTTCCGACAATGACCGCCCGCCCATAGTCTTGCAATGCGCCGGCCACGATCTCGGACGCACTCGCCGATCCTTCATTGATGAGAATGATCATGGGCGAGTCGTCCATCTGATCCTTCCCCTTGGCAATCCATTCATCCTTCTTGCTCTCGCGTCCTTTGGTATAAACCACGAGCTTGCCGGCAGGGAGGAACTGCTCGGAGACCTCCACGGACGCCGTCAACAATCCTCCGGGATTGTTGCGGAGGTCCAGGATGGTCGATTGGAGCTTCTGCTCCCTGAACTGCTTGAGCACCTTACTCAAATCACGCCCTGTCGACTCCTGGAATTGCGTCAGCCGAACGTAGCCGATATTGTCCAGCACCTTCGACTTCACACTCTCGATCTTGATGGTGTCACGGACCAGTGTAAATTGGAGCGGCTCGGGAGTCCCATCCCGCTGAATCGTCAAATTGACCTTCGAGCCCTTCGGGCCACGCATCTTCTGGACCGCATCCATCAACGTGAGGTCTTTGGTCGTGTCATCGTTCACCTTAGTAATAAAATCACCGGCCTTGATCCCGGCTCGAAAGGCCGGCGTACCCTCGATGGGCGCGATCACCGCCAAACGATTCTCCTTCACGCCGATCTGAATACCCACGCCCCCGAACTCACCCTTTGTTTCAACCTGCATTTCTTTATACATGTCCGGCGTCATGTAGGCTGAATGCGGATCGAGGGTGGCAAGCATCCCACGGATCGCTCCCTGAACAAGATCCTTCACCTTGGTTTCATCGACATAACTCTTCTGGACTTGGGTCAACACCTCGGAAAACGTCTTCAGTTCTTCGTAAGTTTCCGTGGCATGCCCAGTCCGCTCCCACCCCTTGCCAAGCATCACGCCCAACACCAGCGCCACCACCACCGTCGGGCCTACCATCCAGAATCGTCGCCGAGGATACTGTTCCATCATATAACGTCCTTTCCTCTTCCCGTTCCCTATCGCCTCGCTAACCATTGAAGGGGGTCCAACGGCTCCGCCCCCTCGCGCAGCTCAAAGTATAGAGTATTTTCACCCGTCATGCCCGTATCGCCTGTTTCGCCAATCGCGTGCCCGGCTTCCACCTGTCCGCCTACCGTCACAAGAATTTTCGAGGCATGGGCATAGAGCGAAAAGAAGCCATTCGCATGATCGAGGATTATAACGAGCCCGTACCCTTTCAACCAGTCCGCATACACGACAGACCCAGGCATCACCGCGTGAATGGCGCTCCCCTCGACCGTCTTAATCTCAATCCCTCTGCGTTGCACATAGGTATTGAAGGTCGGATGTTTCTGACGACCGAAGAACGAGATCACATTCCCATCAGCCGGCCAGGGCAAGGCGCCCTTCGAGCCCCGAGGGGCCGTCCCCCCGGTCGGAGGTCGAACCGGTGCCGCGCGACGGCGCGTTTCCAACTCGCGCAATAGACTGTCGATACGTGACGCGGACCGCTCCAATTCTTGGAGCGCATGTTCGTAGGATTCTTTTTCATGCGTGATCCTGGCGAGATAAACCTTTTTTTCTTTTTTAACGGATTTCATCTCCGCGAGCTGTTTCTCGGTACTGTGCTTGTACGACAGCATCCCGACTCGTGCCTCTTCCCGCTGCCGCTCCGCCTGCTCCATGCGGGTCATATCGGTCCGAAAGGTACCCATCAGTGCAAAATCACGTTCGGACACAGCCGAGAGATACTGAAGCCTCCGCTGAAAGTCTCCGTACGAATCCGAGGCGAGCAGGGTCTTCCAATATCCGAAACGGCCTTCCATATATTGGACCCGTAATCGCGCCAAAATCGCATCCTGCCGCTCGCGCACACTCATCCGCAAACCGGCTAACTGCTCATTGAGGCCTTCGATCTCCTGGTCCTTTTTTTTCAACTTCCGGCTGATCTCTAGATGCGCCTGCCGGTAATGCAGCACACGTTCGTCGAGCGTCTGAATCCCTTGTAACAGCGACTCGCGCTTTTTCCCTGCCTCATCGGCCTGTTTGCGTTTTGCTTCAATCCGATCTTTGAGCTGTTCGAGCGCCTTGCGTTCCTTCTCAATCTTGTCGACGATCGGATCGGCCATCGCAACCGCTGGCCAGGAAAGACCCAGCAGTCCCCAGATCACAACCACGACCCTGAGTCCGACCCAATACCTCATGCCTTGCCCTCGCCGAATCGCCTGATCGAGACGAAGCTGCCTGCAAACCCGAGTCCCATCCCAACTGCTATCAAGGCGAGACAGATTGACGGAGGGAAAAATGCCATGAGGCTGTCGAGTCCGGCAAATCGACCAGTCGTCCGCATTTGCTGCCGGAACAATTCGTACATGAACTTGAGCATAACCAGTGAGAGCGCGCTACCCAGCGCCCCAAGTACGGCGCCCTCCACCAGATAGGGAATACGGATAAAACTGGTGGTGGCTCCGATGAGACGCAAAATGGCGATCTCGTCCCGTCGGGCAAATAACGTCAGGCGAATCGTATTGGCGATAATGGTCACAGCAGCCGCCGAAAGGATCACGCCGATGCCGATCGCCACCAACTCAATCGATCGAATCACCGTCGCGAGGGCATCGATCCAATCTTGATTGTAATCGACTTTGGACACGCCGGCGATCTGCCGCACCCGTTCCGCCCATCGCTTCACCGAATCCGGTGATCGAAACGACGGACTGAGTGCCACGACATAGGAGGCCGGTAAGGGGTTTTGACCCAAGCCATCAAGCAAGTAAGACTCCGAGGGAAATTGCGCCTTGAACTCTCCCAGCGCCTGCTCTTTCGAAATAAACAACAGGGATGCGACGGCACGATCGCTCCGCAGATGCTGCTCCACCTCCGCAACCGAATCGGACGTAAGCCGGTCATCGAGATAGACCATGATCTTGATGTCATCCTGGAGCCAGCCGGCTGCCGCCCGCAAATTGACATAGAGCAGTAAAAAGATGCCGACACAGGCCAGCGTAAAGGCCGTGGTCAAGATGGCGACCATCGTCGTCATCCGGTTGGTCCTCATATTGACCCAAGATTCTCTCAGGAGATAGGCCAGCGTCCTCATGCCAAGCCTCTCTGTTCCGGCAACAGGCGGCCCTGCGACAAGGTGAGCACCCGCCGATTCACTTGCGCCATCACGAGCGGATCGTGCGTCGCCACGACGACCGTCGTGCCCCGCGCGTTAATGAGTTTAAACAGTTCGATGATCTCAGCCGTCAACACCGGGTCTAAATTGCCGGTCGGCTCGTCGGCCAATAAAACGACCGGCCCATTGACGATCGCGCGCGCGATGCAGACCCGCTGCTGTTCCCCCGTCGAGAGGCCGGCAGGAAGCTGGTCGCGCTTGTGCTCGACGCCGACTGCCCGTAAGGCCTCCGTCACTTTTCGACGGATGTCGGCAGAAGACACGCCTTGCACGAGCAACGGCAGCGAGACATTATCGAACACAGACTTCTTCGGCAACAGCCGAAAGTCCTGAAATACCGTTCCGACCTTGCGGCGCAGATAGGGAATGTCGGATGGCTTCAGCGTCGTCACGTTTTTCTGATGAACGAAGATCTGCCCCTCATCGGGCCGATCGGCTCCGATCAGCATCCGCAACAGCGTCGACTTGCCCGCGCCGCTCGGTCCCATCAGGAGCACAAATTCCCCTTTGTCGATCTCTAGCGTCACGTCCGAAAGCGCCGACCGCTGATCGTACTGTTTCGAGACATGGATCAGTTGAATCATGGTGTTCTTACCATCGAAGATCGTCCCCGGGGACGTCGAACGCATTCTGAATATGCTCGATGTGCGAAGCCTTGGCGTTCGTACCTTGCAACAAGACCACATCGAATCGGCAGAGTCGATCCTTGAGATGGTGCCTGGCCAAATACTGCGCAGCCAACTGGATCAACTTCTCTTGTTTCCGCTGATGTACGGCATGGATCGCGCCGCCGAATGCATCGGTCCGACGCGCCTTCACCTCGACAAAAACCAGCACCTGACCGTCTTCAGCCACGAGGTCCAACTCTCCCACCGACGAGCGCAGATTGCGCGCCAGAATCCGATACCCCTTGCCGCGCAAGTACTGCTCTGCTGCCGACTCTCCTTCTTGCCCGAAGAGCCTCCGTGGGTCAAGGATGGTCACGGAATCGCCCGTGGAGATTCACCATGCCCACTCAGGAGACGAGCAACCGGAGCGAACGTGCGCCGATGGATGGCGCAGGGGCCATGTTGCGCAAGCCGCCGTAAATGCTCCTCTGTCCCATAGCCCTTGTGGGACAGAAAATTATAATGGGGATAGGTCTGATGATACGCCTCCATCAAGCGATCTCGCGTAACTTTCGCCACGATGGACGCGGCAGCAATCGAGATCGACAACGTATCGCCCTTAATGATCGAGCGTGAGGGAATGGCGAGATTCGATAGAGTGACAGCGTCGATCAAGAGGCAGTCCGCCGGAGATATCAGCGACTCCACTGCACGGCGCATGGCGAGACGAGTCGCTTCTAGAATATTGAGTCGGTCGATCTCCTGCTCCGTCGCGATCCCCACGCCGATAGCACGAGCCCGCTCGACAATCACCTCGTAGAGCCGCTCGCGGTCAGACGCGGAGACTTGCTTGGAGTCGTTGACGCCGACCAAGCGGCAACGAGAGGGCAGGATTACCGCCGCCGCGACGACAGGGCCCGCAAGAGGGCCCCGTCCGGCCTCATCCAGACCGGCGATGCGGCGATAGCCGCGCCGTCGGGCTTCCAATTCAAATTCGTCGGTAGGTCCCACGATGCGTCCGTTGAAAGAGCATCCGACATTCGTGGTCGATAGCACCAGGGAATGAGACTAGGCCTTCGGAGCCACAGCGGCCGTAGCCGGCGCTTCAGTCTTACGAGCAACCCCAGGCTTCGCCTTCGCACTCGCGACGAACTCCCGATCTTCAACCTTGGCAAACTTGCCCTTCTTCCCGCGAAGATAATACAGCTTGGCCCGGCGTACCTTACCCTGGCGCATGACCTCGACGCGTGTCACGATCGGCGAATGGATCGGGAAAATGCGCTCCACCCCGACGCCATAGGACACCTTGCGGACCGTGAAGGTCTCCGTGTTCAGCAATCCTTTGCGAGCAATCACGGCTCCCTCGAACACCTGAATACGCTCTTTTTCCCCTTCAACGACTTTCACATGCACACGGACAGTATCGCCGATTTCAAAGCTAGGCGCCGATGGCTTCACGAAAGACTGTTGTATCCGTTCTAACCGATTCATGAGACTACCCCTTCCTCCCCACATCGAACAGGCGTGCCAACCACGCCTTCACGAGTAAGTTCGTCTAGCAATTGTTGATCTTCGAGACTCAAGACCCGATCTTGCAACAGATCAGGCCGTCTCTGATACGTGCTTCGCAGGGATTCCTTCCGACGCCATAGACGAATGACCTCGTGATGTCCTGAAAGCAATACCTCTGGCACAAGCATCCCTCGAACGTCCGCCGGTCTCGTATAGTGAGGATATTCGAGCAATGCATCCGTAAAAGACTCTTCTTCAATCGACTCCGGATCACCCAACACACCGGGAACCAACCGGGCTGCGGCATCGATGAGCACCAGTGCCGGCAACTCGCCTCCGGTCAACACATAATCTCCGACTGAAACCTCTTCCGGGTGCAAGGCGAGACGCACCCGCTCATCGACCCCTTCGTAGTGGCCACAGAGAATAACAAGCCGGCGGGTATCGGCCGCCAGATTTTTCGCATAGGCCTGCGTGAATGGGCGTCCGTGCGGGGACGGAAACAACAACCGAATCTGCTCCCCGGCCAGCGCATAGTCGGCCTGAATCTGTTCCACTGCGCGCAAAATCGGTTCGGCCTTCATCACCATTCCGGCCCCTCCGCCGTAGGGGACATCGTCCGCCACCCGATGGCGATCGAGCGTATAGTCGCGCAAGTTGCGCACCTGCACGTGCAACAGACCTTTTTCCTGTGCTCGTTTCAGAATGCTCTGGCTTAGCACCGGTGCCACCATGTCGGGGAACAGGGTCAGAATGTCACACCGCATGGCGATCCTCAAGCAAGTCGTCAATCCCGCGAACCATCATCTTGCGCTGTGCGAGATCCACCGAAGTCACAAAGCTCTTCGCCGCCGGAATGAGGACTTCCTCTGTCCCCTTGCGAACGACGAAGACGTGATTGTCCGGTATCTCCAAAATTGTCTCCACCACTCCAATCTCGTCGCCCCGCTCGTTCTCAACCGTCATCCCGATGAGGTCGCACTCAAAGTACACGTCTGCCGCTAACGTCGCCGCTGAACAACGCGGCACTTGGATCAATCCCCCGCGCAACGCGACGGCGCCTTCCGGCGTCGTCACGCCAACAAGACTCATGATATAGGTCGAACCGGCACGCCGAACATGAGCCACCGTCTTCTCGACGACCTGCCCAGTCGGGTCCAAAACCTGCACCTGCTTCAGGTGCTCCAGTCGGCCAGGCACATCGCTCAACGATCGTACCTTGAACTCGCCGCGCACACCGAAGTGGCGCTCGATCCTGCCGATCGTTATCAGATCTGCCTGAGCCGTGGTCACAGACTACGCGACCTTTTTCTTCGCTGCTTTCTCTGCCGCTTTCTCTGCCTCAAACGTCTTCCAGACGCCAGCACGGCGGAGGAGCGTCTTCACCGTGACGGTCGGCTGGGCACCCTGACGCAACCAGCTCAACACCCGATCCTGCTTCAACTCCGGCAGACCCGCCTCTTTCAAGGGATCGAAAATCCCAAGAATTTCCAGGAATCGTCCGTCGCGCGGCTTCCGTGAATCCGCTGCCACTACGCGGTAGAGCGGTCGCTTATGTCGTCCAGTCCTCGTCAATCTCAAATGAACAGCCACTAGAATCCTCCTTCTGTACAACACACTGTGATGATTGTGATCGCCCCTTACATCGAGCGCAGAAGTTGCGCCAACTGCCGGCGCCCTCCCGACCCTGCCATAACCTTGGCGATTTTCCTCGCCGAGAGAAACTGCTTAATCAACCGATTCACCTCTTCCACCTTCGTTCCGCTTCCACGCGCAATCCGCTTTTTCCTGCTGCCGTTGATCAGCGTATGATCGCGGCGTTCACGAGTCGTCATCGAGTCGATCATGGCCGTGACTCGCTTCATCTCCCGTTCAGGCATCTGCCCTTCCATCGCCCCCTTGAGCTTCTGACCGCCCGGCAGCATTCCTAAAATCTGGTCGAGCGAGCCCAGGCGACTGACCTGCCCCAGCTGAGCACGAAAACTCTCCAGCGTGAACGTCTGGCTGCTCAGCAGCTTCTGCGCATCCTCCGCCTGCTCGAGCGTAAAGGTCTCTTGCGCCTTTTCGATCAGCGAAAGGACATCGCCCATGCCGAGGATGCGCGAGGCCATCCGATCGGGATGAAATAACTCCAGCGCATCGAGCTTCTCGCCCACACCCAAAAACTTGATCGGCTTGCCGGTCACCGCCCGAATCGACAACACCGCCCCGCCACGGGCATCGCCTTCAACCTTCGTCAGAATGACGCCCGTCAGCCCGATCCGTTGATCGAACTGGCTCGCCATCGTGACGGCGTCTTGGCCAGTCATGGCGTCGGCGACTAGGAGCACCTCGTGCGGTTGCACGGCAGCTCTCACCGCCACCAACTCCCCCATCAACTCATCGTCGATGTGGAGACGCCCGCCGGTATCCAGCAGGACAAGATCGTATCCCTGCACCCGGCCCCGCTCCACGCCAGCCTGGCAAATGCGAACGACATCCGTGTGAGTCGCCTGAGCCGAATCCGCCCGATGCACGTCGATCTCGAGGTCACGCCCCAGACTTGCCAACTGATCGCCAGCTGCCGGACGACGAGGATCGGCCGCGACCAGAAGAACCCGTTTCCCCTGAGCCTTGACGTACCGCCCAAGCTTGCCGCAGGTCGTCGTTTTCCCGGCGCCTTGAAGCCCGACCATCATCACAACGGTGGGAGGATTCGAAGCCAAAGCCAAACCGGCTCGTTCCCCGCCCATCATCTCTCGCAGCTCGTCCCACACGACCTTGACCACTTGATGCCCGGGGGTCAAACTCTGGAGAACTTCCTGCCCAACAGCCTTTACCCGAACCCGCTCGATGAAGTCCTTGACGATCTTGAAATTGACATCGGCTTCGAGCAGCGCGAGGCGAACTTCCTTCAAGGCTTCCGCGATGTTCTGTTCGGTGAGAACCCCAGAACCTCGTAGTTTCTTAAAGATCTTTTCGAATTTTTCGCTGAGCGCGTCCAGCATAACGTCACAAAGAAAAAGGCAATCGAAGCCTTAACTCCAGATCTCCGATCACCTCGAAAATTCTAGCAAAAGAGCATCGGGGAGTCTAAATGACCTGGCAGGATGAAGTCAAGGGAGAGGAAGTCGGAGATATTATTGACATGTTCTCGACCTTTCGTTAAGGTCCTACCGTTATCTCCGTGAGACTACGCAGAGTTATGAGGCAGTTGTCGTGAGAAAGTCACCCTGGATTCTGCTCATTTTCGTGCTCATCGGTGGACTCCTGGGCGGAGTACTGGGAGAAATTCTCCGAGTCATGGCTCCACAGGGCACCATTCAGGCGATATTCGCCAGCAACTTCACCCCCGGCATCAATCCCCCGCTGACGATCGATCTGGTCCTCCTCAAGTTCACCCTCGGCTTCGTCTTGAAAATTAACCTCCTCAGTCTCCTCGGGATGTTTCTGGGGATCTACCTCTACAAGAACGTCTAGCAACTCAGATCGGCTGCTCAAAAAAGTCCGCCAGCTTCGTTCTCGCCTCGAAAGCATCCTCAACGTAGCCAGAGGCTACGCTTCCGGTGCTTTCACCGGCTGCGGACTTGCTGGACGGTCTTTTTGAGCAGCCGACGAAACCGCTCTCCTCTTTTCTCTGACGTACAGGCTATTGAACCGCTGCTTACCTGAACAAGCTTTCAGCCAACTACTAGATCTCAGATTTAAATTCTAACTCTCTCAACTTCAACGCTCGAATCTTATTTCGGATGGTCGCGGCCCGCTCGAACTCCAGCTCCTTGGCGGCGGCCTTCATGTCCACTTCCAGCCGCTTGAGGGTCTGCGCAGTTGACTCCTCTATTCCTCCATAGGCAGCCGGCGTCTCGGCAACCAAATCGAGCTGGGCATAATCCAGCTCAGCCACCGCATATTCGAGGGACAAGACATCCTTCTTGATACTCGTCGGCACAATGCCATGCTTGGCATTGTACGCCGCTTGAATCGTGCGCCGGCGCCCTGTCTCATCAATTGCCATTTGCATAGAGGCTGTCACCACATCACCGTACAGGATCACGTGGCCACGAAGGTTCCTCGCTGCCCGCCCAGCCGTCTGGATCAATGCACGATAGGATCGCAGATAGCCCTCCTTATCGGCATCGAGGATCGCCACCAGGGTGACCTCCGGAAGATCCAATCCTTCGCGCAACAGATTGATTCCCACCAGCACGTCGAACGTACCGCGCCGCAAGTCCTGTAAGATTTCAGCCCGCTCCAACGTCTTAATATCAGAGTGCAGATACCGGACCTTGATGCCGAGATCGTGATAGTACTCGCTCAAGTCCTCCGCCATACGTTTGGTCAATGTGGTGATCAGCACTCGCCCGCCTTGCGCCACTTCTGCCCGCACTTCGCCAAGGAGATGATCGACTTGCCCTTTGGCCGGTCGCACCTCAATGACCGGGTCCATAAGGCCGGTCGGGCGAATGATCTGTTCGACGATCTCTCCCGCCGCATGCCCCAACTCATACGAGCCGGGGGTCGCAGAAACGCAGACCACCTGCGTGAAACAGCGCTCGAATTCGGCGAACTTAAGTGGGCGATTGTCGACCGCCGACGGCAACCGGAATCCATATTCCACCAAGGTGCGTTTTCGAGAGTAGTCGCCCTCGTACATCCCACCCACTTGGGGAATCGTCGCATGGGACTCGTCCACGATCAGCAAGAAATCTTTGGGGAAGTAATCGATGAGTGTGGGCGGCTGCTCACCGGCCGCACGACCGCTTAGATGCCGCGAATAGTTCTCAATGCCGTGGCAATAGCCCATCGCCCGGATCATCTCCAGATCAAACTTAGTCCGTTGCGCAATCCGCTGGGCCTCCACGAGCTGATTCTGTTTTTTGAAATAGGCGACTCGCTCGTCCAGCTCTTCTTCGATACCGGTAATCGCCCGCTCATACCGGTCCGGCGCAATGAGATAATGCGTGTTCGGATAGATCGCGACCTTCGGCAGCTTCCCTAGCGACTTCCCCGTGAGGGGGTCGATTTCGTGAATGGCATCGACCACGTCGCCAAATAACTCGATGCGGACAGACACCGCGTCATTCGAAGCGGGAAACACCTCGATGACATCGCCGCGAGCCCGGAACGTGCCGCGGTGGAAATCCGTATCGTTACGGGCATATTGAATCTCGACCAGTTTCGCCAGAATCTTCTCCCGCCTGACCTCCATCCCCTCTTCGAGGAAGACCACCATCTCGTGATAGACCTCCGGCGACCCCAGTCCGTAAATACAGGAGACCGACGAGACGATCAGCACGTCGTTTCGTTGAAGCAGCGCGGACGTCGCCGCATGCCGCATCTGGTCAATCGCGTCGTTGACCGATGCATCTTTGGCGATGTACGTGTTGCTTTGGGGAATGTAGGCTTCCGGCTGGTAGTAATCGTAGTAGCTGACGAAATACTCCACCGCGTTATGGGGGAAAAACTGTTTGAACTCTTGATAGAGCTGGCCGGCCAGCGTCTTGTTATGGACGAGGACCAAGGTGGGCTTCTGCACCTGCGCCACCACGTTGGCCATAGTGAAGGTCTTGCCGGACCCGGTGACACCGAGTAACGTTTGATGCTTCCGGCCAGCCGCAATCCCGGCCACCAACTTGTCGATGGCCTGACCTTGATCTCCGCAGGGCTTAAATGGGGCTTCGAGTTGAAACGGCGGCATAGGGCGACCTTTCGGCCGTTATCTTACCATCGCAAAAAGCGTGGCGCACAGGGCAGACAATCGCAGAATGACGGAACGCCACCGGCCCATTCCTGGTCCGGTGGCATCAGTACCACTTAATAGCGTGAATGCCTGGTCGCGCCGACCGGAGCTCCCGGTCTATGAGCGGAGCCACGGTTCTCACCCCCATGGGATCGTCGACCAGTTGATTCCGCGCCTCGGCGGGGCCGCGCGCGAGGATCCTGATAGTCGCTGGTCGGCATTGGGGCCGGAGCCGGAAGCGGAGCAAACACAGGAAGCGCGAGCTTCTTCGTCTCGATCTTCAACTGTCTCACCATGCGAAGATACTCTCGTTCTTCGGACTGAGAGAGAATCAAGAAGGTCGACCCTTCCTTCTCTGCGCGACCGGTCCGCCCGGTCCGGTGGACATAGGAGTTCGGATTGGTTGGCAATTCATAGTGAATCACCTGGACGACATCCTGAATATCCAGGCCTCTGGCTGCCACATCGGTCGCTACAAGCGAGCGAATATTGCCCGCCCGAAAGGCGCCAAGCGTCCGTTCCCGCTGCGCTTGGCTATGATTGCCGGTCAACGAACCGACCGAAGCAGGCTCGCCACCTAAATGGGCGGCCAACCGCCGCACTTTATATTTTTGATCACAGAACACCATCGACCGCTCTCCACCCTTCATGGTCTGGAGTAAGGTATGGACGAGTTGTGTGCGGACCTGGTCTCCCGGCACGACATAGTAGGCATGCACGATCGTGGTCGGGCTGTTGATCCCAGGATCGACAGAGATTCGCGCGGGATCGCGCTGCATACTCTGCGCGAGCGTCTGGATGTCCCCTGAAAATGTCGCAGAGAACAGCAGCGTCTGGCGCTCAGCCGGAAGAAGACGAATGATCCGTTGAATATCCCGCAGGAACCCGCGGTCCAACATCTGATCGGCTTCATCCATGACGAGGAACGTCACACCGCCCAGCTTCAAATGGCCGGAACCGGCCAAGTCCAGCAACCGGCCAGGCGTCCCAACCACCACCAAAGGTGGTCGTTGCAAGGCACGATATTGGCGCTCAATCGGCGTCCCACCGTACACCGACAACGACGTCACGGACGCTGGAGCATACTTGCGTAGTTCCATTTCAATCTGCAACGCCAGCTCCCGCGTGGGCGCCAACACGAGAAACTTCGGTCCTGAAGAATGGCTGGGGCCGGCGGACTTAACATAGGGGCCAGGAGCAGGCACCGAGGCCTCCCGACGCATGACTTGTTCGATAATCGGCAACAAAAATGCGAGCGTTTTGCCGCTCCCGGTTTTGGCTTGCGCCATAATATCCCGACCTTCCAGCGCCACGGGAATGGCAGCCTGCTGCACCGGGGTCGGTGTCGACAGGCCTGCCTGTAACAGGCGCTGGGCAAGGGAAGGCTGTAGATTCATATCAGCAAACGTAGACATAGAACTCCTTGTACGGGGCAAACTTCCTGGGACTGCACGGTCCGGCCTGATTAGAGGGCCGAGAAACGCATCGAGATGATGGGCAATTCTAGGAAGGAAAAGCGGGGCTGCCTGATAGGCAGCCCCGACGTGTCAAACACTCGTGACGGATTAGTACCGGTCGCCGCCTCGGCCACCACCGCCACCACCACCGGTGCGCGGCTCCTGAGGGCGTGCTTCGTTGACGGTCAACGTGCGACCACCCAACTCCGTGCCGTTTAATGCGGCTACTGCCGCCTGAGCTTCAGAATCCGAGGACATTTCCACGAATCCAAACCCGCGGGACTGGCCGGTGAACTTATCTGTGATGATTCTGGATGAAGCAACCGCTCCATGAACAGCAAACAAATCGCTCAGCTGTTGTTCAGTTGTGGAATACGGCAAACCACCGACGTAAATCTTAGAACCCATTGGGCTCCTCCTTTGAGAATATGTGTTGTCTTGGACTTGAGATCAAAGTGAGGAAGGAATGGGCCGAAGACGCAAACAGCATGGCGACTCAAGGCTGGCTTCCGATCAAATTCCTACACAAAACCAAAACAACATCTGTCCGAGGCCTTGTCACTCTCTGCGGTATCACCACCAGGCCTTGCGCGATGACACACAGGGGACACTGTACTCCTCAGCCCCATCAATTGCAAGTGATGCCGCAAGCCTGCGCAATGCCATGCGCCGATCTAATAGGCCGCGGGAGAGGACAGCGGACGCTGAGAAAACAGAGGAATGGCGTGCAAGCTGTCAAAATCTACTGCGCTGTGTCCACGCACCAGGAGCCCGACTTGACCGATCCCCAGAGACTGATCTTCAACCGACACGGCAAGCTGCCCGTCAAAGAAGGTTTCAATGAAGTCCTTGCTGATGATGGTATTCCGCTGGATTCGCAACGTATGCCAGGACACTGCTTTTGGTGCGATCGACCGCCGCCCCAGACTCAGCTCCCTTCCATCGACCACCCGAATCACCTCCATGGTCTTTGCCGCAAGATCCACCAGCGCTGCATAGAAGTTCTTGGCATCCTTCACCCCAAACACCATTCCACCGACTCCTGTTGCGGCGTCGAAGGGAAATCGCATCCTGACCGACACGTCTGGATACTCGTACTCAAGCCCATCGGCGACGATCAAACGGTAACAGGTGGCGGCCTGACACGATGACTTCACGCCCAGAATGTTGGAGGCGGACGGAGCATCGCTGCTTGGCTTGATCATCCATTCTGCAGCCGGCCCCTCGCCAAACCCCAGCATCGAGAACCCGACAGGAGATCCGCCAGGCTTCTGGAGATCGAAGGTCCACCGTTTAAACAGTCCCCCTTGGGCCTGGTCATTCAAGTTGACCTCCTTTTCCTTCCGGCTCTCTGCCTCAATGGCATGAGGTTGCTCGGCACAGAAGATCCACTCCATCGCAACCATTGCCAATGAGACGAGGAGGTAGACCATACCGACATGCCCGGACTTCCTGTTCTTTCCACAATCGCTCACGTCTCGCCTCTCAATCTTATTTTTGCTTCAATGGCCGCTGCTTCAAATCGAGAATATCCTGCTGAAACCGGTCGCGCGCTGCCGAGATGGTTTTTCTTCGTTGCCACCGGTCCCAGGTCCACCAACGAAGACGATCGCGAAACTTCACGACCGGCAGTTGAGCGCTTCCACCAGGCGCATGCTGAAACTCGTACCCCTTATGGGACTCGCGATTGTCGAAAAAACGACGATAGAGATGATCGTAGAGCCCCTTCCCCGAATCGCCTACACTCACGGTGCCCTCCCTACAATAACAGGTCCAATTGCTGGCTCTCCGTCACCGGAGGCGAGCAGGTCTGCCGCTGGCAGACATAGGCCGTCGGCTGCCCGCTGACACTGGTCTTCCCCGCGGCCAGCGGCAAGTCAGATTCTCCAGCACGAGCGGATTCGACCACGAGCACCGCACGATTCGGCAAATAGCGCCGATGGACCGTCGCGAGCAACGATTCCGTCATCGCCTCGCCGCGTGTACCGACCACAACAATTTCTTGCGGTGTCGTCAGGTACCAGTCCAACGAACAGAGCAGCGCAGATGCGCCATAGGCGTTATGCCCCATAACGCTCCGGAACACCTGGAACTGGCGTTCAGCCAGATCATGATACCGCTGCTCTCTTGTGAAAGAGAAGAGCCGCAACAAAACCGAGGCGACAATGGCGTTACCGGAGGGGATCGCGCTATCGGTCCCTGATTTCATGCGATGGAGCAAGGCCTCGTGATCGCGGCTCGTATAGAAACACCCGCCAGCCGCCTCATCCCAATATTGTTTCAAGAAACTGTCTGTCACGTCGCGAGCCTGATCCAGATACCACCGGTGCGACGTCGCTTCAAACGCATCCAGCAAAGCGGCAGCCAGACAGGCGGCATCGTCCAAATAACCGTTCAGGCGACCCTTTCCTGCCGTGACCGTCCGATAGACTCGCCCGTTTTCAACCGCATAGTCGAGCAGGAAGGTCAGCGCCCGTTCTGCTGCCGCCAGATAAGCAGGAGTCCCGAACGCATGATAGGCATCGAGATAGGCGGACACCATCATCGCATTCCAACTTGTGAGAATGTTGTCGTCCCGCTGAGGCTTCACGCGTTGGTCCCGAGCGGCACGCAACTTCACCCTGGCAGGCCGCAACAACGACTCCAACTCCTCCTGAGCCTCGGAAGTGAGCTGAACGTCACCGAGCCGATGCAACACGTTCTTGCCTTCGAAATTGCCGCTCGCGGTCACGCCATAGTGCCGGCAGAACTGCTCAGCCAATTCCGCGCCCAGCACCGAGGCAATCTCTCCCGGCTCCCAGACAAAATAGATTCCTTCCTGCCCCTCGCTGTCGGCATCCTGTGCGGCAAAGAACGCACCGTCCGGATGCGTCAGTTCACGACGCACGTACTCCAGCGTCTCTTCCACGACTTCACGGAATCGAGGCTCTTTGGTCAGACGCCACCCATCGAGATAGATCCGCACCAACTGTGCATTGTCGTAGAGCATCTTCTCGAAATGAGGAATCAACCATTGGCCATCCACGGAATAGCGATGGAACCCGCCACCAAGATGATCGTAGATTCCTCCGGCTGCCATCGTTCTCAGCTGCAAGAGCACTTGCTCTTGATGGGAGGGGTCTTTCGTCCTGGCCGTCTGACGCAGCAGCAAGTTGAGCGGGGGAACCGTCGGAAACTTCTGGCCCTCCCCGAATCCCCCATGGACCGGATCGAAAAACTGTCCTAAGCTCTTCGCCGCCTCATCGAGCAATCGATCCGTCAAGGGATCGCCCGACGGCTTCGGCGTACCCACCCGCAACAACCCGGCCTTGACCTTGTCCACATTCTTGCGGACATCGTCTTGATGATTCCTGTAGGCCTCGACGACCCCGTTCATGACTTCGGGAAATCCCGGCAAGTTGTAGCGGGGCGCCGGCGGAAAATACGTGCCCCCGTAAAACGGTTCTTGATCAGGCGTGAGAAACATCGTCAACGGCCATCCACCACCCCGCCCCAAAAACACTTGTGCAGACTTTTGATAGATATCGTCCAGATCCGGGCGCTCTTCGCGATCGACCTTCACGTTGATAAAGTGCTGGTTCATGAGTTCGGCAATCTGAACATTGTCGAAACATTCATGGGCCATGACATGACACCAGTGGCAGGCCGAATACCCGATGGACAACAGAATCGGCTTGTCCTCTGCCTTCGCCCGCAACAAGGCTTCCTCGCCCCAGGGATACCAGTCCACTGGATTCGTCGCATGCTGCCGCAAATAGGGGCTGGCTTCGGTCATCAGCCGGTTGGGGGAACGGTCTTCGCTCGCTAAATTGGTCATCGATTGTCTATCCTTGTGGACAGGCATAGTACATGGCCGCGAAGCCGCGCTGCAACGGACCTTCCAGGCTATGGTATAGTCCTGCCGCACCTCGAAAGGCTCACCGTATGAACAGCTCAACTTCTCACGGTTCTCGCGCCTGCATTGTCGTCACAGGCCTGGGAATCTTCCTCGTTCTGCTCTCTTTCGGTACTCTCTGCTTCGCGCAATCCGAGGAATATCATCCGGCATGGCTGCGCGCCCTCGACAGCCTCTCCCCTGAACGTATGCTCGCCGACATCACCATCCTCAGCAGCCCTTCATTCAACGGCCGCCAAACTGGCACCGCGAACGATGCCAGCTCGGCAGCATGGATCACGAGGAGGTTTCATGAGTCCGGCCTCTCACCCGCAAATGCTGGCCTCGATCCATTCATTTCGAGCGGGCCGGACCTTGGAGTCCCCAGCGGACAGATGACAACCGCCGTCACAGCCTCGACCATCGCACCGGACCCCGTCCTCCGTATTTCATCGGGCAATGATTCGCTCGTCCAGCAACTCGGGACAGACTATCTCCCCATCCTCGACTCACCCTCTGCCGAAGTGCGCGGGCCAATCGTGTTTGTAGGGTATGGAATCGTCGACGCGACGCAGGGCATCGACGACTACGCTGGAGTCGATACGACCAACGCATTAGTCCTTTTCCTCCGCGGCACGCCGCCCCATTACAAAGGGACCGTCAGCCATGCAGAGAAGGTGCGAGTCGCACGACAAAACGGCGCAATCGGTTATTTCACCGCCACTGGACCGATACTCAGCGCCTATGAGTCGCGACGCGGCGTCACGGGAAAACCTGGCGCCTTTTATGGACTCTCTCCTCGATCGGAGACCATCCCGGGAGCCTGGATTAATACCGGTCTAGCCGAGCAGATCCTCGCCACTCCCGATCAAGCACGACCAAGCCGGCTGCAGGACGTACAAGAACAGTTGAATCGCTCCCCTGCCACACAATCTATCAACACCGGCCGCTACGCCTCTCTCGATTGGCAGACTCGCCAGGAAGAAGGCCTCCTCATGAACGTGCTCGCCCTCTTACCTGGGAGCGATCCGAAGAAGACACATGAGGTGCTCATAATCGGTGCGCATCGTGACCATTTCGGACGGCAAGCCGGCCTGCTCTTCCCCGGCGCCGACGATAATGCCTCCGGCACAGCCGTGATGTTGGAAGTCGCCCGCGCCATGGCCAACTCAGAAAGACGAAGCAGAAGAACGGTCTTGTTCGTCTCGTTTAGCGGAGAAGAGCAGGGGCTCATCGGCTCGCGTCTGTTTCTCCAACGGTCGGTGGTCCCCATTGGCTCGACTAGAGCCATGATCAACATCGACCATGCGGGAATTGGAAACGGAAGGCTGACCGTCGGCGTAACAGGATTGGACAAGAGCCTCGCGGTAGAGGCGGGACAGACGGCAGGGCTCACCGACAAACTTGACCTCTATGGATTTTTCCCCGGCGGCGATCACGTGCCGTTCAAAGAGGCAGGAATCCCAACCATCACGGTCGTCAGCGGCGGAGTTCACCCACACTTCCACCAGCCCACTGACAGCGCCGACACAATCAATCCTGAGATTCTGCAAACAGTGGCTCGGTATGTCCTCGCCCTCACCTGGCAACTGGCAAATACTGAATAGAACTGGCGCAAGGCTAGGGGCAAAGGGCCAGGGGTAAAGCGAGAAATGTTCGATCTGTCAGAGGTCCGCCTCCGGCCTCTCACCCCACACCCCAAGCCTGAACTTATGGGATGTCGTCGAGAATAGTGGACTGAATCGATGGCAGTGGCGCGGTTTGGCGGGGAGGACCTGGGAGGACGAGCGCACCCCCGCTTTGGTTCCCGCCTTGGATGAGCCCGATCGAGAGTTGCGGTCCGAGTGTGCTCACAGCCCCGCTCCAAGCTTGACCGGTCGTGGGGTTCCGAAAACTGAAGGTTTGAAAATTATTCCCGGAATTGTAGAGAAATCCCTGTGTGCCCTGATTGTCGAGATAGAGGTTTCCCGGGCCGGTCAAATTGAACAGAGGCGCAACCCCTCCGTCGAATGAGCGGACACTGGAAACGGATTGAGCCCACAGGGGCGCGTCCAGCGACGGGAGCGAGAACAGCGATAGGGCCAGCGCAGCAATCACCAGAGGACGCATCAGAACCCGATGGCCCTGACCGTTGATTGCACTTAGTCCATGACAGGTTTGCATAGAATCATTATAGTATGGGCCAATATTCATTGTCGATCAAAGGGGGCGTTATGGAGCAGGGTACCAGGACACAGAGATGGTGGCGCACATGCAGCTATGCCGCTGGCATAGGCCTGCTCCTGTCACCTGGCCTCAGTTGGGGGCTGGAAGTCGGGAAGACTCCACCGGCTGAACGTCGGGAGACCATCTCCCTTGCCGACGCGGCGCTTCAAGCACTGAAGCATAACTTGGACATCAGTATCAGCCGCCAGACGAAGGAGAGCCGACAGGCGGACATTACGGTCGAACAAGCCAAGTTCGATCCGACGCTGAGCGTGAACGGACAGTACAATCGAACGGTAAACCCGCTCAACCGACCGGTGTTCGGCGGAACCGGTAACACGTTGGGCCAAATTACGACCTTCGATCAACGGAGCGAATCCGTCACCTTCGATGCGACGACGAACTTGCTCACCGGCGGCAACGTCGACCTGAACTATAGCCCCTCTCGATCGAACGTCAACCAGAATGTGGCCACCGGATTCCTCTTCAACCCCGCCTATACAGGAGGCCTCGCACTCACGCTCACACAACCCTTACTCCGCAACGCCGGCCTCGACATTACCAAGACGTTCATTCGCGTGGCGCAGAACAATGCCATCGTCGAAGAACATATCTTTCGCGACCGCGTCCTGACCGTCCTGGCCACCGTGGAGCAAACCTATTGGGAAGTCGTCTTTGCCAACGAGAATCTCAAAGTCGCCGAGGCCGCCTTGAAAGCGGCGCAGGAGCTCCTGGCCAGTAACCGGGCGAAGGCGAAGGCCGGCATCATGTCGATCGTCGATGTCCTGCAAGCCGAAGCAGCCGTTGCATCGCGGGTCGAGCAGGTGCTGGTTGCGGATAAAACGATTCGAGACCAGGAAGATCAACTGCGCCGACTCCTCAATCCGGCGGAAGAGGATTTGCGTCAAGACTTGCGTCTGACCCCACTCGACCAACCGACCGTCACGCTCGAACCGATCAGCCTGCAGGAAGCCATCGACACGGCGATCGAGCAGCGGCCGGAAATCGTCCAGGCAAAAAAGAATATGGAGACGAGCGATATCAATTCCAAGTTTGCCAAAAACCAGATTCTCCCGACCCTCTCGTTCCAAGGCACCATGGGTATGGCAGGGCTGGGAAGAGACTACGGCGATTCGGTGAACAAGAACCTGAGCGGAGACTACTACAACTATGGCGCAGGCCTCGTCCTCAGTTATCCCCTCGGCAACCGCTCAGCCTGGAGCACCTACAGCAAGCGGCAGCTCGAAGCCAAAAATGCCGAAGCCTCGCTCGTGAGCGTGCGACAGCAGATCATCGTCGGTGTGCGCGAAGCGGTCCGACGTGTCCAAACGGATTTCAAGCGGATCGAAACCACCAGATCGGCCAGAATCATGGCCGAGAAACAGTTGCAAGCGGAACAAGAGCGGCTGAAGGTAGGACTCAGCACCACTCGCTTCGTCCTCGACTTCCAGCGGGATCTTGCGACGGCCCAAGGCAATGAGTTACGCGCCACGGTCGACTACAATAAATCTCTCTCCAACCTCGCGCGGCACAAAGCCACCACTCTCGACCGCTACAACTTCCAACTAAACTAACGGTCATCTACGATGGCGCCTGAGCCCGGTCTTCATGCCACACCGGCTCAGGCCGGCGAACGGGGAGCGGCCCTCGCGCTGCTTCCCATTGCAGCGACCCTCGCGTTCTACGCCCTCCCCACCTCGCGTCAGGAACAGCCACTGCTCCAATTCGCGCCGCAACTGATCGCCTACCTTGCCCTGGGCCTCTGGGCCTCACGCAATAGCAACATCGTCTCTCGGCTGGGGCTCGAGACAAAGAAGATCGCGAGTGGCCTCCGCTGGGGACTCCTGACAGGCCTGCTGCTCGGTGGCCTGAATTCGTTCGTGATTCTCTCCGTCAATCCGTATCTGGGCTATGACATCAATTTCCTCACTGCCACACCGCATGCCCAGCTCCCTCTCCTCGTAATGGTACCCTGGTTCATCTGCGGCATCGCGCTCTGTGTGGAAGTGAACTTTCGTGGTTTCCTCTTAGGACGACTAGCTGCTCTTGAGTCGCGACTGTGGAGATCCGACCTTGCCTCCCGCCTCTCGCCGATCGCCCTCCTCACCAGCGCACTGATATTTGCTTTCGACCCCTTCATGGTGAATACTTTCCAGCATCTTCATTGGATCGCGCTATGGGACGGTCTTATCTGGGGAATCATCTTGGTACGCACAGGCAATCTCTACATCACAATCGTTGCGCATGCGATTGAAGTCATCGTGATGTATAGCGCGGCGAGATTCGCGCTGATGTCATAGGAATAATGGGAACTCACGAAGGAATCACGGCATGAACGAACTCGGCAAATATGCACTCTACTTTCTTCTCGGTGGCACCATCGTCAGCATCTCGACCTATTTCGGCTCTCAAGGCCGTTCGTTTCTCGCCGCCTTTGCCAGCACCTTTCCCGCCATCACGGGCGCAACGTTCATTCTGATTTATCTCAATGGGGGCAGCGAGTCGTTGGTGGGCTACGCAAAGCATCTCTTGTGGTTTGTGCCCCCTTGGATCGTCTACGTCACCGCCATGATTCTTGGCGTCCCACGCGTTGGATTCTGGCCGGCCATGGCCCTATCTATGACTTTATATTTCAGTTGTATCGGGCTGCTGAAGCTCGCTATCCGATAACCTCGCACGGAAGGCCACGGCCGCCGTTATATAGGCATTGAATGGAAGAGAACGAGGTTGTGGCCTCGCAGGGTGCGGAACAGCCTTTTCGCGGCGGCAGGAGTCCGATGGCGAGCTTGGCCTACGCAACTAACGAAGTGGGATGCAGGATGCTGCTAGGCGAGATGGTTGAAATGGAACCGGCTCATTTCACTCATCGCCGACACCAGCCGGTCGATCGCGACGGTGACGCAGTGACTCGCCTCGTGTGATGGCCCCTTGCCGCCGGCCCAGATATCTGGCGGCTGCTCCACCTCACAGACGTTCTGGCAAAACCTGGTAATGGACTGCTTCCAATAGGTCGGGTCCGCGGCTTCGTCGAGAAAATGCTCCCGATCCTTCGTAAAGGGCGCATCGAACTGCTTGGCCCTCATCTGCCACATCTGCTCCATCGCGTTCTGCCGTTCCTGGGTGAACTCAAGCCCCCTGGCTTTTTCGTTCAACGCGGCGAACAGTCCTCCGATCACCCGTTCAACATGCGACTCGGGAAAGGCACCGACGCAGGCTTGTACGACGAGATATTTATGAAAAATAAACACCTCGGCGCTGATGCGGGCCTCGGTGGCCGAGGGATCGTAGGCCCGCGCCAGCTCTTTCATCGCATCGCCTGAGGCACTCTCAAGGCTCGCGCCCAGCAACCCTGCTAGTTGACGCCCCAGGCCCATGTAATCCACCGGAGTCGCAGCATGTGTCATGATCGATCGTCTCTTCCCGTGAGCCAAACTCACGCCGAGCGTAATCGAGGCAAGGAGAAATTGCCAGAAAATAGTCAGACGAATCCGAGAGAAACTATTCTTGTTCCTCGCTGCTCGATCCGTCCTTGAACCCCTGCAGCCGGGTTGTTACCATGCCGCTTCTTCTTTTCCTCTCAACCGGTCTATGGCACAGATTCGACAGCCACCTGTTCCTTCCCGCGATCTCATCGTCGAAGGCGCGCGCCAAAACAACCTCAAGAACATTTCGCTCCGTATCCCCCACAATCAGGTCACAGCCATCACGGGCGTCTCAGGATCGGGGAAATCCTCTCTCGCGTTCGACACGCTGTTCGCCGAAGGCCAATGGCGCTATGTGGAATCGCTCTCCATTTATGCCCGCATGTTTCTCGATAAGGTCAACCGGCCCGATGTCGACCGGATCATCAACGTCCGGCCCGCCATTGCGATCGAACAGAAGAACCCTATCCGCACCGCCCGCTCGACGGTCGGGACCACGACTGAAATTGCCGACCTCTTGCGCCTCCTGTTCGCCAAAGTGGGCCATCCGGTCTGCCCAGATTGTTCCATCGAAGCACGCAGTTTTCATCCTGGCAGCGTCGCCGACGACCTCCTGAGTCATTGCGTCGGCACCAGAGCCATGATCCTCTTTCCGGTCAAAGCACCGGTGCCGAAGCAGGACCAGGACTTTCTCCAATCACTGTTGCTGCGCGGCTTTACCAGAGTGCGGTGTGGCGAGGCCATCCTCGACCTCCACGACACACTCGGTCTTCCCACGGTCAAACCGGACCACCTCTATGTGATCCTCGATCGGCTCGTGATCCGGGAAGACAACCGATTCCGCCTCGTCGAAGCGATTGAAACCGCCTTTCGTGAAGGCGAAGGCCAATGCCGCGTGGAGGTCATCGACCAGGGCCCCCGAACCTACAGCACAGACTTTCGTTGCCAACAATGTGGCAGAACCTTCGAACCGATTCGGCCCGTCCTCTTTTCCTTCAATCATCCGCTGGGCGCCTGTCCCGAGTGCAAAGGGTTCGGCAATATTCTGCGGTACGATCCCGACCTCGTCATCCCCGACCACGGCAAGTCTCTGGCCCAAGGCGCGATTGAACCCTGGAGCAAGCCCAGCGGCGATTGGTGGCAAAAGCAAATGTTCCTCGCCATGAAGCGACGTAAAGTCGACCTCACGACCCCCTACAAGGATCTGCCACAGACGATCCAGCAGATCCTCTGGAAGGGAGAAGGCAAGCTGGAGGGCGTACAACAATTCTTCGACTACTTGGAAGGGAAGCGTTACAAGCTGCATGTGCGCGTGATGCTCAGCCGCTACCGAACCCCGGTCACCTGTCCAAGTTGTAACGGATCTCGCCTCAGACCGGACGCCCGCTACGTAAAGATCGCAGGCAAAGACATCCATGAAGTGTCCGATCTCATGATCGAAGCGACTGCCGCTTGGGTTGAGTCCCTCACCCTCTCTCCCTATGAAGAGCAGGTCGCCCGCGACATCCTCCGACAATTAACAGCCAAGCTCGGCTTTCTCCTCCGCGTGGGCCTCAGCTACCTCACCCTTTCCCGTCAAACCCGCACGCTCTCGGGAGGAGAGGCCCAGCGCGCTACCTTGGCCAACCAACTGGGTGCCCGTCTAGTCGGGACGCTCTACGTCCTCGACGAACCGACCATCGGACTCCACCCCCGTGACACCGCCACACTCGCCGGCATCATGCGAGAGCTGGCGAGCCAGGGCAATACGGTCGTCGTCGTCGAGCATGATCGCCAGATGATGTTGGCCGCCGACTATCTCGTCGAGATGGGCCCCCTGTCCGGCGAAAAGGGCGGCGAGGTGATCTGCGCCGCGCCACGGCAGGAGTTCATCGCGGACCGGCGGTCGATCACGGCACGCTACCTGCGTGGCGAAGACGAGATTGCCACGCCTCGCGCTCGACGGAAAGGGAATGGGAAATTTCTTGTCATCGCCGGAGCCTGCGAGAACAACCTCAAAGATCTGTCCGTCCGTATTCCGCTCGGGATGCTGGTCTGTGTCACCGGCGTTTCAGGGTCCGGCAAGAGCACCTTGGTCGAAGACACGCTGTATCGCGCCCTCGCCAGGGCCTTTCGTCTTGAGTCACTGCCCATGGGCAAGTTTCGCGCGATCAAGGGAGTCGAACATCTCACCGGCATCAAACTCATCGATCAAGAACCGATCGGTCGTACGCCACGCTCGAACCCCATCACCTACCTGAAAGCGTTCGATGAAGTGCGCGCCCTCTTCGCGTCCGAGCGCGAGGCCCTCAGAAGCGGACTCACGCCTGGGCACTTCTCCTTCAATACCACCGGAGGCCGGTGCGAGAAATGCGAAGGTAGCGGCGTCGAAAAACTGGAGATGTACTTTTTCGAAGATATCTATGCGACCTGCGAGGCCTGCGACGGGAAACGATTTAAACCGAACGTCCTCTCCATCCGTTATCGCGGGAAAACGATTCATGATGTGCTGCAGATGACCGTCGACGACGGACTGGGATTTTTCAGCGGCTCACCCAAGCTCACCGAGAAACTCCACCTGCTCTCCTCCATCGGGCTGGGCTATCTCCGGCTTGGGCAAGCCGCCACGACCCTCTCAGGCGGCGAAGCCCAGCGGTTGAAAATCGCCGCAGAGCTCAAAGTCTCCTCGATAAAAAATGTGCTCTACATCATGGATGAGCCGACCACCGGACTGCATGTCGAAGACATCAAGAAACTTCTCGCGATGCTGCAGAAACTGGTGGACAGCGGCAACACCGTAGTGGTGGTCGAACATAACCTCGACGTGATTAAGACGGCAGACTGGATTATCGACCTCGGGCCAGAAGGCGGCTCGGCAGGTGGACAGATCGTAGCAGAAGGACGACCGGAACAAGTGGCGAAGATAGCGGCGTCTCACACGGGACGATTCCTCGCCCCCCTCCTGGCCCATGAATAAATAATACGCTGGCACCTACAGCCCAGGCCGTTTCTCAGCTATCAGCGTTATCGCAATTGGCTCACTCGCTCGACGCACATCCAACTGAAGGGTCTGCCCTGCATCGACGTGACAGAGCCGTTTCGCTTCCCGCGCCGTAGATACGCTAGACAATACCGCGCCGTTACAGGCGACGACTCTATCGCCTACTTTGAGGCCTGCTTTCTCGGCAGGCAGGCTGCTCCGGAGTTCCCGCACGAGGTAGTAGCGAGCGCCGGCTGATTCTTGTAAGTCCCAGTTGACGCCGATCCGTCCGGACCCGAGCAACCCTGTTTGTGAACCGAACCGGGCGAGAATGCGATGGACGATGACGCGGGCTAAGCCTTCTGGATCATTGACCGTGGCGTCGGAACCATGCCCTTCCCCGTTGAACAACAGCAGGCCACTCTCGACGTCGATCATCCGTAACGCCAGCGACACGCGGCTGACCTGGTCTCCCTCAATTCGCTCCCATTGTTGCAATTCGCCCACCACAATGGCCTGCGCCCCAACCAGCTTGCCGACTTTGAGCACGTTGGCATCGTCGGCATGGGTGAGCTGAATGACCTGTTCTTTCAACACCTCATCCAACTTCGCCCGCTCCACCATGTTCATATCGAGATCCAACAAGAGGGTGGTCACAATACCGGCAACCCGTGACCCCGATCCCGGCACACCGGGCGCATCTTCAAACAACATCACGGCCATCGTGCGATAGCGATCGATCGTGCCTCGATTGATGGGGCCGACGCCGGTGACGACCGGCTCAGGACGTCCAAGCATTCCGCCGGATCCCAGGGCGGCGGTGCCGGAGGAGGCACAGGCACGACGCCGCTGCAGAATGGCTGAGGGTGCACCCCAGGCACAGAGTTCGTCGTTCACCAGCACGATGTGGTAGGGATATTCGCGTTGGTGTTCCGCGGCAATGTTCGTGAAGGGATAGAAAATGCAGCCGCCGATCCAGACCGAAACCGGGCAGAGCGCCAACTCATAAAGCCATTGCTTGCGGGCCGTGAGGGAATATTCCCAGACCAGCAGACGGCCATCGTCGCGCAAGACACGGTCTGGGCGACCGATCTGTTCGATCACCTCGGCCTTCGTCATCGGCACGGCCAGCCGGTCCAGCTTGGATTCCGACTTCACCACGGTATAGAGCACGCCGCAGCCGGAGCAGGCACCGGCAAGGCACACCAGCACCATCCAACAGCCAAGCCGTTTGAGCATATCGGGCGACTCCTGGAAGCTAACCGCGCGAGGTCGCAGGGTACCACCCTGCGCGAGAAGGCTGCAATGGAACGGGGAAGGAGTGGGCTTGAAACAAACAAGTTAATGAAAAACTGGAGGGCACTCACTGAATCCCAACCACGAGCCACTCCCAGATAGAGAAGCCCCTAGCAGGATGCTCAAAAAGTTCGTCCAGCAAGACCGCAGCAAGTGAAGGGCCGAGGCGTACTCTCTGGGGTACGTTGAGGGTCTGAACGATGCGAGAACGACGCTGGCGGACTTTTTCAGCATCCTGCTAATTCAGGGAGGGATCGAATGGCATATCCGCATAGTGACGGTAGTCGTCACCCAGGGCGCTCACAATATCGGGCCAGATACGGGTGGGATCCTTGTCGAACACGGCATTGGGATCTGCCGGAATGGTAAACCAGGAGCCGGTCTGCATTTCAGACTCCAGTTGCCCTGGGCCCCAGCCGGAATATCCGAGGTAGGCGCGGAATGCATCATGCCCTCCGCTCGTGGTCAAAATACGATCGACCAGGTCTGTATCCCCGCCGAGGCAGATCCCATCGAACACATGATGGGAGTTCTCAGGCAGTTGATCCAAGCGATAGAGCATCATCACCTGATTCGTTTGCACCGGCCCTCCAGAGAAGAGGACATGCCGTTGGCCTTCGAGGATCGGCACTTGAGGTAACGCTTCCGAGACCGACATTGCGGTTGGACGATTGACGACGACGCCCAATGCACCCTCGGCCCCATGTTCGCAAAGCAATACGACGGTCTGCCGAAAGTTCGGATCACGCAAGGAGGGGGCGGCAATGAGGAAAATACCTTTTCCCAGTGGAGATTGCATAGATATGATCCTACGCTGCGGGCCGGTGCTGTGCAAGCGCCACGGGAAACCTCGTTCAGAACGATGAACGGGAACGCTGACAAGAGAAACGCCTCCCTGTTCAGCGCTCATCGCTCCCAGTTCAGCGTTTTCCGGCCAACATTCTGCTAGCGGTAGAGGGATTCGCGGCGGTCGCGGAGCAGATCGTTATAGGGAGTAAGAGCCTTGTTTCTCGCCTCGGCAGGATCGATCTCGACAATATGGAGTTCTTGTTGGTCGCGCGGCGCACGATGAAGAATAGCCCCGCGTGGGGAGACGATTTCGCTGCTCCCGATAAATGTCAGCGGATCTTTGCCGCCTCGCGCTTCGATCCCGATGCGATTACTCGTGACGGCAAACACTCGATTCTCCCGACACCGAACCGGCATCGAATCCGGGCAATCCGGCAGCACGAGATTCGAGGGATGGCAAATGATCTCGGCTCCCTTGAGGACCAAGGTGCGAGCCGCCTCAGGGTAGTACCAATCGAAACAGATCATCACGCCGATTTTAGCCGAGCCGATATCCCACACCTGAAATCCCGTGTCGCCTGGCGCAAAGAATAATGTTTCTTCAAAAAACAGATGGGTCTTGCGATAACAGCCGATAAATCCGGACGGGCCGACCACCACGGCAGCGTTATAACAGGTAGCCCCGGCACGCTCAGGAAGACCGGCAACGATCACCATCCGTCGCCGCTTCGCAAGGTCGATCAACCGTTGCGTCGTGGGGCCATCCGGCACCGACTCCGACAGCGCGAACACTTCTTGTTGCGACAGGAACTGATATCCGGAGGCACACAACTCAGGCAACACGATCAGATCGGCGTCAGCCCGATCGAGTACCTCCACAATCGTATCGAGATTGCGCGAGACCTCGCCGAACTCTGGAGTGAACTGAAAATACCCGACCCGCATGATTGTCATGTCCCCAGAACGGAACGGGCAGGGTCGCCCCTGCCCGTTCGAAGAAAATCTCTGGCCGAAACGACTTACTTCACTTCGGACAAATGGGTGACCGCGCCCTCGGCATGTTTGGTTGCCACGTCAGCGTGACCGGCTTTGCCATGCTCAATGGCCTCCTTGAGATGCTTGATGCCTTCGTCCAAGTGAGGATTCTTGATCCCTGCCGCTTCCGCATGTTTCAGCGAACCTTCGGCATGCTGCACCAGGGCATCGGCATGCCCCTGCTTACCATGCTCTACCGCTTCCTTGGCATGTTCCACGGCTTCAGCCACATGCTTGTTATCGGCAAGAGCCAGTCCGGTGAACAGTGGGAAACCAACAAGCGCGGCAACCGCTGCAACGACCAATAGTCCGCGATGGGCTTTCATTTTCATGGGTTCCTCCTCAATGGTTAAGATTCATTCGACGTGCAAAAGGGATCCGCAGTATCTTCGGTCATTCACCTTACACAGCCGATTTTTGACTGTCAAGAAGCCCTGACTTGAGGATCAATGTTCAAGATGTGCTGCAATCCCTTGGCGTCTTTTTCCACCGGGCAGGCAAAATCCCGACTCCATTCCCACCAGGATCCCGGATAGTTGCGGACATTGCGATAGCCCACAAGCCTGAGGACAAAATAGAGCCAGGCCGAACGGACCCCGCCGGTGCAATAACAGATGACTTCTTGATCCTGCGAAAGGCCTTTGTCGGCTAAGCTCTCCGTGATCGTCAATACATCTTTCAGCGTCGCATTCGGCTGAAGAAATCCCGTCCAGGCCAGATGGATCGCCGAGGGAATGTGCCCGGGCCGCGGGATCCCCGACACTTCTTTCCCGAGATATTCTTCGAGGCTGCGCGCATCGACGATCACGGTGCCAGGACGTGGCTGCTTCACGAGCTGCTTCAATTCGTCTTTCGCGGCAATCACCGCAGCCACCGGTTTGACGGTAAAGGTCCCCGGCTTGGGCGTGACCAACCCATGTTCGAACGGACGTTTCTCCTGTACCCACTTGACCCACCCGCCGTCGAGAATGCGCAGACGCGTATGTCCAAAATATTCCAACATCCAGAACATGCGGCCTTCGTCGCCCCAGTTATCGAAGGGGTTTGAGTAGATCACCACATCGCTGTCCGGACTGATGCCCAGCGCACGAATCTTGCGCTCCATGAACAGGCAATCGGGATTGAGCAACCCCTTCGGCACGGCCTGGGGATCGCTGTACTCATGCCAGGTCGAATGCACGGCGCCAGGAATATGGCCGCCGAACTCATAGGCCGCCCGCCCACGCACATCGATAATCACCAGGCCGGGCTGCCCCAGGCTCTGTTGGAGGGTTTCAGTATCGATCAACAACGGATGTGTCATATCGTTCCTTTTGTGGTGTGAGCTCCCAGCGATCAGCCCGCAGCTCCGGCCTTACAACTTAACCCCTCAGGCTGACGGCTGGTTGCCGAGAGCTGATTGCTCTCGTTTAATACCGCCGCGAGCCTACCGGACAGAGGAAACTCCCGCTCATACACGACGAATCGATAGGGGTCGTTCCCCGTCAGTCCATATTTAGTCTGCAACATCTCATGCTGCGCATCGGTCAGGATGTGGTACTGCACCCGAGTCTTTACTTTCAAGCCCTCGGCCTGCGCCGGAAGTTGATACAGGAACTGGTATTCCCGGCTGGCCAACGGCAACAGCCGGTTATCATACAGCTCCACGATAGCCGGCTGCCAGAGAATCCAACGGCCCATCGTCGATATTTGGTGATCGAGCACCTTCCCCTGCTGATCTTCCACGGAAAACTCCACTGTGAAGTACCGATCGGGATCGCCTGTCGGAATTTTATGCCCGGCTCCGGCATTGATCAAGGTCAGCGTAAATCCGACGCGGTCGCCCGGTTTGGGTGAAACAGTATCGGCCCGTACCTGGATTCCCACCGCCCGCTTCACCATATCGGGATCGTGCCCGCCGCGCCAGAGATGCTGGCGTCCACGCCGGATCGGACCATTCGTCGCCACCGGACGATCGATCTCGGGCATGTGGCAACTCTGGCAAATGAAGCCCCGCTCCTGCATGAAGAACTTACCTTCGTATTCCGCGTAGGTCCCGCAAGGGCCGACCTTGTAGAATTGCGCCGGGCCGGACACCACGTTATGACAACGCTGGCAGACCTGCGCGGTGCGAAAGTTCTGATCGAACTTGGTCGGATGCGGCGCGACGGAATCTTCGAACGGGCCGTAGATGACGCCGTCCCGTACATGGCAGGCCGCGCAGGTGACCGATTCCTTCTGATACTCAGGATCGTAGTGGGGGTTAGGTTCCTGAACCGCCTTCTCCACCCGCCCCCGCGGAATCTCTTTCACCAACGTCGGCTGCTGATTTTCCAACGGGGTATGGCAGTTCAAGCAGACCCAGATATTTTTGTCCTTTTTCCAGTAAGCCTGAAAGAACGGATCTTCATACGCATGGGCATGAATACTCGTCTTCCACTCGTCATAGATCTCGCGGTGACATTGACCGCAGGACTCGGCCTTCAGACTCGTCAGCCCCTCTGGAATTTTTTGAAGCGGAATCGCATGGGCATATTCGTCGCGCAGCCCGAAAATCACGACCGGCTTGACCTCGGTGTAATATACATAGACAAGTGCACTCGCCAGAATACAACCGAACAGAATTTTGAGTGGAGTCTTCATGCGGCCAACAAGGCCTGGATGTGACGCTCGACCGACGCAGCCAAGGAGGTCAGATGATACCCGCCTTCGAGCGACGAGAGGATGCGCCCGTGAGCATAGCGCATGGCAATGCCGGCCACGATGCCGGTGAGATCCGCATAGCCCTCTTCGGTCAGCCCCATGCTCGCAAGAGGATCGTCGCGATGCGCATCGAAGCCGGCGGAGATGATCACGAATTCAGGTTTGAAGGCATCGGCCACCGGCACCAATGATTTCTGAAAGACGGCACGATACTCCTCATCGCCCTCCCCAGCTTCCATCGGCACATTGATCGTGAACCCTTCTCCTGCTCCCTTACCTCGCTCCGTCGCGCGGCCCGTGCCAGGATAGTGCGGATACTGATGTGTGCTGAAGAACAGCACGGAGGGATCGGCCTCGAAGCTATGCTGCGTGCCATTCCCATGATGCACATCCCAATCGACAATCAGCACTCGTTGAAGTCCATAGCGCTTCTGTACATAGCGTGCGGCAATCGCCACATTATTGAAGAGACAGAAGCCCATCGCGCGCCCAGCCTCGGCATGATGCCCGGGCGGCCTCACCGCACAGAAGACATGGTCCACTTGCTGGCTCATGATCGCATCGACAGCAGCCAAGGCCCCACCGACTGCCAGATAGGCGGCCGTCAACGAACCGGGGGACATGGAGGTATCAGGATCGAGCGAGACCCGCCCATTGGTCGGTGCGTGAGACTTGAGCATCGCAAGATACGACGGTTCATGGATCTGCGTAATCCATTCGTCTTCAGCTGCTCGCGGTTCAATCCTGGTCAGCCGAGCCACCATTCCGCTCTGTTCCAACTGCTGCATGATAGCGCGTAGCCGATTGGGCGACTCAGGATGTCCTGCGCCCATATCATGGCCGAGATAGCGTGGATCGTAGACGAGTCCGGTGTTGCCCATGGTCTAATCCAGTGATCGGTGATGAGTGATCAGTGATCCGGAAGAGCCGGGAACATCCTGGCTCATCACCCTTCACGCATCACTCATCACATACGCGAATCGTAGCATGCAGGAAAGCGCATAGACAACGAGCGCTCGCCGCTGCTATCGTCACGCATACTTGGAGGAAGACATGGCAAATCGCCGCATCGAACCGCTCAAAAAAGTCTTGGCCATTGATCCGAACGACGAGGTGGCTTGGTTTGGCCTCGGGAAAGCCTACATGGAAGATGAGAACTTCGAAGAAGCAGCCAAGGCCCTGCAACAATGCGTCATCGTGAAGCCCACCTACTCAGCCGCCTACTATGCCCTGGCCCAATCGCTCCATAAGCTCGGCCGCATCGAGGAATGCCGAACCGTTTGCGCAACCGCCATCGATGTGTCCACGAAAAACGGCGACATGATGGTGACGAAAAATCTCGAACTGCTCTCAAGCTCGCTGCCTGCCTAACATTGACATTTCACTGATTCGCCTTACACATGCCCAGGATTGGAGCCGAATCGGGATGACTGGCTCGTCACCCTGCTAGACCGGCTCTGCGTCATCATCATCATCATCGTCATCATCATTGTCGGATATCAGGCCGAGGGCTTCCGGTTGGCGCTTGGCAATTTCCTCATACACTTCATCCAGCCAGCGGCTGGCACAGCCAAGGATCTCCCTGACTAGCGGTTCCGGCTGCGCCGTACGTTTGATGGTCCATTGGCACACATATTCCAACAGCACCTCACGTTCGAACCGTTCCGACGATTCCGTCGCCAGCGCGGTCAACTCACCAAACCCAGTTTTGAGAATATCCGCCACCATGTCGCGCCCATAGGACGTGCTGGCGGTAACATACTGGACAGCCCGATTGAGTTCCTGGTCGGTCATGAGATCTCCCGTCTTCTTTCCGCATCATACCGAGAATGCCATCGCGAGGGAAGATTCCCCCGCCTCTCACGCCGGAGAAAATTCCACCGCCCTCGCAAGCTGGAATGGTATGATCCTGGCCTGGCACACTCGCAGGTAAGACTTACCAGACTGCGTGAAATCTTAACTTTTTTCCTAATGCCCTGTTACCAAATTACGCAGGGGAATAGTGCCAGAAGAATCAGCAGGATGCTCAAAAAGGCCGTCCAGCAAGGCCGCAGGTGAGTCGAAACTGGAGGCGTACCCTCGGGGTACGTTGAGGATTTCGATGAGCCGAGAACGAAGCTGGAGGACTTTTTCAGCAACCTGCTTAAAACGAGCCGAAGGAGATACGACTAATGCCTGCGAAGATAAATCGAAAAACTGCCAAGCCCCGTAAGACCTCCCCTCTAAAAAAACAGAGCCGCGCCCATTCCGAGCGCTGGGATCTCTCACACTTGGCCAAGGAGCCGGTCCAGCAGTTCGACACCCTGTTGGCAGAGATCGAGACCAAGGTCGCACAATTCGAAGCAGCTCGAACCCAACTCAGCCCGACCATGGCCACCTCCATCTTCCATCCACTCCTGACACTGAGTGAAGAGATCGCGGCTGCCTCGTCCCGGCTCAGCGCCTATGCCTATCTCTGGTTTTCCGAAAATACGAAAGACCTCGCCGCTCGTTCGTTTAAGACCAAAGTCGAAGAACAACTCACCGCACTTCAGAACCGATTGGTATTTTTCGACCTCTGGTGGCAAAGCGTCGATAAAGACAATGCGAGCCGCCTCATGGCGGGAACCGGTTCGGTCCGGTATCACCTCGAAACCATTCGCCGGTTTCAGCCTCACACGTTGTCCGAGCCGGAAGAGAAGATCGTCAACATCAAGAACATCACAGGCCGCAGCGCCGTCCATTCGCTCTACGATGTCGTGACGAACGCCTTCACCTTCACGCTCACCGTCAACGGCAAGCGGAAAACAATGACGCGCGAGAACCTGACGGCTTATCTCCGCCATTCGCAAGGCCGGCTGCGTGAGGCCGCCTACCGGGAGCTGTACCGCGTCTATGCCGATCAACACGATCTCCTCGGTGAAATCTACAAAGCGTTGGTCAACGACTGGAAAGCGGAGAATCTCCAGCTTCGCCGATTCGCCGCCCCGATTGCCGCTCGCAATCTTGGCAACGACATTCCCGATGCAGCCGTAGCGTCGCTCCTGAAGGTCTGTCACAAGAATGCGGGCATCTTTCAGCGCTACTTCCGTATTAAGGCTCGGCTCTGCAAGATCACACCGATGAGCCGCTATCACATCTATGCGCCACATCGCACAGAACAGAAATCCTATCGCTATCAGGATGCTATCAAGATGGTACTGGATGCGTACCGGGGGTTCTCTCCGCAATTAGCCGACTTGGCGGAGCGGGTGGTGCAAGAGCGCCATATCGATGCACGGGCGAGGCCCGGGAAAATCGGCGGCGCCTATTGTTACAGCGTCGTCCCGGGCATGACCCCCTATGTGCTGCTCAACTTCACCGGCGAGGCGCGCGATATCGCGACGATGGCCCATGAACTCGGGCATGCCGTCCACGGCATGTTGGCGTCCCACCATTCCACGTTTACCTTCCACTCCACCCTTCCACTGGCGGAAACGGCCTCGGTGTTCGGAGAGCGCATCCTGTCCGATGCCCTCATGACCCAGGAACGGGACAAGAAGGTGCGGCAGGGACTCCTGCTCAACCAACTCGACGACATCTACGCCACGGTCCTCCGGCAGGCCTATTTCGTTCAATTTGAAAATCAGGCCCATGCCATGATCGCCCAGGGCGCGACCGTAAAGGATCTGGCCAAGACCTATCTGGCCGAGGTGCGGCAGCAGTTTGGGAAGGGAATTAAGGTCCCGGAGGAGTTTCAATGGGAATGGTTGACCATTCCCCACATCTTCGCCAGCCCCTTCTATTGTTATGCGTACAGCTTCGGCAACTTGCTCGTGCTCGCTCTCTATCGGATGTATCAAAAAGAAGGGGCCTCATTTGTCCCCAAATATCTCGAGCTGTTGAGCACGGGCGGATCGGAATCGCCGCAGGCCATCCTGTCCAAAGTCGGCGTCGATATGTCATCTGAAGAGTTTTGGCAATCGGGGTTCGACACAATCCGCGAGATGGTCGATCAGCTGGAGCAGACGCTCTAAAACAATAGATTTCGCAACGCCTTAGCCGTCTACTTCTGCACCAAGCCCTCTACCTGCCCCTCCTCTCTTGACAGAAAGAGAGGAGGGGCGTATTATTCACTCAGTTGATAACGGTTATCATAATCGTTACTGACGAGCAAGAATCTTACTGGCCGATAAGGAGTACAACCCATGTACCTCTGCCTCTGTAAGGGAATCACCGATTCGGATGTCCGTGAAGCTGGACGGAACGGCATTATCATGCCCTGCCAGCTCAAAGCGAAGTTTGGTCTAAAAGATTCTGGCTGTTGTGGTCGCTGTTCAAAGAATATCCATGAGTATGTGCAGATCGCGACGAGTGTCTGCCAAACGCCTTCCCCCAACGCCGTGCGGAACTAGGCAGAACCAAGCGTCCGCCCCCCCCAAAGACTCTACGATACCTCGTCAACTCGCAATCACAGTGACGCGTCCATGTCCTCAGGACGCATTCGGCGAGAGCAGAAATTCAAAATCGGACTTACTCAAGACCCCTTGCCCTGAGCCACGCACCACGCCACGCATCACCGCATCGTACAGATCGAGCTTCCGCTGCTTGAGCGCCATCATCTTTTCCTCGATGCTATGACGCATGAGAATCCGCACGATCGAAACCGTCCGCTGTTGTCCGATACGGTGCGCGCGATCCGACGCCTGGTTTTCCACCGCCGGATTCCACCAGGGGTCCAGATGAAACACATAACTCGCCTTGGTGAGGTTCAGCCCCTGCCCCCCCGCCTTGAGACTGAGGAGAAACACGCCAGGCTGTTTGCCGCCTTGAAACGCCGCCACGCGAGTTTTGCGCGCGGTTGCCACCGTCGAACCATCCAACCGGTGATACGGCAGCCCGTGCCGGACACAGGATTCCTCCACCAGATCGAGAAAGCTGGTGAACTGGGAAAACACCAGCGCACTATGCCCTTCGTCCAGCAATACCTGTAATCGTTCTATCAAGAAACTGATTTTTGGAGAGGACTCATCGTCCCGGTTCGTCAGCAAGCGAGGCGAGAGACAGACCTGCCGAAGCTTGAGGATCGCCGTCAGCGCAATGAACTGTGCCTGGCCGGACGTCTTCGTCCGGTAGGCCTCGTCGATCGTGGTACGGACCTGAGCGACCGTCTGCTGGTACAAGGCCTTTTGCCGATCGGTCAAGTCGAGGAACACCTCGCTCTCGATCTTCGGCGGCAAGTCGTGGAGCACCTCTGCCTTGGTCCGCCGCAAAATGAAGGGCTTCGTCCGGCGAAGCAACTGCTCCAATGCCGCACCCTGAACACGCTTGAGACCGGCCTTGAACCGACTATACTCGCCGAGCAATCCAGGCATGCAGAGATCGATTACAGAAAAGTACTCGCCGAGATGGTTTTCGAGCGGGGTGCCGGTCAGCGAGATTTTAAATCGTCCGGCAAGACGGCGGGCGGCACTCGTCGTGTCGGCCTGAATATTCTTCACGGCCTGTGCCTCGTCGAATACGATGACATGGAACGCCATGCGCTCCAATCGTTCGATGTCACGGCGAATCAGCCCATAGGTCGTGATCACAACCTCGCCATCCTTGGCATCGAACGTCCGCTCACTGCCGCTATAGACATGGACTTTTAGTCCTGGCGCAAACCGCGCAAGCTCCTGCTCCCAGTTGAAGAGCAGACTCGTCGGCACGACAACCAGATGGGGCCCCTTCACTCTCGCCGCCGTCTTAATATGCCCGTCCTGAATGGCGGCCAGGAGACAGATCGCCTGAAGCGTCTTGCCCAGCCCCATGTCATCGGCCAAACAGGCGCCGAAACGGTGTTCGTAGAGAAAGGCGAGCCAGGCATACCCATCCCGTTGATAGGGACGAAGCGTAGCTTGCACGCCCTCTGGCAGAGGGCGTGCGGCAATCTGCGTAAATCCCATGAGACGCGCCAGCACGGCCTCGTCTTCGGCAGGCAACGAAACCGTAATTCCCTGCTCCCGCAACGCCAGCCAGTCGAGGATCTGCAGGCGTGGCACATGCACAATCTTCGAGGCGCCCTGACCCTCCACCGCCTCGCCGGTCAGGGCGAGGATCGCACGCAGCCGTTCCATCGTCTGGCGATCCAGCACCCGCAACCCGCCTTCGGCATCCATCAACCCGCCCTGCAGGAAAGCCGCCCGCCATTCCGATTCGTCCAGCACCACGCCGTTGCATCGGATTTCAGGACGGATTTCAAACCAGTCGATGCCACTCCCTTCAGGCTCGATATGTTCGACCTGGGCGGAGCAATCCCATTGAGCAGGCATGATGGGCTTGTCCTGATATAGCAATTCGACCCCATCGGTTGCCAGTCTCTCCAGGAGGGCCGGCAACCCCTGGAACAACTGCGGCCCGTCGATCGTCATCTCATCGTAGCGCGGCATGCCTCGAAAGACCTCCGGGCCAAATACCTCGAAAGGGATCCTGTACAGCTGCGCCTCGCGAGCCTTGTCCACCGGCTGCAGCTCCCATCGCCCTGCGTGAGCCTGTAGCCGCACGACCGTCCTGGCATAATCGGAGAGATGCTGCTTGAGCCACTGTGCCGCCTCGTCGCTGACGGCGCGTGGCCAACCGTCCAGGCCAAGGGCCATTTTGATACGTTGGTCTCGCGCCTTCGCCTCACGCACCGCAAGCAGGCTAAAGTAGGTCTCGTACATCAGGGTTTTTCGTTTGGATGTGCGTAACGCACCGGACAGGGTCAGGCCCTGCCCCAGCGCCGACAGGCACCCAAATGTTGCGAGGCTCGGCGCAAACCGGAAATCGCCGAGGCGACATTGCGCCTGCAACGTCCATGAGGTCGATGGATGGCCTTCGGTGCCTGACGGAGGCTTCAGAATCAGGGCATACGCATACGAGTGCGCATCGTCCACAGGCAGAAGCGCAGGCCGATGGATCGACAGATCCTGGCCCTCCACTTTCAGTCGCAGATCGCGCACGATCCGATTGATCTGTTTGTGCGTCACATCGATTTGTGCGGGCTGAAAATCCTCCAGCGACAGCGTGAATTCCGCATCCTCATCCGCTCCTTGCGATCGCCCATACCCGGACTGATCTGATGACGGCACCGCACGGGCTCCCTCCTCGAAATCGGCATAGGGATCGACAAACGGTTCATCCCCCTTGAAACATTGCCGCAAAGAGCGGAACAACGCCCAGCCCTGCTCGTCTTTCAAATAGAGAAGCCGCCCGCCATTCACATCGGCCACAAACGTCCTGAAACGGACGATCCGCTCAAGCGGGACCTCGTCGACAAGACAGACGGCGCGGACTCGAATCTGGGCGCCAGCAAGATCGATCTCCGTCTTACTCCGGCACTTGACCGACTGACTCCATTGAAGCGGGATGGATTCGTCCCCGGCGACCAACAGGATCGGATAGGGACTATCGTGAACTCTGAGATAGTGGAGCAAGGGGTCTTCCCCGAACCCGGACATGTGCCGGGACACATTGAGGAGAGGAATCAGATCAGAGGGAAGGTCAGAGCCCCATTCCCCGGAAAGCGGCACGCCATTCTTCTGGATCAGAAGCTGTGGAGGCTGATGGCTAGTATCCATGACAATCTCATAGGCCGACTCCTTCCGGGCCATTCCGGTGGAAACCGGCTTGGCCGTCCGGACCGGCTCCGGGATGTTGCCGAGCAATTCGGCCTGGAGCCCAAGCAGCTCGCTGTGATGCCCACCCGGCAATCTGAATAGCTGCGGTGAGAGGACATGCTTTGTCGTGAAGTAGGCGCACAACACATGTTTGCACAACCAGCTGGGATCCCAGGCCGGGCAATCGCAGGAGGCAGACAAGAACCCGTCGACGATGGAGAAGACGACCTCATAGAGCCTCGTCCCTTCCACCTGCGCCGTCAGCGTTGTGCGGTCCTGGCTCCAGACATAATGTTGAAGCCGCTGCTCTTGATAATAGTCGTATCCCTTGTGGACAGCGGCCTTCGGAGCCATCGTGTATACAGCATTCGCCGAGATGGCCCGAAAGGCGGCCAGGAGCGCAAACGATTCGGGGGTAGGGCGCGGAAGGTCAATCCCCTGTTCAGACATGGGACGATCCCCTTGCCCGCGACGGGATGAGGTCTTTTTCCGCATAGTGCATCACTATAAGGGGGAGAGAGGAGCGGCATCAAGGCGCGAAAACGGAAGACGACTCGATCTGCAATTTATCTGGCTCCCTCGTACGTCCGGCCGCTCGCCGCTCGAAACAGGGAGTGGGAGCCATACGGGAGAGACTTACTTGACTGAACCGGCCTTAAATCTCGCCGTAACTTCCGCCACACGCCGGCCCAAAGACTTGGCGTCGGCCAATTCATTCTTGTCGATGCCAGGGCTGTCGCCCTCCGTGGTGGCAGAGGCGCCGAACGCCCCGCCTCCGCTGACGACAATCATCTGGTTGCCCAACATCGCGGCAAGGATCGTCAGCATCGTTACTTCCTTCCCACTGGACACCTGCCCACCCGTGGCAAAGGCTGCGCCGACCTTGTTCTTCATCTTAAACTCAGGAAACACACCGAATTTAAACTGCCAATTATCGAAGAAGGTCTTCACCTCACCCGACATATTCGACCAATAGACCGGCGAGCCAACCACGACCGCATCGGCAGAGAACAGCTCATCCGCCGTCACCTGGCCCACGCGTTTGAGCAGCACCTCCGTGCCGGGAACGCTCTTCGCACCCTCAACCACCGCCTCAGCCATACGTTCGGTATTGCCGGAATGTGAATGGTAGGTGACGAGCACCTTCACCCGAGAAGCCGGCTCTTCGGCGAAGGCCTCACAGGATCCGATGCCTGGTATCAACAGAAGGAGACAGAGGAATAGAGTGCTAGGCAAGCAGAGTCGTGAACCGGAGAGGAACTCGGAACGCGTCGACGTACAGCGAACAGAACAGAGCGCGCAGAATTGGCGCCAGATCAACGCCGGACGATTTCCTCTTCCATCCGCTCTTCGACGGAGACGTCCGTCAAGGCTCCACGGTAGTCGCACTTGTGGCAGCGAACACGCCATGCTTCGATCCATTTTTCCTGCACATACGACTGCCTGCAGGTTGGACACACAAACACACCCTTGACGTAATGGACTTTTCGTACCTCTTTCATGCGCCCCTCCCTTGCATAAGCTGGCCGAGGATGCCATAGCCACCCGCGCGATTGCAAGATGCCCTCAGCCGCCAGAGGCCCCCAGAGAGTGCTACCAGCTTGACTCACTCCTGCCTCGCCGATAGGATGCGCCAATGCAACAACTACGGCTACTGACGCTGCTATTCACCCTCTTCCTACCCTTCTCCGGCTCAACCGAGGCAGGGACTGATCCGGTGCTGCCAGGTCTCATCCCGATTACCATCCCCGGGGGCATCATCATCCATGCGGAATTAGCCGACACGCCCCAAAAACGCGCCGAAGGGTTGATGTACCGGGAACACCTCGGCGCCGATCGCGGCATGCTCTTCACGTTCTTACAGGCACAGCCCTGGACCTTCTGGATGAAGAACACCAAGATCCCGCTCGATATTATTTGGATGAACGAAAAAAAACAGATCGTCTACATCGAGCAGAATGTCCCGATCTGCACGAGAACGGACGACAGTTGTCCACAATATCGTCCGAATGACGAGTCGCTCTATGTGCTGGAACTCGCCGGGGGCCGGGCAGAGAAGCTGAAACTAGAACGGGGATTGAAACTTCAGTTCAAGGTTCCATAGCAGACGAAGCGGGTCTATCTGGTTCATCTAGTCTGTCTAGTCTATCTGGTTGATTCTCATGCAACCCAACAAACCAGATAGACCAAATAGACATCCGAACAAGACAGACGCTTATGACCGTTCCTGCCAGGCCCGCATGCGCCTGGCCGTAATCACCCCATCGACCCGCTCAACCGCTTTCAGCACCTGATCGAGATGCTGGGTGCCTGAGACCTCCACAACGAAATCCAGCACAGCCTTCTGATCCTCTCGGGTCGCAATCTCAGCACGGCTGATGTTGGCATGACATTCCGCGATCGCGGAGGACACATTCGCCAGCACACCCGTCTTATCAACGGCCACAATGGACATTTTCACCGAATGCGTGCCCGGCGTGGCCGAGTCCCACTCCACTTCCACCAACCGCTCTTTATCGTAGTCTAGCGCCACAAGGTTGGGGCAGTCGACGGCATGGATCGTCAGCCCGCGTCCTCGAGTGATGTAGCCGAGGATGCGATCGCCTGGCACGGGATGGCAACAGCGCGATAACTGCATGAGCAGATCGCGCGACCCCTTGACCTGCACGCCAGTGTCGTCGCTCTTTCCTCCCACGGCCTTGTGCGCAACAGGACGCTCCTGAACCGGTTCCGGTGTTCCAGTTGGCTGGACGGTGAGTTTACCAATAACCTGCGATATCGCCAGGCTGCCGAAGCCCACGGCGGCGGTCAACTCCTCGGTATTCTCGAATCCCGACTGCCGAGCCACGTCCAACAGCTCTGCCGACTTGAACATCTGCGCCGGGGCCATCCCCTGACGGCGGAATTCCGACTCCAGCAAGCGACGGCCGATCTCAATGCTCCGCTTCTGTTCTTCAAGCTTGATCCAATGTTTGATCTTGGTCTTCGCGCGCGAAGTACGGACAAACTTCAGCCAGTCCTTGTGCGGCGTTTGCGTCGATGAGGTTAAGATTTCGACCATATCTCCGCTAGCCAGTTCATGCTTGAGGGGCACGATCTTTCCGTCCACCTTGGCGCCGACACAATGGTCTCCGACCTCGGTGTGAATCGCGAACGCAAAATCGACAGGCGTCGATCCTTTCGGCAATTCTTTCACTATCCCTTTGGGCGTGAACACATAGACCACATCGTGGAAGAGATCGAGTTTCACCGAATCCATGAACTGCCGGTTATCGGACAAGTCTTCGTGCCATTCGACGAACTGGTGGAGCCAGCCGAAGGCCTTGCTGTCGCGATCGGCGACCTGCCCCTGTTCCTTATATTTCCAATGCGCGGCGATGCCATGTTCGGCAAGGCGATGCATGTCCTCCGTGCGGATCTGAAATTCGACGTGCTCCCCTTTCGGACCGACCACCGTCGTATGCAAAGACTGATAGAGATTGGATTTTGGAATCGCGATGTAGTCTTTGAAGCGCCCGGGCACAGGCCGCCAGAGCGAGTGAATTACCCCGAGTACGGCATAACAATTCATCTTGAGATCCGTCACGATCCGCAGCGCCGTCAGGTCGTAGACCTCTTCGAACGTAATCGACTGCTTACTCATCTTTTGGTAGATGCCGTACAGGTGTTTGGGACGGCCATAGACCTGTCCGCCTAATCCATTCTCTTGCAACGCCTGTTGCATGAGTTGGCCGACTTCCACGATGTATTGCTGCCGATCCTCGTCCCGTTTTGCCACACGAACACGTAACGCCTCGTACACCTCAGGCTTGAGATGCTTGAGACAGAGATCCTCCAGTTCATTCTTGATCCACCCGATCCCAAGGCGGTTCGCCAGCGGCGCATAGATCTCCAACGTCTCCTGGGCAATCTCCTTCCGCTTGGCGGGGCTGAGATGTTCCAAGGTGCGCATATTGTGGAGCCGGTCGGCGAGCTTGATCAGGACGACCCGGATGTCGTCCGCCATCGAGAGCAGCATTTTGCGGAAATTTTCCGCCTGTTTTTCCTCATAGCTCCGAAACGTAATCTTGCCGATCTTGGTCACCCCGTCGACCAGATGCACCACGTCCTTCCCGAACTCCCGCTCGAGTTCGTCGGCCGTGGCAACGGTATCTTCGAGGGTATCGTGCAGGAGTCCCGCGACGATGGCGACCACATCCGTCTTGAGGGAAGAGAGCACACCGGCGACGGCGACGGGATGTTGCAGGTAGGGTTCTCCGGACCGCCGGAGTTGCCCTTCATGCGCTTTGGCAGAAAATTCGTAGGCCTTGCGGACTAGGCCGAGATCGGCATCGGCAGAATAACTTCTGATCCGATCCAGCAGCTGGTCGAGGTCTGTGACGGTTTCATACACCATGGTTCACTCACTCCATCACACTCGGCCGGACATCGCGAATGCGGAGCTGAATCCGGTCACGACCGTTCCAGTGGTTCAGTTCAGGCGTGAAGGCCAGATCGACCGGGGTGCGAGACGGAATGCCCCGCTCCAGCAACGACTTCATCCCGAAGGCAATGCTGTCGAACGGCATCGAGGTGCCTTGCCGCACCGTCATCTTCAAATGTTTTTCACCGACCGTGCGCGCATCCAACACTTCAAGACGGGTCACGGCAAACGTGGGCTCGGGATTACCCGCCCCGAACGGATGCAGGGAGCCGATCTCCTGGAGCAATTGCAGATTCACATCGTTCAACCGCACCTCGGCATCGACGTTCAAGGTCGGAACCTTGGCGCCCTCGTGGTTCCACCCGGCCACCACATCGGAAAACTTCGCACGAAACTCATCGATCCGGGACTCACGAATCGTCACGCCCGCCGCGCTGGGATGTCCGCCGAACGCCTCTAACATCTCCCGGCAAGAAGCCAATCCTTGATACAGATCGAACCCGCCGGTCGTCCGTGCCGAACCCTTGGCAATGCCCTGCTCGTTGATCGCCATCACAATCGCCGGGCGCTGAAACCGATCAACCAAACGCGCAGCGACAATGCCGACCACCCCGAGATGCCAATGGCGAGAGGCCACGATCAATGCCGGCGGCAGCTCTTGATCCTTCAGCGAGTCCAGCGCCTCCGCCATGATATCCACTTCGATACGCTGCCGCTCCCGATTCAATTGCTCAAGCCGGTCGGCCAACTGTTGCGCCTCTGCCGGATTGTCGGTCGTCAACAACCGCACACCCAGCATGGCATCGTCCAATCGCCCGGCGGCATTGATACGCGGCGCCAGCTTGAAGGCGATGGTTTCCGCCGTACATTCCCGCGTCACCCCCGCCACCTGCTTCAACGCCCGCACGCCGCAGCGCGCGCCACGCGACAACTGCACAAGCCCTTCGCGCACAAAATTTCGATTCTCATCGTGGAGAGGCACCACGTCGGCGACCGTCGCCAAGGCCACGAGATCGAGCAACGATTCCAACGGCACGCCGGCGACTCCGTAGCGCAGCTGGTAGGCCTGCGCCACCTTGTAGGCCAGCGCCGCAGAACAGAGACCGCGAAACGGATAGAGGGCCCCGACTCGATGAGGATTCAACACCGCCACAGCCGGAGGCATCTGCTCATCGCTCTGGTGATGGTCGGTCACCACCACGTCCATACCGAGCTGCGCCGCCAACGCGATTTCTTTATGTGAGGTCGTGCCGCAATCGGACGTCACCAGGAGCGAGATCCCTTCGTCATGCAAGCGCTGCACGGCACTGAGGTTGAGTCCGTACCCTTCGTGGAGTCGATGCGGAACATAGGCGCGAACCTTGGCACCCAATCCGCCAAAGAACGACATGTAGACGCTGGTCGCCGTAATGCCATCGACATCGTAGTCGCCGTAGAAACAAATCAGCTCCTGAGTCGTGACGGCGCGATGGAGCCGCTCGACCGCCTGTTCCATATCGGGGATCAAAAACGGATCGTGCGGTGATTGCAGCGACATCCATGACGTTGCTTCATCTGGCGTCGTCACACCGCGAGCCAGGAACAAGGAGGCGGTCGCAGGAGAAATCGAGAGGGCCTGCACCAACGAGGCCTGCTGCAACAGATTGATATCACGGAAGACCCAGAGCTTGGACTTCATGAGGACCCCTTACACGATTCAGAGGCGAAAGATAGGCTAACTATCTGAGAATTAAAGGGATACTAGCCTCTCGGCTCTCGGTTGTCAAACGCAGGGATGTGAGGTTCGCAGATGAGGGACAGAGGGACGCCTGAATCGAAATGCACTACAGGGGAATAAAAAAAGAGGGAGCAGCCTGCCAGAATCCTGGTGCTACTCCCCCCCTTTTTGCACGTAGTTCTTGACGAATTCTTCCGCGTTCTTTTCGAGCACGTCGTCGATCTCATCGACCAGCTTGTCGATATCTTCTTTCATCTTCTTGCCGGCTTCGACGACCTTGGGATTAGCCTTAACGTCGTCTTTCCCCTGCGGCTCACGCTTGGCTTCCTGCTTGCGTTCCTGTTTCTCCATCCGAGCACCTCCCGTGTTTCTGGGAAACTCTCGTGGATCAGCACCAACGTGATCCCTGCGATCACCTTACTCCAGGGTCATTTCAGCCGTCAAGCCGAGCAAAGAAACGTGAAGTGGCGTCGGTCTTGAGCTTTCAGCCATCAGCATGGAGCTGAGAGCTGATGGCTTCCATGCTCGCCCTTCACGAGTGCCGACAACCACTCCCAGGATGCTCAAAAATTCCGTCCAGCAAGGCCGCAGGCGAATCGAAACCGGAGGCGTACCCTCAGGGGTACGTTGAGGATTTAGATGAGCTGAGAACGACGCTGGCGGACTTTTTCAGCATCCTGCTAGACGATCAGCGAGACGATGAGCAACGCCACAATATTAATGACCTTGATCATCGGATTGATCGCCGGGCCGGCTGTGTCCTTGTAGGGATCGCCGACCGTATCGCCCGTCACTGCCGCCTTGTGGGTATCCGTCCCCTTCAGGCCCTGTTCTTCAATATACTTTTTGGCATTGTCCCAGGCGCCGCCGCCACTCGTCATCGAGATCGCGACGAACAGACCGGTCACAATACTGCCGACGAGCATACCGCCCAAGGCCTGCGGCCCCAGGATCATGCCGACGAGAATCGGCGAGACGACCGGGATCAATCCCGGCACCATCATCTTCTTGATCGCCGCCTGCGTCACGATGTCCACGCAGGTCCCGTACTCAGGCTTGCCGGTGCCTTCCATAATGCCCTTGATCGTCCGGAACTGCCGCCGCACTTCTTCCACCACCAGACCGGCAGCCTCTCCCACCGCTTTCATGCAAAGGGCCCCGAAGATAAAGGGCAGCATCCCGCCCAGAAAGAGCCCGACCAGAACGGAAGGATTGGAGAGGTCGAAGGTGCTCGCCCCACTCCCCTTCGCCACCTCGCGCGCATATTCGGCGAACAGCACCACCGCCGCGAGACCGGCCGATCCGATCGCATAACCCTTGGTCACCGCTTTCGTCGTGTTACCGACCGCATCCAATGGATCGGTGATGTCGCGGACCTCTTTACCGAGATGGGCCATTTCCGCGATGCCACCCGCATTGTCCGTGATCGGGCCGAACGCATCGATCGCCACCACAATCCCGGCCATCGACAACATCGACACCGCCGCAGTGGCCACGCCGTACAACCCGCCCGAGGCCGCGCCGCCGCAAATCCAGTAGCTCGTGAGAATCGCGCCGCCGATCACCACCACCGGCAAGGCCGTCGACTCCATCCCCACCGCCAATCCGGCGATGATGTTGGTCGCATGGCCCGTTTCACTCGCCTTGGCAATGGCCTTCACCGGCGCATAACTCTTGGAGGTGTAGTAGTCAGTGATGAAGACGAGAGCGAGCGTCACGGCCAAGCCGATCAACGAGGCGAGATAGTAACTCATTCCGCTCACACCGCCCACATCCGCCATGATCGTCGTCGTCACAGGATAAAACGCCACCGCCGCAATGCCGCCCGCCACAAACAAGCCCTTATAGAGCGCCGGCATGATCCCGCCGCCCGGGCTCACCTTCACGAAGAAGATACCGATAATCGTCGCAAAAATCGTCACGCCGCCCAACGCCAGCGGATAGAGAATCGGCGCGCTTACTCCCTTGAACAGCGTATAGGCCAAGACCATCGCCGCCACCGTCGTCACTGCGTAGGTCTCAAAGAGGTCCGCGGCCATACCAGCGCAGTCGCCGACATTGTCGCCCACGTTGTCCGCGATGACCGCCGGATTGCGCGGGTCGTCTTCCGGAATCCCCGCTTCGACTTTCCCGACCAGGTCTGCGCCGACGTCTGCCGCCTTCGTATAGATACCGCCGCCCACCCGGGCAAATACCGAAATCAAACTTCCGCCGAACCCGAGGCTCAGCAAGGCATGAATCGCCTTCTCCTGCCCTGAAATCTGCGAGGCCACCACATAAAAGAGCGTAATCGCCAACAGGCCTAAGCCGATCAGCAACAGTCCCGTCACCGCGCCACCGCGGAACGCCACCGTCAGCGCCTCGTTCATCCCCTTATGAGCCGCCTGCGCCGTCCGCACATTGGCCCGGACCGCGATGACCATACCCACATAACCGGCCAGCGACGACGCGCCGGCGCCGATCAAAAATCCAATCGCAGTCAGCAGACCAAATTTATCGGAGATCGCCCCTGCGCCCCACAACATGACAAAGAGCACAGCTGCGACCACGCCGACGGTCCGATATTGGCGATTCAAATAGGCGCTCGCGCCTTCCTGAATCGCCTTCGCGATTTCCTGCATCTTCGGATTGCCGGCGTCCAGCTTGAATACCCACATAGCCAAATAGAGGCCGTAGGCAATGCCGGTCACTGCCGCCACTAACGCAAAAGTAATGATGGATGAGTCGCTCACTGTGGTCTCCTCCTGTTAGGGGTGTTGGGGGACACCCATTTCCTCTGGCTTCCATCCATCACGATCACGTGTTCGATGGGAAACCTCGAAGTACTACAGAATCGATCCGTACAGCTAACTACCTGAAAAGTTGGGCCATTCTATACATGTAGGGAAGGGGGATCAAGAACGAAAAAGGAGGAAGGACGCCTACATCGGTTCATTGCTCCCGGAACGCGCGCTCTCAGAAGGGCCTCGTTCGACGGCCGCAGTAGAACCGACAGCAGGCATCCTTCTAGATAGAGTGAAAAGAATAATACTTAGACGGCCTGGTCGTCCTTCTTGCTCGCAGAACGCGCACAATCTGAATGTGCTCGTCCGATGCGCGCAGTAAAGAACGGTTTGCCTACTCCCGACTAGAGGGAATGAAGAATGGGACAGAATACTACGTTGGCCCTGTGCTCGCGCAACGCGCGGTCGCGGACTCCCCTCGTTGGACGCGCGCAATGGAAGATCACAGCCCCCATCCTTGAAAAGAAAATGCGCGAGCTCGGAGGAATGGAATGACCGCCCCCGACAGAATGTGAAATACCCGGCACAGAACTTCCTGCATCTCCCGACGAGTACCGATGAGACCAACCTCGCGACATCTCCCCCTCGATTACACCGTCGAAAGCAGACGGACCTCCTGTTGCGGGAAGGGAATCTCAATGTGCGTCGCACGGAACCGTTCGATGATGGTGTGGTTCAACTCCCCCTGCACCCTCACGAAGTCGACGACCGACGTCCAGGGCTTGATGGAAATCGTGATGGCGGAGTCGCCCAGTTCAGAGATCCCGACCAACGGGGCAGGCTCCGTCAGCACACCGGGATTCTGCGCCAGAATCTCCCGCACGAGCGCCAGCACCTCGGTCACATTCGTACGATAGGCCACGCCTACTTGAAGCTGAAGTTGGCGGATCGTACCAAAATTGTGCAAGATCTCCCCCACGATCTTCCGATTGGGAATGACGACGCGCGAGCGATCGGGATGCAGCAGTGTGGTCGAGAAGATCCCGATGGCGACGACATCCCCCTGCACACCCAAGATCGAGATATGTTCCCCCACCCGATAGGGTTTGGTGAAAATAATGGAGAGCCCGGCCACGACGTTGCTCAAGACGCCTTGCAGCGCCAACCCGACGCCGAGTCCTGCCACTCCGATCCCCGCGAGCAGCGGCGCAATCTGGACGCCCAGCTGGCCCAACGCCGCTATGACCGCAAAGAGCAGAACCACGATCTGCACGGCCTTAACCAACAACATCCTGATCGGGGGCTCCATATCCTGACGCTCGAGCCACTCTTGCGTCAGCCTGCCGACCCAGCGGGCGACCAGCATACCTACCGCAAATACAATCGCGGCGCCCAGCACTTGGAACCCATAGCGAATGACATATTCCATCAGAATATCGACTCCCGACATCGCCGCACCTCCTCATCAAGGCAATGAATGACTCATGAACATTCGGTGAGGCCGCAGCCTCCAACTGATAACCTCGCGGGTGAACCGTGGAGGCAGAATACCTGGACGGAGCACGTTTGGAAAGCGGAGGGGATGAGGCCCGATGATCTTCGGTGCTCGCGCAACGCGAGGTCTGAGAAGGCCCCGCATGGACGCGCGCAATGGAAGATCACAGCCCCCATCCTTGAAAAGAAAATGAGCGAGCTCGGAGGGATGGAATGGCTGCCCCGACAGAATGAGAAATGTCCGGCACCAAACTTCCTGCATGCTCTCGACAAATACCTATGAACGACACAAGCCTTACACCCGTTCATGAGGTCTCAGACGATGAAGCGCATGTTGGTGGCGATCATGGCAGTAGCAATCGCGATGATATTCAACTCTCCTTCTTTCGCCGGCGAAGAGCAGAAAGTAAAGAAAAGCGAGCGGCCTAAGTCGCCCATTTTCTTTGGCGCGACCAGCCACGGAAGGGGTCTCCCACCTGAGGAGGGAGCCCCCTTCCGCATGCTCACTGCCCGGCATCGCACCGAGCAAACACCGCCGGTCATCTGGGGTACGTTGAGGATCTGAACGATGGGAAAACGTCGCTGGCGGCAGTTTTCAGCATCCTGCACATTCCTCGAGAGGCCTGCCCTCAGCCGCCAAGCCTGAGCCACACATAGGGCGTCAGATAGTAGGCCGCGATGGACAGCAGCACACCAATCCCTGCTCCAATCAACCCCGTCACATAGACCCCGGCGAAGGGAGAGAAGAGGACAATGAGGATCATGAGCATCGCGAGAAACCGATGGCGTTCGTAAAAGATTTGGCGCCGCTCACTGGTGAGTGACTCGGTGAAGGACAGATCGGATGGAGACGGCATAGAGGGAGTATAGAAGAAGCAGCGAGTGGAGAACAACGCGAGGCAGAAAGAAAGAACACCCACCTTGGCCCTATGCTCCCGGAACAGAGAGAGGGATGGGGGCTGATTGAACTTCTGTGCTCGCGCAACGCGCGGCCTCCGAAGGCCCTCGTTGGACGCGCGCAGTGGAAGTTCAATCAGCCCCCATCCCTAAAGAAAAAACAAGCGAGCTTGGAGGGAGCATCTGTTGCCTCGTTTGCCGGCGGCAGGGGGGCCAACATGGGTGCCCTTCCCGTAGAGGAAACGCGCGCGCGTGAACAGGATGTGAGGGGGCAGCCCAGACAAGCTCCTGTGTTGACAACTCATATACGCACAATGTAATTACAAGAGAGAATTACTTTGAACGTGAGGGGAAGACATGAAGGCACAGGTCGTGCGAATCGGAAACTCCAAGGGAATCAGGATTCCCAAATCCGTCATTGAGCAATGTCAGTTGCACGGAGCGGTCGATCTCATTGTGCAACAAGGGCAATTGCTCGTTCGCTCGGCGACCAAAGCACGGGCAGGCTGGGACCAGGCCTTCGAGCAGATGCATCGCCAGGGAGATGACCAGCCTATAGATCCTGAAACAGCAGCCACGTCTGAATGGGATCGGAAAAACTGGACGTGGTAGTCGCCCGCTTCGAGGTCTTTCTCGTGCGCCTCGACCCCACCGAGGGCCGTGAAATCCGCAAGACTCGCCCCTGCCTCATCATTTCCCCGAACGAAATGAATCACCATATCGACACCGTCATCGTAGCCCCCATGACCACCAAGGGCCGTCCCTACCCCACCCGCGTGCCGATTCGATTCAAAGGCAAATCTGGCCAGATCGTGCTGGATCAGATCAGGACTGTGGACAAAACCCGCCTGGTCAAACGCGTCGGCAAGATCGACGCAGCCACCAAAGCGCAGGTCCTCGCTCTACTCACGGAACTCTTCGCCCCATAAGAGAGAGAACGGGCGGGAGGAGACGCGCAGTGGGAGACCATCCAGCCCGGCCTCATTCCTTTGCCTCCTGCGCCAGCGGCTCACGATTCTCAATACGACGCGAAAGCGTGAAACGCCGTGGCGGGTTGCGGCTAATCAGCCGGCTTGATGTTCAACACAGTTGCTGCTCCCAGCCCTGCGTTGTTCACGACATCATTACTGGCGCAAGCGCGGGGAACATGTTTCCCCTCCGCTCGTGAAAGCCAGCCCTTACTTGTTGTCGCTGGATGCCGTCCGTAACGAGTGCGTCAGGCCGAAGAGGGAAAGCGTGAAGATCAGCCATTTCGACGGGTCGAAGTTGTACCAGCGTGGGCCATTGCGGTAATCGCTTTGATAGCTATGGTGATAGTTATGGTAGCCTTCGCCAAAAGTCAGGAGCGAGACCAGCCAGCTATCACGGCTGGAATCAGCCTGACCATGTGGTTGGCGTCCCCAGAGATGGCAGACCGAGTTAATACAAAACGTCGAATTGAGTACGGCAAAGGTTCGTCCGACGCCGGCTAGCAGGAAACACCCCAGCCCCCCGACCCAGCCGTTGTACAGAAACCCCACCACGAACGGGAGCGCCAAGCCTGAGAGGACGATGGGCAGGTAGTAGCGATGCTGCCACATCACGAGAGAGTCTTGCCGCAAACGTGACGCGTATTTATCATCCGCATTGGTATCCTTCATGAACAGCCATCCGCAATGGCTGTACCAGAATCCCCGCTGAGCGTTGTAGGGATCGGCCTCTTGATCGCAATTCGCATGGTGGCGGATATGGTCCGCGGCCCACTTCAGCGCCGAGTTTTCGAGCGCCCATCCCCCGGCGATGAGCAATCCTGCCTTCACCAAAGGGACGCAATCGAAGCTGCGGTGCGCCAGCAGGCGGTGATAGCCAACGGTAATCCCCAAACCGGTCACGACATACAGCACGGCGAACATGGTCCAGTCCAGCCAGGTGAATCCATACGTATAGGCAAAGGCTGGAACTCCGATCATCGCGCCACATGCGACGAGACCAAACAGGACCGTGGTCGGATAATTCGGAGTGGCCTGTGTACGCGGCAATGCTGGCTGCTGTGACTGTGACATGGGTGTAATCCTCTGGGTGAAGGTGGGGCGCCTCTGATGAGACGCCCCGCTCGGTACATCGCGGAATGCTTAGAACCGGCTGCGACCGCCGAAATCGTTGCCGCCACGTCCGCCGCCACCGGTGCGGGGTTCTTGTGGCTTGGCTTCGTTCACCGTCAACGGACGTCCGTCCATCTGGGTGCCGTTCAAGGCAGAAATCGCCGCCTGACCTTCATCCTGCGTGGCCATTTCGACGAAGCCGAAGCCTCGCGACTGTCCGGTAAACTTGTCGGTGATCACACGCGCGGACTCGACAGTCCCGTGTGCCGCGAACAAGGTGGTGAGCTGCGATTCAGTTGCCGCATAGGGCAATCCGCCAACATAAAGTTTTGAACCCATGGGGGTCCTCCTTCTGAAAATTGATATTGTAGGGAACACGAGAACAGCTTCACGAGGGGAAGGAGAGGGCCGAAGACGCAACGAACAAGGCGACCTAGGTCAGACTTCCGATCAGATTCTCGGGAACAACAACATCCGAAATGGGCCGTGTAATTTGATGTGTCATGCGAGGCCCGCCGCGATGAGACACCTGCACTCTACCATGCCCCCACAGGAATAGCCATGTATTGTCATTACGGCAGGTTGAGGCGCATCCAGGCCGCCGCATGCATGAAGGATGAATGGCGGAGAAGAGAACTGTGGCAACTCGACATGCGCAATGGACGCTCACGCAGCCCCTATTCCGCCCCCGTTGCTTCCCCCCTACGATGAGTATGCTCCGGTCTCAACAGAAGAGAACGCGACTCTATCGGCGCTTGCGTGAGCTGGTCGAACTCGCTATCCTTCTGAAGTGAATCCGCACGGTGACCACATGTCAACGTCGAACAGACTGCTTGGGGTTGCGCTCTGTCTCCTTCTCAGTGCCTGCAGCGCGTCACCCAAAACACCCACCACTGCAGAGCTGACCGCACGCCAAGATCATGGAGCAGTTGAGAACAATGGCGCGCGACCTCCCGCAGGAACCACCGAGGCGCAAGCAGCCGCAGCTCGACCAGGCGCGAGATGCACCACGCAGCTGAAACAGGGCTATGCACTGAGAGAGCGCATTGATAAGGAGTACTGGCAGAGCAGACGGGCCGGAACCTTCCGAGATCAGAAAGAACAGTTGACGGCGAGATGGGGGAAAGAATCAGGGAAATGGGCCACAGAGACCAAGGCCGTGCTTCTTCAAATCGGCGGACCGACCGCAAGAGACCGCTTCCACAATGCACAAACACCGATCGGCATGGTCAGCGGCGATGTGCAGTGGAACAACATCAGAAATTATCTTCGGACCAGATTGGCCGCGCTCGACTCGATCTGCAAGATGCCCTAACCTCACCTGCATGAACGTATGCATTCGTGGATCAGCCAGGCTGTTTGATCTGTCTGGTTGATTTCGTTACCTGAACTAGACGAACCAGAAAAGCCAGATAGACGAGATAGACCTGTCTGCCGCCTATGGAGACGGATCGTCAGATGCGGACGAGGCGTCGACAAGTGCGACCGGCGACGAAAGAGGAGAGGGCCAACCAGCAGAGCCAGTCCGAAGAGTAGCCCGGCAACCTATTTCATCGTGACATCTTTTGAATGGGGAAGAACGCTCGGTCTAGAGAAAGCCCCACGAGGCTGAGAATTCACCGAAAGAAAGACTCAGACGGCAGTCCGTTCCTACTCAAACAGCCGTTCTAGGAGCTGCTCACGGCTTATCTTATAATGCATGGCCACATCGGCGAGAATGGCCGAGAGGGTGCCGATGCGAAGCGGCGTATGCAGGGGAATCGTGAGATGATGCTCTCCATGCTCGTAGGTGGTGAGTCGGAGGTGACTGCCTGCTTGGCGGGTCATCGAGTAGCCGAGCTTGCGAAGAGCCTGAGCGAGATCGCTTCCGGACAGATCGCGGGGAAGCCTCATACGGCGATAACTTCCTCGCGGACGTGGTGAAGGCGGACGACCTTAGGCGCGTGGCCCTCCTCAAAGTGACAACGAACCGCTTCACGGACTTTCTCCGGCAATTCAGCCAGCGTATCCGCTTCCGTGAAGATCGACTGCCCGAGCGCGCGGGCGATGTACCCGCCCTCAGGAGCCTCTTCCACCACAAAAATCAATTCGCTCATGGCCATTTCTCACCAAAGAGTTTCTGTTGCACATGGTAGTCCCGCACACACCCAATGTCCAGCCCGCAACAGCTTCGCGCAGGAACGCTGCGAGGCGTTGATTCACCCACACTAACCTCAGCACTCAAAACTCAGAACCCCGCACTCTCAAAGGTCAGCCCCCTCCCGCGTGCAAGCAGGACCGGTTAGGCTTTTGGGTCTGTCTAATTGATTTCGTTACCTGAACTAGACAAACCAGATAGACAGGATAGCCCCATCCGCAGCCTCGTGGAGACGGATCGTCAGATGCGGGCGATGTTAGGAAGATTCTGGGTGTGAGGTTGCCGGACGGATGCGGATACGCCCTGGCTCAACGGTCACAATCGCGCCCGACTGGAGCTCTGTCCCATAGCGATTGAGGGCCATCACGCAAGCGGCCGCTTGTTGAGAAGCCGACAAGATCACCAGCCGGATAATTCCGGCATGCTCCTGCTCTCGCACCACAGCCAGCTCACCGAAATCTTTGTCGAGGGTAATGAGAATGCGACCTTCGCGAGAGGCCCGCGCCAAGATTTCATCATCCCCCGGATCGGCCGACCAGTCCCCTGCCCAGACCACATCGTGACCGGCGGCCATCAGTGGGGCAACTGCCCCACCTGCGATGCAAGTATCCAGGAGAAGTTTCACGAGGCAGTTTCAAGCGGAAACGGTTCAATTCGCTCGTGACCGACAATCCGATGCGCATAGGCCAGGCAGGCCTGAATGTCCTCGCGCTCCAGCCACGGATAGCCATGAAGAATCGTGTCCGTCGTGTCCCCGGCCGCGAGCATGCCGAGCACATGTTCAACGGCAAGGCGGCGGCCCCGGATAATGGGCTTCCCGCCGAAAATCTTCGGGTCGACCGTAATGCGTTTAAGAAGGAGTTGCTCATCCATAGGCCACCTCACATACGCGCATGATAGCGCACTTGCAGGGAGAAGAAAACCGATGGAACCAGATCAACCAGATAGACAGGATAGACCCATCCGCAGCCTCGTGGGGACGGACGTCAGATGCGGACGAGGCGCTGAGACAGGGCGAAGGGCCCGGTTCGTTATTCCCGCACGTCCATTGTGGTAGCCTGTGAGGGAAAGGGATCGATCCCAACAACCTTGTGCCACCGGCTTGGGCCGAGTGCCTCACCCGACAAGAAAGGGAGGGGAATCCGGATAGATGATACGCCTCGTCTTACTGTTGCTCCTGATCGGGGTTGTCATATTGGGTCCACAGTTCTGGACCAGGCGGGTCTTTGCCCGGCATAGTGCGCCCCGCTCGGACTACCCGGGAACGGGCGGAGAGTTGGCCCGGCATCTGCTCAATCGGTTCAACATGCCGCACATCACGGTGGAACCGACCGAGCTGGGGGACCACTACGATCCTGTCAGCAAAGCCGTCCGCCTGACGCCCGATATTTTCAGTGGGAAATCTCTCACGGCCATTACCGTCGCCGCCCACGAAGTCGGGCATGCCATGCAAGACCACATGGGGTACCAACCGCTCGCGGAGCGCACCAGGCTCGTGCGGATCGCACAGGGAGCGGAAAAGGTCGGAGCGGTCATGATGATGGGCATTCCAATCGCGGCGGCATTAGCACGAACCCCGGTCGCGGGCCTCCTCGTCATGCTGGCCGGATTGGCGACGATGGGGATCTCCACGCTAGTCCACCTCTTCACCCTGCCGGTCGAGTGGGACGCCAGCTTCAGACGAGCCCTTCCCGTCCTCCGCCAAGGCAGTTACCTCACGCCTGAAGACGAGCAGGGGGCCCGCAGCATCCTCACCGCAGCCGCGTTTACCTACGTGGCAGCCTCCCTTGCCAGTCTGCTGAACCTCTGGCGCTGGATCGCCATGCTCCGGCGATAGGCTCCACCCCGTCACGCCCCCTCACAGATCATCGAACCAGGTCCCACGCAGCGGCGATAAAAGACTCCCGGCACCTTCTCGTTGTATACATGGCCTGCCGCGGTCCGCCGGTCTCAACTCAGCGAGTCTCTTGTGTATATGCCAAATGTAGCATAACATCTCCCTGGATGGCCGCGGAGAGGTGAGGGATGAAGCCGATTCATTTTGTCGGAACGTCACGGGAGGACATTCGCGAACTTCCGGACAGCGCACAGGAAACGGCTGGCTTTCAGCTATTCAAAGTTCAGCAGGGAAAAGAAGCGGATGATTGGAAGCCGATGCCGACGGTCGGATCTGGAGTCCGGGAAATTCGGGTCAGGGATGAAAACGGGGCCTATCGAGTCTTCTATGTGGCCAAGTTCGAAGAAGCCGTGTACGTGCTCCATGTGTTTGAGAAGCGCTCACAGAAGACGGCGAGGGCGGATCTAGAGCTCGGACAGGTTCGGTATGCCGATCTGCTCAAGTGGAGAAGGGAGGAAGGCCTATGAAACGTGCCACGGTAACAAAAGGTAGTGGAAATATTTTTCGGGATCTAGGGTTTTCGGAAGAACGGTCTGCGGAGCTGATCCTGAAAAGCAGTTTACTGCAGGCGCTTCAGGAGACCATCAGGGGACGAGGCTGGAAGCAGGCCGAAGCGGCAACCCAACTCGGCATTGACCAAGCCAAGGTCTCCAAGCTCCTCGCCGGCCAAATGGCCGGGTTCTCGGTCGAACGCCTGGTTCATTTCCTATCCTTATTGGGCCAGGATGTCGAAGTCACCGTGCGGCAAGCTCCTCGCGGGCGACGCTATGGAACCGTCCGCTCCAGTCTACCCAAGAAGCTCGTCAAGCGTCCGGGATAGTAGAGCGGTTATCGCTCCGTCAGGGAAAGCCTCACGGCCCTGCAGGCCTGCGCCTGATCAAGGGGTTCCACGATGAAGGCCTTCAAGGGGAATGGGACGGACAGTCAGAGGAGAGTCGGGTGATGGCGCAATCCCTGCCTCATCGCGCGAGCTTCTTTTTGATACCAGCCAGATTCTCTGCTGTCGATCGCACCCGTATCGTGAGTCCCTCGGCATCATAGGCTTCGGACAAGATCCGCATCTTGGCGCGGATCTCTGCCACGACCCCTTGAGCCGTAAACGGAATATGTAATTCCTCGTCGATCATCTCGCTCTCAAAGAACCCCATAATGCGCGCACGGAGCGCCTGCAGATCGTCCTTGCTTCTCGTGGACAGAAAAAAGGCGTCCGGATATTCCGCCTTCAGGGCCGCGAGCTCGTCCGGTCCGAGACGATCTTGTTTATTCAACACCACGAGGCTGGGAATGTCCGTGGCGCCCACTTCGGCTAACACCGTCCGCGTGACCTCGAGTTGGGATCGAAAAGAGGGATCTGAGGCATCGACGACAAAGAGCAACAGCGAGGCACAGGCCGCTTCATCCAGCGTCGACTTGAACGACGCCACCAGATCATGCGGAAGCTTTTTAATGAATCCCACCGTATCGCTCATGAGCACTTTGGGACGCGTGTCAGGATACAGGGGCCGGATCGTGGTATCGAGCGTGGCAAACAGCTTGTCGGCCACCAGCACATCGATGCCCGTCATCGCGCGCATCAGCGAGGATTTACCGGCATTGGTGTACCCGACGAGCGCGACCGTCAATTCATGTTCCCGTCTCGCGCGGCGCGTCTGATGCTCGTCCCCGATCGACGCCAATTCCGTCCTGAGTTCTTTCAGGCGATCGCGGATTCTGCGCTTATCGAGCTCAAGGCTCGTCTCTCCTGACCCTTTGGCTCCGACTCCCCCGCCTTGCCGCTCGCTGCCACCACCGGTTTCACGCAAACGTGGCGCAAGATAATTGAGCCGCGCGATCTCGACTTGAAGCCGAGCCGCTCTGGTCCGCGCATGTCGACTGAAAATCTCAATGATGACGCCGGTACGGTCCAGCACCGGCACGCCGGCGGCACTTTCAAGATTTTTCAACTGGGACGGCGACAGATCACAGTCCACGATGACGATCTGCGCCTGTTCGCGAGGGCCCGGTGCGGCCTCGCCGGTATCATCCGAATCGTCTTCGTCTGATTCCTCCGTGACGTCAGAAGCCGCCGCCTCGCGCTTCGAAGCCGCTTTGTGCATCGGCCGTTCAAACGCCACCGCGACTGTCCCTGTGCCACCGGTCCACTGTGCCAATTCGGCGAGTTTCCCCTGACCCAAGACCGCCGCATACTTATCGGAACTCCGTTTTTGCGTCACCTGGCCCACGACATGGTGCCCGAGGGTGGTCACAAGACGGGTGAGCTCTTGCAGAGAGCTGTCCAGCTCCGCCACGGTCACACGAGGGGTGCGGATCGCCACAAGCACGGCATTCGACTGTGAGGGCATCGACATCGATGGATTGTCCTTGGCTACAGGTTGGTGAAGAATGTTCATGTTAACAGGGACGTTCGTGGTAAGGCGAGCGCGCATCGCAGGATCGCTACAACACTACCAACCCTCATCACCGTGAAAAGACACGTCAGGCAGAGGCCGTTGCGGGCGGTCCGGAAGGGATGAAGCGACGGGAGTAACAGCATGACGAGAAGAGCGCGAGCAGGACTAGCGAGGCAGGTTGGTCGGTCTGGTCTCTCTGGTTTATTTTGTTTGTCTGGTTTGTTTCGCTCCTGGAACTAGATGAACCAGAGAAACCGGATCAACCAGAAGAACCAGATAGACCAGGAGGCGCCCTCCCTCGCCAGCCTGCTCAACCTCTGGCGCAGGATCGCCTGGCACGGCGATAGGCCCGGCACTTCTCACCAGATTGCCCGATTGAGCGTTGGTACGTAACCGGTGGGTGGTCATTGCGGTGAGAAAAGACTCCCGCTACCCCCTCTTATCCAAGAGAAGACACAAAGACACGTGGTCAAAATTAGGCGACCAACCCCAACGAGCGTCCCTAGACATACGCATCGTGCGCTTCGCGTAATTCTTCCCGGGTTGGTGGAACAAGCTTGAACCACTGGTAGGCATAGACTTGCTCACGAAAGGTTGACGCTTTCTTCACCGGAATACCCTTTCCAGGGTGGCCTGTCTTCTCATTCACCACGATGGACGTAAGTGGCGGCGTGTGGTTCTTCTTACACCAGTAGGCAATGTGCGCAAGCGGATCGCCTAAGACACCGGGTCCAGCATAGCCAATGAGCCCAGCCATCACCTTATAGGTAAGGATTTGTCGATTACTGGCCGCGGCGACAAGGATTTGCCACATTTGTTGTGCCCTGGCGTCATTGCCCTGATATCCCTTTGAGCCAAATCGTCTAACCATAGCTCCCTCCCCATTCTTACCCCGTTACGTGTGCGATAGGACAGGACCGCTCCGCTCCCTTCGCATTTCAGCCATCAGTTCAGTCTGTCCTCCTCGCGAACCGTATGCAATAGCGACCTCAGCAGCCGACTTTCATGCGTTCCCGTCGTTCATCGCGCACGATGAAACGGTGCTCGTCCGATGCGCGCAGTGAAGGACAGTCCGGCGACTCCCTAGGTGAGTACATGCAATGTTGCCGTGAAGGCCGTAAGAAGGCCCTCGCACTGGTTCGTGGCACGACTCGGCATGCCAGTGGGCGGTGGGTGAGAAAGTGACACGCAGCGGGAGACCCTCTAGCCCGCCTTCAAGGGAGACAATAGAAGAATCGTGGTCTCAGTAGCAGAAAAGACCCTCGTTGCATTTCCCGCACTCCAATAAGTCAAAACTCAGGCCTGATCCTAAATCTCCGTATAGATGAACCAGAGAAACCGGATCAACCGGAAGAACCAGATAGACCAAGCAAACCAGATACGCTCGGCCCCGTCACGCACTCGCGCACATCATCCAACCGGGCCCAAAGCGACGTCGAGGTCGTCGGTGCTGGCGGGCGGCGAGAAAAGACTTCTATCCCCTTTGTTTTTCCGAGGTGGGAGGTCAAGAACTGACCTAGCAGACTCCTTCGGTTGGTTTTCAAGACGCCGCTGGGCTCAAATCTATTTGCAACTCCGCCACTATCTTTCCCCGCTCGTCTTCGGGAATTTTGGACAACAGATAGGCAATCAAATCCTCCTGCCGGCTCTGGCCGAAAACCATGCGGTAGATCGCGAGCGCTCGGCGCAGCCCGTATAAACGCTCGACTTCACGACTAAACGGCAACGCGGGAACATGTCGCTCTATTTTTGCCTCACCGGGGAAAAGCCAATAAGGCACGAGATCATTTTCCTGCACCGAACGGCCTGCACGACCGAGCGCAAAAACGGACTCCCACACATCCGAGTCACTTTGACGTAAAGCCTCGGAGGCAAATGCCGCCGCAATATTCTTGCGAACCGCATGCCCTTTGTAGCGATGTATACGACCCTCACGCTGTTCGAGATCGACAGGGTTTGACGGCAAGTTCCAGTGCGTAATGGCGTGACAGTAATGATGAAAATCAAGACCCTCCTGCCCGACCGAAGTGGAAACCAGCACAAACGGCCAGAATGGAGAGTTGAACGCCGCGCGCACACGCTCCTTACGCGTTCCCGCAAGTGCGCCATCAACGCCGATTGACACTTCTTCATCAGAGCGATCATCACCAAAACGCATGGCAAAGCGAATGCGCAGCGGTTCGGTCTTAAGCGTTACCTGGCGCGCATACCGGGGTGCCGTGACTTCATCGATACGTAGCGATGCAGCACGAATTGTTAGCGCTCCGATAAGTTCCGCACCAATTTTCTGGGTTGTCTCCTCTGCCGACAGCGCAGTAACGCTGAGTGACTCCCGGAGCAGATGCGTGTATTCATCGAGGACAGCTTGAAGCCCACCCGCGTGCGCGTAGTCCAGCACACGCTGCCAGTAAGGTTCGCCTGGAAATTCAGAACGAACTGCTTCGATGACCTCCGCATGATTGAAAAGAGTGAGAAAGGCTCTTCCCGACCGTGCGGCGATGTCACGCATCGGAAGAGAAAGCGCAGGGTCGCTACGGCTAGCCCGTGCGTACGCGCGTAACGCGGCTGTAGCCGGAGCGGCAGAAGCCGCGAGAGCCAGTACATCAAAAAGGTCGTCTGGCGGCACACCAAGCCGTTCTTTGCCAGTGCGGATAGAAATGAGTGTTTGCGTCGCGCGCTCCACATGACTAGACCAGCCAGCGTCTTCGTCGCCGACTTCGACACCGGCCCATGTTTGCGCCAGCTCCGTACGGTCCCACCAGGCTTGTGACTCGACTGGAAACTGCTCGTAATCAAGCAGCATCGGGGCAAGCCAATACCAGCGATCGTCGGTGCTGCTACCAGCCTCGTGAACGATGCCCAGCTTTTCAATCAAACCACGTACTCGCGTAGCGAGCTGTGTGCGCACCTCTGCGGCAGTAAGAGGTGTGCCCCGCGCCAACTCCCGCGGGTCACAAGAGCGAGCAAAAGTAAGGCATGGATAAACAAGCAGCAACAATGGCAGACCGATGAGGCGGCCTTCAGATATCCCAAACCGCAGCAATCCTCGCTGTTTCTTCCAATCTTCTTGCGTGACTCGCGAGAGCGGACTAGGCGCTCGCATCATCCGGCGTTCAGCTTCGTATGAAACGAGCGACGCTACGGCGCGCGGAACCATGTGCCAGGCGGAGAAGACGAGCCGCTTGGTCACGCTGGCCAATTCCGGAGCAGCGAACGGACCCTCCAGACTGTAATAGCAAAGCGATGGCGGCATCCAAAGCAGCCGCCACATTCCACGATCCACAGTCTCGGAGAGTAACTCGCGAAGACGTGAATTTGCTGGTTCCACCGGCTGGTAAGCGCGCACGCGTTCCAGATCAAGAAACGTCTCGGGGAACTCCCTTACAAGCCCCACCATCTGGTCTTTCTCGGGCGCGTCCTTGAAAGCCTGCTTCAAAGCGTAGTTGTCCATGAAGTTGAACAGGTACGGCGCTGACTTCCAATACTCGACGACATCGCCCTGTTCGACCGCGTCGGCAACCCGCTGTGCACCTAGAAACGCGCGAACATCAACCGCATGAAGCGCGGCATCGGCGGGCGGCGCATCCAGAAGCATTCCACCACGTTGGCTAGTCGACGCAAGGCGTTCGGTACGCGCCATCACCCGCCGCAGCCGCAGCTGGAGCGCTTCTTTCGCGCTACGCAACCGCGCCAGGCCGTCAGGTGTCATCACAGCAGGCAGAGCCGCGCGGTACTCTGCCAATATCTCCTTGCAGCCTGACGCATCGCTGTTTTCCAGAAACCGCAGTAAGGTGAGGAAGTCACCGTAGTGATCGTCATCGGTCTCATGATGGAGGCTCAGACCGCGATACGGCGTGGCCGAAAGTAGCAAAACGCGGGAACCCTGACCCGCCTGCGATTCAAATAAGTCGCGCGCAAGCTCGCCCGCTGGCGAATCTTCTGCAAGCAGATGTTTGAAACGCTGAAACTCGTCCAGAATGATTAAATCCGGCTCCAACGTCGCGAGGCAGACACGAGCGAGCAACCGCCTCAACTCGCCAATCCACCGCGTCCGCTGCCTGGTTTCGGCTTGCGTCGTTTTCGCGTCGCTGCGGCTGAATATACCGCGCAACTCCTCGAAGCGCGTACGCATATCCGGCTTCCCTGCCGTTACCTCTTCCTGCACTTGCGTTGCTAAGCTGGAAACAAACTCATCTGCGATCTGTTTATTGAGTTTCGTGGGGTCAAAAGCTTCTATACTTCGTTCGAATGAAGCCGTCCCCGCGTATTCCTGCATCACGTAAAGCGAGGCACGCGGCCCGTGGATTCCCCATGCGCGATCCAACAGCCAATAAAGCAGAACCCGCTCATCCATGCGCCCACCGCCTCCGGTTTGCTCAAACGAAGTGGCAGGTGTCAATGCTACGAAATTGACGCGATGGCGCCGGAGATCGTGCATTTGTAGCGGCAGTAAGGTCAGGCGCGTTGCCTGTGCCGCATCCTCGCAGCCCGGAATTCTAAGCCGATCTATGTTCTGGCGGGCAATGTCGGCGTTGGAACAAATATAGATTACATCAATGCGTGGTACCTCGTTCCAAAGGTGATCGATTGTGCGCGCAATCACACCGCGTGCGACAAGGGTCTTGCCCAATCCTACTTCGTCTGCGACAAGAAAGCGGCGGGTCGGGTCCTGTCCATAGAATCGGTCAAAAATATAATCGACTGTCGCTCGCTGAAAGTCCTTCAGGCCGGCAAGAGCGGAAGCTGTATCGGGACGTGCGTTCATTTTTCCATGACCTGCCTGGCGGCATCCCAAATGGGTTCCCAGATTTTCCGAAAGTCGTCGCTGAGCAATTCCGAGCTACCTGGTTGCTTTCGGAGCACCGCCAATAGAGACGACACGCGTTCAAGCTGCGCCGGACTACGATGCAGAGCCCGGAGCAGCGTTTCCAGCAAATAGGGATTCGCAGACGCCCGGCCTGGACCGTCCTCCTGCGATGTAAGCAACTTGCGCAAATCACCTGAAGCAGCCGCCATTTCATCGCCGGAGGCTAGGAGAAAAAGGATATAGCGAAGCAATTGATCGCGGTTTTCGATCAGCGAGCGGACAATCCGATCCTGGCGATCTTCTGGCGCACCCTGGAGCGGAAGGTTCATGACAAAAATCGATTCGCGCTTTGCTTCGCCGTGCTTCGCAGTCATGGCGAAGGCGATGAGGGGCGTTAGCCCCCCGTATGACAGCCGGGGAAACACCATTGATTTATTAAGTGTTTGAGCCCGCTCCGCTTGCTGCGTGATCGGCCACGCCCGTATCTCGACCGCTGTATGTGGCCAATGCGGCGCACGCGTCCACTCCATACTCATGTCAAAAGAATCAATTTCACTCGCGGGCGTGACGACCAGCCGTGGACCTGCGGTAGCAAGTGCTCGCTTCGTAGCATGGAGCAGATCATCGAGCTTCTGCGCTGTCGCATCGGCTGGCACGGGTGCCGCGTTCCTATCGTACGCCTTCAACAAGTCAGCGAAATTTGTTTCACCCTTCACTTGTCGGAGAAACTGGTCCACGCCGAATCGGCTCTTTTTGCCCACGAGTTCGACCATAAACTCGACATTGTGCTGCAAAGCATGAACGGTCGCGTTGAACGAACCGCTGAATACGCTGGCATTCCAGCCGCGATCTATGACGAATAGCTTCGCATGTAAGCCATCCAACACTTCATCCCGTTCGAGCGGAGGCGACCCATCATCAGATTCATCTGTTAGTTCCGGCGCGAGAAAGCTAACACTTTTGCACCGTTGCAAAGTCTCTTGTGGCAGCTCCTGTATACTCTCCGGACGAGAAACCAAATGCATTTCTTCGGTGTGGTCCAGGAAGTCACGTACAATGGGATTAGAGAGGAAAGGCGAGACGATCAGGGCTTTGTCTTGCCGTTCGCCAAAAGGCGTAACCGCTTTCCCCTCCAATCCCGCTACCCAGAAGCGGCATTCGTTTTCATCAAAGCCATCCGGCCACTTGAACCGCACGCGTCGAAGCTCGTCCGCGATTTTCGCTACCCCCTGCCGACGCCCACGCGGGAGAGCGTGACCGGCGAGACCAGGTAGCGCCGCAATGAAATCGGCGAGAGGGTGATTTGCAGCGATGGCGTTCGAACGATCTGTAAGTTCGCCGTCGAGCGCAACAACTGTGTCCCAGCAACGGTCAAAAGTCAGGTTGCGGCTTAGACACAGGACGCGATAACGAACCGCGCCATCCTCTGCAACAAAACGCATCGCCCATACCTTCGGGTGAAAGACACCATCCGGGTCTTCCAGCTGCACGTCGTAAATACAGGGCTCCAGGAAAGTGACAAGCGGTTGATACTTTGGCGGCAAACGAATTTGTCCACTCTGACAGAAAACAGTGAAACGATCACCGTAGCGCCTTAACGCTTCGAGCAAGGCCAGTGGATCGGCTACCAGTTCACCATCGGCCTGTTCCCAGTCAAAGAACGCGAATGAGAGGGGAAGCATCAGCGCACTCATGAGATCGAGTGAGAACGTAGTCCCAACGGCAACATCCAGTTTGCAGTCAACAGGCGGGCGAAGCAGCTCTAGCAAATGTTGCCTCTCGTCCGGCCTAAGCATCAAGTGCCTCCAGGCCGTCGAAAATGTCCCCGAGCAATCGTTGACTTATGAGCCACCTAAATTCCAACTGCGCAGTGCCGGAATCACCCGTCCAAAGCTCCTGTGCACGGGGATTGTCTATGCGTGCCAGCTTCTTTTTTAGTCGGCGCTCGCGCTCGCGAATAAACGAGCGCACAGATGGGTCATCGCAGAGCCGTGCAGCATCACCAGCCAAGGCGTGCCCCCACCATGTATTGATAAAGTCATAGGTAGGTTTGGTAATTCGTGGATTGACGGCATGAATCATTTGCCAGAAACGCTCTCTATTCCATTCGGCCAGCACGCGTGAGCGTTCTGAGAGCAATTGCGCCCATTTTGCAAAACTTTCACGGTACTTTGTGACACCCTCATCCCGATGGGCCTGTTCAGCCAGAACTAAGTTGTAGAGCAACGGTGCGCCGTTCATGATCTCAGAAAAATTCTGCGCGTGATCCAGTTTCACGCGCAATGTCGATGGCAGCTCAGCGGAATACGGGTGCTCCCATGCGAACGGCACATCGGCACTACGTCGCCGCTGCGCGACGAGTTCTGCCAGCAACGACCCAGAGGATGCCGGGCTCAAACGGATGCGCTCAGCGAGATAATTGGCTTCGCGGCACGTCAGGCTCAATGAGCACTCTGTGGGAAAATCCGGCGGCGGCGGAATCAGCCCTGCGTGCCAGTTCGGTGGCATGAGATCATCATGCTCAGCGTCACGCTCCGTCGCACGGCCGCCGTGCCGCGTGAGCTGTGTATAATACCGATCAAGGCTACGGTTGTACTGCGCTTGCGCACCGCTGAAGGTGCGAATCCCCCAGACACTAAGCCCCTGCCAATAAACGCTGCTCGGAAGGCGCTTCAGTGCAGTCTTAGCCACCTTGCCGATGTTCCCCTCGTTGTCATCCGACCGCTCGATGATCTCAATTAGGCCTGTCTCCGCTCGCCGCGCCCGCGCGGCAATCTGCGCTGAGCTAGTGCGCGACTTTTCCTGACGCTGATATATCCAAGGGACGAGGAGAAAATACCGCGCTCGGGTCATGATTGTGCTCGTACCAGGGAAAAGCAGGTCGGCGAATGCATCGCGCACTGAGCCGATGCCCAGCTCATCGCGGGTGTCGTGTTCTCTGAATAGAGCGACGACATCGAGCATCTTCCGACGTTCGCGCTCCGAGTAGTCTAACCAGACAAACACGGACATCAATAAGACCCCTTCTATCGAAATCACTCAACTAACTTATGAGCCTCGGTGTTAACCGCCTTGATGAAACGGCCCTTTTCAGTTTGGGAGGCAGTAACCTTCTCCACGTTTCCACACCGTTTCTGTCTTTACATCAATCAGCTTACGTGGAAACCAAATCAGAGGTGATGCTCCCTTTGTATAAAGCAACTATTCTAAATTCGTCAGCCCTCCCCTCAGGGATCTCGATCTCTCGATAGAGCTTGTTCGCTGGCTTAAGCACAATTCGTCGATGTGACCAACTATCTTCGCCGACTTCTTTTTCTGAGAAGTAGAATTTAACCGAGTAGCTGGACTTCGTATCTTCGTCATGAAAGCCCTTGTGTTCAGCCAATACAATCTGCCCATTCCTTGTGCCTTCCGGCGCATATTCAAAGAGGCAATAAGTTCCATCTAGTATCTTTGGTGACATAGAGTCTCCAATGACCTTGGCCACGAACATCTGCTGATTCAGCTTCTTCTTTGACAGTTTTATCCAACCCACCGGCTGGGTATCACTTTCACGACCGAAGTATCCCGCGGCCGCTTCAAGCGCCAGAAGAGGTAGGTATTCTCTATACGCCTTATCCCCGGGGTGTTCGACAATCGTTGGCAGCCACTTCTCTTGCGTATCATCTTTTTCGAGAGCGGCACTCAAGTCCATTCGGCTTTTAAAGAATCTCTCGGTCTCCTTATCCATGAAATGGACGTAGCAACCCTTCATCCCTCGGCTAAGCAGTACACGATAGGTGCTTTTGACAAGTTCGATGAACCCTTCCTTGGAGCGCTTCACTACCGCATCTGCAGACTCTTCCTTGACGCCCCGCCACCGACCATCATCAAATCGGTAAACCAAGTCCTTGCCGATGATAACCCCAACATAGTCGAACTCAAACCCTTGCGCAGTGTATACACAGCCAACCTGATCGATCCCGCCAGGATCATATGCCCATAGCTCAGCTGGTGGGATTCCCTTGGCAAGCTTCTTTGACCCAGGCTTTGCATCCCAGGGGCGCTTGAAATCACCAATGACTACGTCCTCCTCCAACGTTCCATCAGCTCGTGGAGCAGACCATTTCCAACAGAAGCCAGCAACAAGCCTGGCAGAGTTACCCTTGCGGGCCTTTTCTCGAATAGCGTCTTCTAGAGCGTTAGGACTTTCGAAAATCTTAAACTGAAATCCTTCGGCGCCCTCCCAGATAATGTTTGCCGTTCGCCTAACCTCTAGGGTGTTGTCCACCCAATTTAAAAATCCATCAGAACCACCGCACCGAAACTGGGCCTCAAGCTCGTATTCTTCACAGACGATACCTAGTGCTGCAGCCGCACGTTTGATGTAATCTACGGAACCGATTTCGTTAGGCCGAACCACCTGCGCGTCATCTATGAGAAACACGCATAGGCGGGCCACGCTCAAAAGTTCATCGATCTGTGCAACTTTTGAGGACTTCGCTTTAGGCGTGAAGCGATTATTGCTTGACGTCCTAATCCGATGGGACTCATCCGCAATCATGACGTCGATTAGCTCTTCTGTTTGGCCCATGTAACTGTTGAAATATTTGATCTGTGCTGAACCGCGTCGCCCTATAACTTTCCTCAGAGTTTCCGTAAAGGCTTTTGAGCCTGTTGCATAATGGACGTTCCGTCCCTCGCGCAAAAGCCTTGCCATTAGATTGATGGCAACAACAGACTTTCCTGTACCAGGTCCACCCTTAATGATAAGAACACCTTTGCCCTGCTCTTCCATTCGCCTCGATCTTGCTAGCACTCTTTCGAAAACGACTAACTGCTCGTCTAGCAGAACATATGAGGGCTCACCTTCGATGACCCCAGCTACATGTTCCATCAATTTCTTGCTCGGTGCGTAGCCTCCCGCCTCAATTTTATCCAGTATCGCAGCGCCCTTCCCCTTTCCTGTGTGGGAGTAAAGATGCTCGCACAAACCTTCCGTCTTGCCCATTGTGAAAACTGGGTATTGATCCAGCCAATCTGCAAACGACGCGTCGAATATAGGATCTCCAACTGCTTCTTGGTAGTTATGCAGATATGAACAAGCGCTGAGGTGTACGGGAGCATCACCTTCATGAAACGCTGTGTGGGTATCCCCCAAATACATTTTGTAATGACCTACCTGAACGGACGGATGCAGCACCGGTCGCTCTCCACCACCGACAAACGTCAAAAGAGTCTCACCATCCGCGCGCTTGGTGTTTTCCCACTGTTTGAGTTCAACGATGACCGCGTGATCACGCCCAGTCTGATCCTGGCCTGTAATTAAGAAGTCTAGCCTTTTAGAGGTCAGTGGCAACTGGTACTCGATCATAACGCCGTTGTCTTTGAGTCCAGCTGTAGTCACTACTCCTGACATGGCACGCAGTGAGTTTTTCCAGGACCGCACTTCATTCTCGGATGGATAAAATCGGTAGGATTCAAAAAACGATCGGCGAAGTTTGTCCGCGATCTGATTGCGATTCGCGTCATTAACAAATTCAACAGAACTAGCAGAATAGAGTCTCATGCACGCTCAACTTTGATTATATTTCAAGTTAGACCCTCTCGCTCGCTTGACCGGATACTTGCTTCGGTTCTTCCTGATTTTTCGCCTTAAAGCATCGCCCAAATCAATGCCCGTCACTTCACTCATTCGCAATAGGAAAAACTGAACGTCGGCCATTTCGTCCGCGATCATTTCTCGGGTGTGCTTACTGTCCAGCAAAGACTGCACTTCCTGATCACTTTTGAACCTGAATAAATCAAGAAGTTCTGCACCTTCTGTCACAACGCCAATAGCTAAGTCCTTAGGCTTATGGAATTGTCGCCAGTTTCGTTGGTCGCAAAAACTGCGAACGAGTCCGATTGCATCAAGAAATGTAAGCTCTGCGCCTATCTGTTTCTTACGGACAAGAGATTTACTTTCCAACTTCATGATTACCCTCGTTGCTTTGCTTCACTTCATTCCGATCTTACAGTCTTGAGGGGGGTAGCAATCTTTCCCCAAACACACTTCTAGCCGCCCAGGATCTGCGACCGTGTAGTCAGCCAGATCCCGAAGCCTTCCCATCTTGCTTCGTCCAGGACAACCCAAAACAGTTCGGGACAAGGAATGAGGGTCGGGACTTGCATTCATACACTCATCCAGAGCTCGCGAGGTTGCCCGGTTACTCTGCCAGAGACTGCTTTAGACAAGCAGGCGCCACTCCCTGCCGCCGCAGAATACCCGTTTCCTATCAATAAATCATGCCCCCCAAAGGGATGCCTTTGGCTTCACGACCATGACTGGAGGATATCCCAAACCCACTTACCCTACACAGGTGACCGAGTGCGCTCCGCGTACTTTCGCCGCAGTGGCGGGGTCCCCACCCGGCGGCTGGAGAAGGAACGCTCGAACTGACCGACGCGTCACGGTTACCCAACCGTGACCAAGGGAATTCCAGAAGGCTTCCGCTCAGACCGCCGTGGATGGGATGCTACGAGAGGCGACGGAGCGGGGCGCACTCGGTCACCGGTCCCCCCTTTGGATTTCGCGGACGTGACCGAAGAAGCGAGAAGGGGGATGGTTTATCTGGCCTGTCTCGTTTGTCTGGTTGGTCGGACGGAGGGGGAACGAGCGGGAAAGGCGGGATGGGGGAAGGGTGGTCTGGTTTGTTTCGTTTATCTGGTTTGTCTGGTTGATCGGACAGGGGAAGGTCTGTCTGGTCTATCGCGCCTGCAAGACGGGCTCGACGAGCGGGAATGGCAGGAAATGCAGGAAGAGCGGACTGGTCTATCTGACTGGCCTGACCGAAAACCTCACCAGAAGAACCAGAAGGAGTAGATGAAGAAAACCGAGGCGGACTCCCCTATGCGGCGCGAGGGCCGGCTTTCTTTTCTCCGCCCTTAATGGCGTTGGCAAGATCGGTGGAACTGGCCCCAAGGAGTATGAGGGCACTGACCAAGAGATCCATCGACACTGACGGATCGCCGGCTTCCATCTTCGCCACTCGCGATTGACTGGATTGGAGCCGTTCAGCGAGCTGGACTTGCGAGAGACCCTGTTTATTCCGTCGCTCCCGGAGACTCCGACTGAGCGCCAGCTTCACGTCGATGAGCACCGCCTCCGCTTCTGACAGCCCGAGAAACTCCTTCACGGACCCGACCACCCATCCGGCGGCTTCCAGTTTTGCCTTTCTCCCTTTTCTCATGACCCCTTTTCGTACTTCTTTTTCTCTTCGTCACCGTTTTCATTTCGATCTCCCAAAGATCATATGTCGCATCTGACATATCGTCAATCCCCCAATCCCCTCCTCTCTCCATGTTCCTCCGACCAATCTCCCTCTACAGGGATGCTTTGGTTTTCGCGGACGTGACCGGAGGCGCGACGAGCGGGAATGGCAGGACGTGGGGCGATGGAAGACGCGGGCGTGAACGGTACGGGGGGAGGGAATGCTGGGTCCTGAGTGCGAGGTGCCTGTCGCCAGAGATTCGGCCTGCCGCAGGCAAAAGGCAGCCAGCAAATCGTTGCGTTATGGTGTGGGAGGTAGCGTCGTCAGTAGCTCTATCACTTTCTCGTATAACACCGGCAGGTCGCGGTCGACGACATCCCATACTAGCTGCACATTGACGCCGAAATAATCGTGGATCAGCTTATCCCTCATGCCGGCAATGGGTTTCCACGCCACTCCTGGGTGGGCGGATTTGAGGCCGGGAGACACTCGCTTGGTTGCTTCACCAAAATGATTTCCAGATTGCGGACTACGGCGTCTTGGGTTTTCCGGTCCGCCAGGAAGCTGTCCTTTCCGGTCTCTGTATATTGCACGATCTGCCGGATAGCATCTCGAATGTGGAGCAGATAGATACGATCGTCCTTCATAGGCGAACGGATTCAGCATGGATTTTCTGATCGAGGTAGGGACTGAGGCCCTGATCGGTCAGGACGTCGACTTTGCGTTGCAGCAAGGTTTCTAGCTCTTGGCTGAGCTCAATAAGATCGAGCAAGCTGCGGTCGCTCTTCATTTCAACGAGGAAGTCGACATCGCTGTCTGGGCGCGCCTCTCCCCTCGCCACGGACCCGAAGACCCGCACGTTGTGGGCTCCATGTGCCTGCGCGAGGCGCAGGATTTCCGGTCGTTTGAGTGTGAGTAAATCTGCGATGCCCATTCTGCATTCCCCTCAGCAGCCCTCGTCCCTGAAGGATACCGATTTACCCACGTCCTGACAAGCTGTACGCGCCAAGTGCTGAGTCCTGAGTGCTGAGCGAGGAGGGCGGGACGAGCGGGAATGGCGAGACGGGGGAAGGTTTGTCTGGTTGGCCGGACCGGAAACCCCATCAGACGCACCAGAAAAACCAGATAGACGAGAGAGACTGGAAGGACCGTTACGCGGCTTTGGCGGCGGCTTTTTCTAGAAGCTCATGAATCAATGACTGGTAGGGCTTTCCTTGCTTGGCGGCCATCTTCCGAAGCTGGCTTAACAGCTTCGGCGAGAGGCGAATGGCGATCAACTGCTTGGCGACACCACTGACCGGTCTGCCAACCCGACGCATGCGCGTGAGTTCTGCGTCCGTGGCTTCAGGAATGTCAGAAAAATCAATCTGCGAGTCCGGCATATGCTTGACGTTCTTTGCGACTCGCCTGCCTTGCGCTGATGATTCGGATCGTTTCTTTTTCATGGTCTCTCCTTCGTATCGTGTACACCACGAAGAGGATTCGCCCTGACAGCGATCGTCCTATGCGTTGGCGGCGGCGTTCATGCACGGAATGTTGTGGATCGTCCCCGTCCAAGGCATTCGGATCAACAAAAATGGTGGCCGCCTCTTCCCCGCCTTGCTTTTCAGCATTCTGTTACGCAGCCCGGTGAGTGTTCGGCCCTGGCTCCATAATAATATCGAGTCGCCCTCCGCAGGCTTGGACGATCCTCTGAAGCGTACGGAGTTCGTAGCGATCGTACGCCGCATTTTCGTAACGGCTGATGGCTGAGGCCGTAGTCTTTGCTCGCTGCGCCACTTGTGCCTGAGTGAGTCCCGCCTCTTGGCGCAGTCGGGAGAGCTGCTCCCCGATGGCCAACTTCTGCACTTCCTCTTCAAATCCTTTGCGGAATTTTGGACTCGCCAGTTTCCTATCTAGCCACCCCTTGCTCGCTTGCGCCACTTTAGCTTTCATGCGTCGCTCTCCCTTCAACATCTTCCTTGTAGGCTTCGGCTCGATCGATTTCTCGTTTGGGCGTCTTCTCCCCGGCCTTTCTGAACCCATGCGTCAAGATCAGTCGCCGGCCGATAAAGAAAAAGCACAAGATTCGATCGGCCTCAACCTTGAATTCAAAGATCTGGTCCGTTTCAGTCAAATGTTTGAACTTGCGTTCATTCCAAATCTTCCCCGTGTCTCCCATGCGCGCAAACAAGGCCGCAAACTTCTGCTGCCCTCCAAGAGGAAGCTGTTCGAGCCAGACTTCTGCCGGCACAGCCCCGCCCGGAGCGACGTAAAATTCAATCCGGAACACCGCGCCGTCATAGACCAGACGACTTGACGGCAGTTTGCTTGATGGATCTGCCATGTTCCCTCTATTGAGAACATAGCATATATGCTACTATCCGAACAAGCACCGCTCATCCCTCTCCCTTGCTGGCGGGCGAGAGGGACTCCCATTGCGCATGTCCAACGAGGGTCTTCAGAGACCGCGCGTTGCACGAGCACAGGAGACCTCTCGCCTGTCCCTGCCCCATCCCCTCCTCCAAGCTTGCTTGTTGTCTCTTAGGGATGGGGCCTGACTGATCTTCTACTGCGCGCGTCCAACGAGGGCCGTCCGCGGCCGCGCGTTGCGCGAGCACAGAAGATCATCAGGCTCCACCCCGCTCTTTGTTCCGGGAGCAAGGGATCAGCATGGGTGTCGTTCCCTCTCCTCGTAACCATGTGTTACCCTCTCTTCCTATGTGCGGACGCTTTACCCAAACAGCTTCGCCCGCAGTGATCGCCCAGGAGTTTGGCATTTCGGTCCCTCCCCTATTCACGCCCCGCTACAACATCGCTCCTTCCCAACCAGTGGCTGCGATCAGGATCGAGCCAGGGACAACCACCCGCCAGTTAGTACAGTTGCGCTGGGGCCTGATTCCCTCCTGGGCCAAGGACCCGAAGGTCGGACATCAATGCATCAACGCCAAGTCGGAGACCGTGGCGGAGAAGCCTTCGTTCCGCGCGGCCTTCAAGGCCCGGCGCTGTCTAGTGATTGCAACGGGGTTCTACGAATGGCAGGTTCAAGGAAAGGTGAAGCAGCCGATGTGGATCGGCTTGACGAGTCACCGGCCCCTTGCCTTTGCCGGCTTGTGGGAACAGTGGCAACCTCCGGAGGGCACGGCCATCGAATCCTGTACGATCCTCACCACGGATCCAAACGAGTTGCTGCGCCCGATTCACAACCGGATGCCGGTGATTCTGGCCCCCACAGCCTACGACCAATGGCTCGACCCCACCGTCCAACAGGCCGCATCGCTGCAAGCGCTACTGCGTCCCTACCCGAGTGAAGAGCTCCATGCCTACGCCGTCAGTACGCTCGTGAACAACCCGCGGCATGAGGCGCCGGACTGCCTTGAACCGCTTCCGGCGTAGCAGGATGCTGAAAAAGACCGCCAGCGGCGTTCTCGCTTCACGAAGAGGCTCAACATACCGACACGCGTATGCCTCGCCTCTTCGCTCACTGCGGCCTTGCTGGACGGTCTTTTTGAGCATCCTGTGGGTAGTGACACCTCGATACCATTCGGGATGGTTCAACCGTGGGTTACGCATATACCTAGTTCTTCGGCAACCTGTTAAGATTCGACCGTCATGTCTATCTCGTGTACGGTTTCCCAAAAATGAGCGCAGCAACATCGATAAGGACGAAGAAGCCGCGTTGAAGAAGCTAGCCGCACACCTACTGGCATTGACGGTGTCGGCGCTCGGCCAGGCACAAGACGCCGGGGAATTGATGGAGGTGGATTGCGATGCGAAAAACCAAATCAGCCATTCTTGACGCCGTTCACGGTACGGCCAAGGGATTACACAAAGCTGGCGTGATGGATCAGGTCACGCTGCGCGAATTCGACCGCCTGTGCCTGCCACCCATCGCACCGTTGGCGCCGGCGCAAATCAAGCAGATCCGTGAGACCTCACGAGTCAGCCAGGCGGTCTTTGCCGCGCTGCTGAACACAAGCCTGTCGACGGTGCAGAAATGGGAGATCGGTCAGAAACGGCCCACGGGCACCGCCCTCAAGTTGCTCCACCTGGTACAGGAGCGTGGGCTGAAAGCCGTCGCCTGACTCGTGGCTACAGGGATGGCGGCATGAGGCGCCCGACTGTCTTGAGCCGGTGTCTGCGTAGCAAGATGCTGAAACGGGAGGCAGGGTGGCTGGGTGTTAGGCCACGATCTTTCTCATATCTTTGAGCAAAATCAGCAGATGGAGAGGATCGCTGGGTGAAGAGATGAAGTCAAAGTGCTGGTAGAACCCTGTTGCATGCGTATCTTTGGCATGGACCAGTAGGGCGCGAATTCCCACAATGTCTGCGGCTTGCAGCGTCCGCAGCATGGCGTCTTTCAGCAGTCCTGCTCCAACCCCCTTGTTTTGCCATTGCTGGTCTACCGCTAGTCGTGCGAGCAGCATGACTGGAATGGGATGATGGGCTAGCCCTTTTGTGACTCGTTCCGGTGCCTGTCCATACTCCACCGATCCCACAGCCAACGAGTAATAGCCGATCACCGCTTGATCAGCCAAACCGACATAGGTGCTTGAGGCGCCGCTGCTTTGATTCTGGAGCGCGTACTGTTGCAGAAAACGATTGAGGTCTTGGTTGCCACAGTCGAACGAGTCAACGGCGTGACGCGGCTGAAGCTTTTCGATCCTGGGAATCACCGCTCTTTTGTCGGGGCAGGAACAGCGTCAAAGAAGCCAGGTTCAGTCAACACACGCTGGAGACGAGGGAGAGACCGAGTTGGCGCATCAAGGGCCTGCTGAAACTCAGACCATTTCGCTTTGCTCAGCACGAATGTATGGCGATCTGCCAGCGTTTGCTCGGCATGAGACAACGCGCTTTCAAGGACAAATGCACTCAGCGAACGACTGGCCACGGATGCAGCCGCTTCCAATCTCCGCTTGGCTGCGGAGCTCAGTCGAAGGTCCAGTTTTTCAGTACGAACTGCACGTGCTGACATGTCGCCCCTCCCATTGCTCCTGATCGTATCTTCATGATTAATCGATGTCAAGACAATGTCTTGACATATAAATACAGCATATTCAATGCACTACGAGATGTACATCCTTAAGTCACCATACGAGACTACGAGATCATAGCCCCATAGATGGTACGTTCAGTTTCATTTTTATCGTGCCATGACATGGCTGGCGTCGACGGCTCTCCCGCCTACACGACCAATTGGGCCGAGCTGCCCCTCGTGATCGCCTAACACTGACAGGCAACGTGTACATTGTTGCCAGCGTCGCACCAGTGCCTGACGGGAAGCGTACAGGAAGGTCTATCTGGTTGGTTTGGTCTATAGCGCCTGCGAGAAGGGCGAGACGAGCGGGGAAGGCGATACGTGGGAGAGCGAAGACGGTTGGGTTGGGCTCGTCTATCTGGTTATATTCGTTAGTGAACCAGAAAAACTAAACACACCAGATGAACAGGGAGCCCTGGCGTAGGCTTATCGTGATCGCGACTTCCAGTATCCTGGCTCTCGCCGCAAATGCATGATCGCGAGGATCTCAATCGCGTCTAGCTTGGTTCGATAGATAATCCCATAGGGAAAGCGGGGGAGTTTGCACTGATGAACCTCACCCACAACCTTCGGATACAGCTGGGGGCGCCGGCGAATTCTGTGGAGGGCATCGTCGAGAATATCGAGGAACCGCTGCTCAAGACCTGCCTGTCGTTCCCTGTAAAATCTTGCGGCCTCGGCTGCTCTGATTGAGCTTCCGGATGCCACCGGATGTGCATCAGGCCTGTTTCTTCCGTAGCTCGGCCATGACGGTATCGGAATCAACCAATTTAACATTCCCACGATCGATGTCATCGCAGCGACGCTGAATCTCTGCCCGCCATGATTGGGAAACATCGAAGTCTTGCTCAAAGTCGAGTCCTTCCAGGAGCGCTTCGGCGATAAACGCTCGGGTCGCTGGCTCCAACTGCATGGCCTCGTCCAGGATCTTCTTCACATCAGCTTTCATGGCTGCATTCCTCCTTCAGTCCAGATATCCGCCCGCCATTCTAGACCTCGTCGTTCTTGAAGGATACCGATTTGCCCACGCCCTGACAAGCTGTACGCGAGAAGTGCTGAGTCCCGTGGGCTGAACGAGGCGCGGAGCCATAGAAGACGTGGGGCGAGAACGATAAAACGCAAGGAGTGCTACCGGTGAGGCATTCCCTCTTTGTTCCGTTTTCCCCTGATACATACCCTCCCTACAGGGATGCCTTCGGCTTTCGCGGACGTGACCGGATGAGCGAGAAATCCTCCTGGTTGAGCCGGGAAGGAAAGCTGGAACTGACCAAGGCCACGGTCGCAAGAGCGTGACTGCGGGAATTACAGAAGGTTTCCGCCCGGCGCAGCCCAAGCTTCCAAAGGTTCCCTCCAAGCTTGCTCCTTCTCTCTTTAGGGATGAAGGCTGATCGATCTTCCACTGCGCGCGTCGAACGAGCACATTCCGATCGTGCGCGTTCTGCGAGCACAGAGGATCATCGGCCTTCATCCCGCCCCCTGTCTGTTTGCGGTTCAAAAAGAGACTTGTTATAGTCCGCGCAGGTGGAGGGCCGTATGGGAATGGAACCGAGTTATATCTTGATCGACGGGCAGACGTTCAGTAAGGCGAAGCTGTCGCTCGACAACCATGTCTACAAGAACTGCGCGATCGACGACTGCGACATCTATTTCAGCGGTGGACAATACGAGTTGCTCGACACCCACATTACCAATTCCCGCCTCATCCTCAACCACCCGGCCAAGGGCATGTACAACGCCGTGCAGATCTTTAAGATGAAGTCGCCGGGCTCCAGCATCGTCTCCGATTAGCCGCGGTTGAAGCGCTCACAGGTATCCAAACACACTTCGTGGTGCATCGGCCTCTTGCCCCTCGCCGCAAGCCTCTCGCCTATTTAGTTGAGATATTCTCTGCGAACTTGACGATCTCGATCGCCTGGAAGACGGGGTCTTGCGAAACCTTGACATAACGGTACGTGATCGCGTACCGTTACTAACATGAACTACCGGCTAGATAAGGAGCAGGCCACATGACAACGCTGAAAGCGAGTGCGGCACGATCAAAACTGTACCGTCTTATTGATGAAACGGCTTCATCGCATGAACCAATCATGATTGCGGGAAAACGCTCGAGCGCGGTGCTTGTATCTGAAGATGATTGGCGAGCCATCCAGGAAACGGTCTATCTGCTTTCCATCCCCAAGATGAGACAATCCATCCGTAAAGGTCTCGCTACCCCCGTTGGGAAATGCGCGAAAGAGCTCCCCTGGTGAAGTGGGAGTTGGCATTTACCAAACAGGCGCAAAAGGACTCAAAGAAAAATGCAGCGGCAGGCTTACGGGATAAGACGGAACGCTTGCTCGACCTATTGCGAAAGAATCCATTTCAAACCCCTCCGCCATACGAGAAGCTGATCGGCGATTTAGCTGGTGCCTATTCTCGGAGAATTAACATCCAGCATAGACTCGTCTATCAAGTCCTCGAACAAGAGAAGGTCGTCAAAGTCCTACGCATGTGGACCCACTACGACTAGCCCACACCTCCTAAGTCAGGCCAGCGGCACGAGGCTAGAGACAAGGGCGAGGAAAATATTTCCGGCCTTCGGCCTCTTGCCCCTCGCCGCAAGCCTCTCGCCTATTTAGTTGAGATATTCTCTGCGAACTTGACGATCTCGATCGCCTGGAAGACGGGGTCTTGCGATCCCTTGGAGGATTCGGCTTCGACGCGCTGCAGGAACTGGGCAGGACCGGTGAGCGGCGCGTAGTTGAGGCTTACGATCACATCGAACGTCCTCGTGTCTTTCGGTGTGGGGAAGGTGAACGTCTCGACGCGCAGCTCTTCCGGCTTCAAGACGGTATCGTCCAGAACTTTGACCGCCTCGAAATCGAAGATCGTCTTCTGACCCTTGGCGTCCTGATAGACCCGCCCATAGACTCGCTTGTCGGTATAGACGGTCTTCAGATTCTTCCCTTTGATATCCAGATCGAGCGCCACCGTCGCCCAGGCAGGATGGGTGGTCGGCAGACTGTGCGGCACGAGGCTCTGCACCTTCACCGTGACGGTGGTCTTGTCGCCTTCGATCTTGGTCTGCACATCCAGCTTGGCCGCTTCCTGGCGGAGCTTGCCAATGCGACCGGGAAAGGTATGGTTCGCCGTTTTGCGCTTCTTCTCTCCGTTCGCCGACTCGCCGACCTGCTCCGGCATGTGACAGGTCTGGCATTCTTTACCGGACTTCACGGCCTTGCTTTGGTCCCAGCTGCCGAGCAGATCGTTGCTCTTGCCTAAATTGGCCGCCGAGGGGACCGATTGATGGCAATTGAGGCAGAGATCTGATTTCTGAAAGAGCCCCAGTTCCATCGACTGGTGGGCGAGGTTCTGGACGAAGTCCTTATAGGGCCCATAGAGCGTTTTGCTGCCGAGTTCGTACTTGGGCTCCGGCGGCTGTTTGGTCCGATCGACCTGCTTGATCAAGTGACATTGCGCGCAGGCCACGCCGTCCAACGAGGGGTCCCCGGACTTGGCTTGATCGACGAAGAGTTGGGCTTGCTCGGGGAATTCGCGCACATGGGGCGCATGACAGCGGAAACAGAGCCCTTTGTCTTTGCCTCCTGGAGACTGGAGAAAGGCGTCGAGCGAGGCGCGAAATGCCGGGGAATGAATGGACTTCGACAGCGGGGAGGTTTCCCATTCTTCAAACACGCGCTCGTGGCAGCGCTTACACTTACTGGCGCTCGGGAAGGCCTTTTCAAGCGTGGGCTTGGAGGCATCCTGCGCATAGAGACCTTCGTTGAGTCCATACGAAAGGACGAAGGCCGCTACGAGCACTATACCGATTCCTAGCTTCGCACCGATCGACTGTCGCACCATCATGTTGCCCCTCGATTGGACGCCCTAGGAGGCTTTAGATAAAATCCGTTGTCGCTCAACGTCCACTGTGATCTTGCGGATAGTCATGGCCCAAGAATGATTCGCAGGATACTCAAAATGGCCGTCCAGCAAGGCCGTAGGCGAGTCGAAACCGGAGGCGTACCCTCAGGGGCACGTTGAGGATTTCGATGAGCCAAGAACGAAGCTGGGGGCCATTTTGAGCATCCTGCTAGAGTGTTTTGGCCCGATAGGTGAGCAGCCTGGGCTGCGTATATTCTTGAAAAATCTTCTTCGCGCTCTCCCGCTCTTTGTCGGTTGCCAAGCTGGCCAGATACTTTTCTTTCAGACTCGGTTCCGGCGTCGGGATCAACGCATAGTTCAGCACCGCTTCAATCGAGGCGGCGGTCGTGCCGGAGGGAATCGCCAGGGAGAAGGGAACCTTTCTCGTATGGCCCCCCTTGATGAAGGGATCGGGAATCGGGCCACGAAGAATTTTGTCGTAGGGCAAACCGAATTGCTTCGTCTCTTCTTGCAGCACCTTGCCCTGCGCATCCTTGGCGGTCAGAACCAGATAGAACTGCTTGAGCACCGGATCGCCGTCAGGGAAGCTATGCGGCAGGCTGCCGATTCTCACCAGCGCCGTGCCCTCCACGGCGGAGACCGACTTGGTGGTCTCAAGATCCACGCGGGGCATCCATTCGGCCTGCAGATTTCGATTTCTGAGGAGGGTGCCAGGGACCACCACACCACGAAACCAGTGCCGACCGATAGCGCGAGTCATCGATCCGCGCCTCGAGGTGGAGCTGCCGGTCGAGGGCTCCATGTGACAGTCCTGGCATACCGTGCCCTGCAAGATCTCTCCGGCCAGATCTTTCTGCGTCTCATCCTTGACCTTATCGAAATGGCAGGAGGCGCAGTAGTTCGCACCGCGGAACAGATCGGATTGCGTCGCGGGATGGACGAGATTTTCCTCCGGGTTGGCATAGGGGCCATAGATCATCTTGCCCGGCTCGATCTTGAACGACGGCGGTGAGTTCGGTGTGTGCTCCACGCTCTTGATCAGATGGCAGGAGGCGCAGCCGATCCCTTCCACTTGCGGCTTACCGGCCAACACTTGCGCCACAATCTTCTCGACATGTTGCGGGAATACCGTGGTCGACGGCACATGGCAGGCGAGACAGCGGCGGCGCTCGTCGGCCGTCGGATTGGTCTGCAGCCAGACGCCCAACACCGTGCGGAACACCGGCGACTCTAGCGACGTACCATGTAAGAGCGCGGCATCGACCCGGCCGAAGGTCTTCAGATCCGGCGTCTGTTCGCGCACGCCTTTCCATTCTTCATAATGCCGATCGTGGCATTGCTTGCAGTCTTCCGATCGAATGAAAATCTTTTCAATCTCCGCCACCCAGTCGGCCTGAGCCGGAGCCTCAGCCTTCTGCGCCATAGCGCGGCCATGAGACAGCGCAATGAGGCCCACGATGAGCATGAGAAAGACGCCTGCGGCGATTCGTGCTGTATGCCGTCTCAATCGTGACATCCTCAATCCCGCCTGCATCCGACGAAATGAAAATTCACACCCCACCCGACCGGATCGCCTGGATCGGCAGGCTCATAGGTGCCGACGGTGAAGTTGCATTCCTTCATGCCGTGCTTGATCGCTCTCCCGAAATCTAGCATGTTCCTAATCTCAGCCTTGTCGACTTCCTTGATGATGGATCGGACCTTGATGCCGGCATAGTCGGCGCGCGAGTTCCCGATCACTTCGAACACCGCGACGCCCTGCGCCCGTTCGAGTTTCAATTCTTTTTTGATGGCTTCGTCCACATCGCCGACGATCACGCCGAACTCTTCACCTAGTTTCGCGGCTTCATCTATCGTCATCGGCTCCGGGTCCGCCGCATGTACCGCTGGCTGCCCAACAAGGCCCAAGACTCCCAGGCACAGGCCGACACATAAAAAAAAGGCCCTTCCGCTCCGAAGGGCCTCTGTGTAAGCACTGACGGCACCGATTCGAGTAACCTCCAACGTTCATGCCTTTCATCCGCACAGGTACCGTTATCTTAACAAAACACCTGGCAGGCTGCTCAACCAGTCCGTCAGCAAGACCACAGAAAAACGATCCTTCACGAAGGGGTGGATGGGATGATCCCTACAGCGCGCGTCCAACGAGGGCTTTCTTAAGCCGCGCGTTGCGCGAGCACGGGGATTGTCCCAGCTACCCCGCCTCCATTTTCAGCAGCCTGTTAAAGCTTCGCCGTCGGGTCGATCACCAGCTGAAACCAGGGCGCCACTGCTTTTTGCCCGTTCCGTTCTTTGTTCTCCCCGTTCCATACAGCAAATGACACGGTTTGCACTCGTCCGGGAATCAGCTTGGCTTCGTTCTCCTGCTCTTCACTCACTAACGGTCTGCGCATGACGACATGCCAGACCCCATCTTTCCAGATCGCCTTCCCTTGAACTCGCCCCTGCTTTTCCTTGGTCGTCAGCGTGCTAAAGCCTCCGCCGATGAGGTCCTCGACGGAAGAGACCCGGCGCGGAATGACTTCAAAGGTCCGTACGCCATCTTTCGCTTTTTCAGACGCCTTGGCTGCCCGGCGATCGATATCGCTCTGCCAATCGGCCTTCCAATGCCAGATGTTGATGTAGTGATCGAGTTGGCCCATGCAGAAAAATGCGGGCGCATCGCCGAGGGGCAGCCCGATCGCAACACCGTCGCGAAAGGTCCCCGGCGTCAGGCGGTCATTTTTGGTGTTGTCCTGCCATTCCAGCAGAAAGGCGATTTCGGTGCCGTTGTGGAGCGATCGCACAGTGAGGGCCCGGGCGGTCGGTTCAGGCCAGACCGGCCTGGTAATGACCTGACCGCTCAAGGGAAGGGTCATGGGCGCGACCTTGGCCCAGGCGGCATCCTCGGGGCCCGCCGGCAGCTCTCCCTCAACGAGGCGGGCACGAATCATCATGCCCTCGGAACTAACGAGAGGCACGTCGAATCCCACTAAGAGGCCGGCGGTCACCAGGATGAAGAGGAACAGCAGCAGCAACGGGCGGGAAGCCATCTTCGTCGTCGTACGCACCATGCAAGGTCCTCGGGTGACTGGCGCGAGCACATTCTTACCGGTTCAGAATACCACAACACCCAGGCGAGGCCAAACCGGCGGCCCCGGAATTTCTACCAGAGTTTCACGCGGCGAATTTTATTTTCGCCCCGTTCGCAAATGTAGAGATAGCCCTGGGAGTCCAGCGACAGTCCGACGGGAGAGTTGACGACGGCCTCGATTCCGAGGAGTCCGTCTCCATGCTTCACGGTCCCGGACGATTCTTTCGCCACAAAACGTGCGGCGCCGCAGCCACCCATATTCTTGTCTTCGTAGCCGCTGTCCCCGTTGCCCGCAACTGTGGTAATCATGCCGGTCGCAACGTCGACCTTCCGCACGCGATGATTCATCGTATCGGAGATGTAGAGATTGTCTTGATGGTCCACCACCACGGCTTCCGGCGCATGGAGCATCGCCCTGACGGCCGGTTTGTCGTCACCGTCATAGCCGTACCGGCAGACACCGGCCACGGTCGAGATAATTCCAGTCTTGTGATCGATGCTGCGGACGCGGTTACTGCCCTTGTCGACGAAAATGATATTGCCTTTTCCGTTCACCGTCAGCCCGACGACATCGTAGATGCGGGCCTCGAGCGCGGGCTTCCCGTCGTCGAGATACATCGACATGTCCAGTCCGTCCGAACAGACCGGCATGAGCCAGCCATGGTCGTCGCTGAAATCGATGCCGATCGCATCGCCGGACAGTACAACAAGATTCCGCGCCACGAGCGGCTGCTCGCGGGCTTCGTCCTCGGCTGTCCAGGCTCCGGCGACGGTCGTGACCATGCCGGTCTTGGGATCGTAGCGGCGGATGCGGTGCGCCTGAGTATCGGCGATATACATCACATCGTCAGGATCGAAGGCGATGGCGGCAGGCCAGGTGAGATTGGTCTCCAGGGCCGGACCATCTCCGTTGAACCCATGCTGCCCGGTGCCGATGATCGTCGTGATGATACCGGTCTCGCGGTCGATTTTTCGAATGCGGTTGCTGCCGGAATCGCAGATAAAGAGGTCGTTGTGGGAATCAAACGCGACGTCGAGCGGCAAGTAGAGCCCGGCTTCTCCGCAGAGGCCTTCGTCTCCGCTGTAGCAGGTTTCGCCGATCCCGGCAAAATTATGCAACGTGCCTTCCTTGAGACTGACCCGTCTGATGCGATCGGATCCGGACTCGGCAAAATAGAACCAGGTCTCGTCCTTGTCCAATGCCGCGTGGTGAGGCAATGGAATCCCCGATTTGACCGCCCGCTTTCCATCGCCGGTGCTCCGGGCCTTGCCGTTACCTGCGAAGGTTTCGATATAACCGGTCGCGAGCTGCAGTTCGGTTTCCATAGACCTGTAACCTTAATCCCGGCTGATTAGCCGCGTGAAACTGATTGAACCGTTTCGGTTTGCTGTACCACTGGCGCGGCGGCTTGCACCGGAGGCGCAGCAATCGTTTGCTGCGGAGCCGGAGCCGCAGCCGTCTGCTGCTGCGCGGCTTGCGCTTCGGCTTCGATGAGGTCTGCCTCATGTACGGACTTCTTGAAGCCCTTGATCGCCTTGCCGATCCCTTCTCCCAGCTGCGGCAATTTACCGGCGCCGAAAATGATCAGCACGATGAAGAGGATCAGGATTAATTCTGTAAAACCAAGACTCCCAAACATGGTGTGTTCCTCCGTACGAATGGGTAAATCAGGATGCGCTGGTCTCTTTGGCTCGCTTGGAAAACCGCTCCTTCAACCGATTCCGCGCCTGCTCGGCCTGTTCAAACATCTTGGCCTTGTCATAGACGCTGATCAAGTTGTAGTAGGCCAGCGGCTCTTCGGGATTCTGTTCGACCGCATCTTCCATCACCTTGATGGCCAGATCGGTCTTCTTGTGATTCATTGCCAGCTCCATCAACTTGAAACTGCCTTCCAGGTGCTTCGGATCCAGTTCGAGCGTACGGATATAACATTGGATGGCCATGTCGATGGTGTTGTAGTCCGACACCTGGGGATTATCGAGTTCGACATAGACTCCGGCAAGATTGTACCAAGCCATGGGATCGTCCGGCGTGATTTCGACAAGACGCTCGTAGAAATCCTTGGCTTCCATGAACTTCTTTTTGTCGGCATAGACCCGGCCAAGATTGAAAAGCGCCAGGACATCGTGAGGAAACACGTCGAGTGCATGTTTGAACTCGACTTCGGCTTCGTCCGTCATGGCCTTCGTCGCGTAGATCGTACCCAAATTCGAATAATACATCGCAAGCGACCGATTCATTTCTGCACGGAGACCCTCCGCCATCTCAATCGATTTCTTGACCTCGACAAGCGCATCGTCCATCCGGCCTTTGCTGAAATAGAGCTCGCCCAATCGGCAGCGGGCCTGAAAATCGTCCGGCTCGGTGGCCAGGAGCTTTTCGATCTCCAGAATTTCTTCGTCGGGGTTCAATGGCTGATCACCCGGATCGATAACGGCTTGGCTTGGCTCAGAAACAGAAGAGGTTGGTTCGTTCATACGATTCCCTATAGTAAAAAGGTTCGTTAGATATGTCCGCCTGCCAATGAGTCCGGCGTGCTGATCATGGGAGCGTCCGCCACCGGCGCCGAATCCGTTGCGTCACGCCGATACCGGTCCATCGTCAACAGCATCACACCGAGCACCACCATCAGCGTCAAGTTCGAATAGAGAAGCGCATACCCGGCAATAAACATCAGTCCGATCCCGTAACCGGCAAGCCGTCCCATGGTCAGCAACTTAATGACGGTGTACGACCAGCACAACAGACCTGTTAGGTAAAACGCAAACGGGAGGAAAAATGTGTAGCCCATGCCGAACTGAAAAATCCATCCGATGCCGTCTGCCGCCTTACGAATGTTACTGGCCATCCCAGCATCATACCGATGAAGCAGATAATCTAAGAACAGCATCACCGTAAATACTGACACGGAGGTCGCCCAAAACCAGATGGCGCGGCGGCGTTGCCGCTGATTGCGCGTCCGAAATGACACGCCCCGGCCGTAGGCCCAGAACACGAGGATACTAGAGAGGACCATCAAGGCTTCGCCGCCGCGATGGGCCTCGTACACGAATGGCGGAGCCGCCACGGTTCCGATAAAACTATAGGTCGTCGACACGATCTGATAATACAACCAACCCCCGATTCCCAGGAGATAGGTCACGCCCATCGCACGATGCGACCATTCGGTGTGGGTGGAAAGGTATTCCACCATGAGGCAAATCAAAGCGATCAATGCGACAGAATTATAGATGGCCGATCCCAGAAAGGCAGGAGGAACTAACAAGAAGCCCACCGTGAGGAGCAGCAACAGTACCACGCAGGGAATGACGATTCTATTTGATCCGACAAACCCGCGGCCGGTCATTCGATTGATCACCCCCACCGCCAAAGCGAGAAACAGCAGAATGGCCACGACATTGAGCAACCACTGCCCGACTTCTGTCAATGCCGTGAAGGTCGGAATGATCCACTCATGTGTCTGCGCTAACTTACTGAGATGCATCCCCAGCCGGGACACCAGCCGATAGAGAATCAACTCCGAGAAGGACACAATGAGGACAAGCTTGATCGTATACTGGAATAACAGGGATTGATCGCCGATTTTCCCGGTCATCCGTTCGATGGTAGGATTCGTAGCCGTCACGCCATGCACCCCTGAGGAAAAGGTAAATTATACCGATCAAGAAACGACAGGGTCAACGCCGTACAGCACACGTTTACTCTGACCCTGTCGGCTGCGGCACGCCCACTTCCTGAGCCTTGGCCCTGGCAATGTACAGCAATCCATCGGCCATCGAGTAGTTGAAGGGCAACTCACAGACCACTTCGCTGACCTTTTCGTAGACATGCTGGTAGAGCCGTTCCGATTCATCCGGCGTCATACCTTCAGACACTTCATAGAAAAATCCAAGACTGAGGTCTTCTGCCGACGGACGCATGATGCGCCGGATACCGTAACTGCCAGGATCGCTCATGATCGGGGCTTCTTTTTCCAAATCGAAGAGACAGGGCTGGCAGGAGAACCCATACGATTCGTTGAGCCGCTTGTTCTCGACGATGAAATTCATCGTCTCCCTGGCTTCCTCTTCCTTCTCAGTCGGGAACCCCACGATGATGTAACAATGCACCGCGATCCCCAAGTCAACGCAATCGTCGGCGATGCGCCGCACCCATTCCTGCTTGATCCCTTTCTTCATGAAGTCCATCACCCGCTGGTTGAACGACTCCAATCCGAATACGATCTTCAGACAACCTGCATCCCGCATCGACGCAAGGAGTTCGCGTGTCAGATGCTTTTCGAAACGCATCTCGCAGGTCCATTTAATGTCCAACTTCTTGTCGATGATTTGCTGGCACAAGCGTTTGGTCGGCGAGAGGGCGAAACACTCGTCGGTAAAGAAGAACCGTTGTGCGCCATACCGCTGTTTCAGCCATTCCAATTCCTCAACGGTTCGTCCCGGTTCTTTTTGCCTGAAGTTCTGGTGATCCAGCGTGAGGGCGCAGAACGCGCAATCCTTGTAGTAGCAGCCCCGCGAAAACTGGACCGGCAACACCGGCTCCGGCGACAGATACAGTCCCAGAGGAAAGCCGTCATAATTGGGCGCCGGCAACTGGTTGATATTTTCCGAGTAGAACGGTTGGTTGACCGTGATCTTCCCGTTCTGGCGGTAGATGAGATTGGGGACCTTGCTATAGTCCTTCTTTCCGTCCAACTGATGGACGAGTTCGAGCAGCGCGGTTTCGCCCTCGAACACGATGATATCGTCGGTCAGATCGAAGAGGCTCGGGCAGCGCCGTAAGTTATCGACCAATCTGGTGAAGATACTGCCGCCAATGGTCAGATGAATATTGGGAGCCGCCTCCTTGATCAAACGACAGAGTGTCAGACCAGGAATAATCTGAGAGGTCGCCGTAATCGAGACACCGATTAAGTCCGGCTGATCATGGATAATCGATTGAAGGAATCGTTCACGGAACAGCTTGATGTAGGGGTTCTGCGTCTCATCCCTGATGATCTTCATCAGGTCTTTGGACGAATAAATGGAGCAGTTGCCGAACTGATTGTCCACGACCGTCAGCCTGGTCGGGAAGTAGACCGTGGAGATCACCTCCAGCCATTTGTCGATGAGAAAGAGGCTCTCTTTGTAAGATTCAATATCGTAAAATCCCTCCCCGCGAAGGGTCTCTTTGGCCGGTTCAATTCGATCGATGAGATAGGGAAAGCGGTCCAGCGACTCCACCACTCTGGCCAAATGCTCGGCACTTCCGGGTCCAGTTTCACCGGTTCGGTTCTCTTCAAGCGCTCGCCGTTTATCGAGTAACTCCTGATACAGCTCCACTCCGTAGGCGTGCGTCACCACTCCGTCTAAGAGTTCGATCCCAAGATCGCGTTGAGAAACGTTCGAAACGCCACCCTGAACGAGAAATCCCGTCAATGAAGGAAGACTCAGATAGGGCTGTGAGGGATGCCACGTTGGAGGAAAGAGCAGTGAAACCTTCATGCGAAATCACCACCAACTTGAATGAAAAATAAGACGTTTTCTCGATAAAATCGAATACCGTTTTATACACTCCGGTATCGGCCAAATGCAACCCTCAGAAGTGCTGCCCCTCGCCTAGAGAACGGTCGCAACGACTTGCCCTCAACACTCGTCCTGCCTGCCATGACAAAAGAGAAACCCCAGCCCAGCTTCACGCCGGACTGGGGTTTTCTTGTTGGCTCCGACTCCTACCCTCGCGGTAAGAGATGGTCTCTCCAGAGACCGGTTTTCCCTACTGAAGCTTCAGGGTAAACCAGGTGGAGAGCGCCTTCATACCGTTACGCTCGACGTTGTTGCCGTCCCACACCGCGAAGGCGATAGGCACAGACATTCCCGCCTTAAACTGGGTATCGTTGGCATCACCGGTTTCCAACGAGCGCTTCACCACCACGCGCCAGGTCGGGCCAGTATATCCACCGCCCTTGACGGAACCTGCTGGCTCCCACACGCCGTTCCCGATGACATCTTGATGCGCTTGTGTGGTCAGGGTGCTGAAGCCATTGGCGTTCAGATCCTCGACCGAGCTCACGCGCAATGTCGGATCGGACATGATGTTGCCCGACCAGATACCAGGATTGAAGGGCCCAAGGCTGCGACCGATCCGGTCAGGATAGGTCACGCCGCCAGCCGGCTCTTCAAAATAGTAATCCCAGAAAATGCCAGGGTATTGGTCGTCTACATCCCACATACCCGCGCTGTCCTTACCGAGATCCTTCTGCCATTCTGCGTTCCACCGCCAAATGTTGGTGGTGCCGCCCGACTGGCCCATACATTGGAACGGTGGTGCTCCAGCCGTATTGACCGGGAACATAAGCGCCACCTGGTCCCGGAAATCCTGGGGACCAATCGTCGTATCGTTCTTGGTCTGGTCGCTCCACTCCAAACGCATACCGACTTCTTTACCGTTGGTCATGGCTTTCACGAACACCGACTTCACCGAAATATTCGGGTGCATCGGTGTGGTGATCAGCTGTCCGCTCAACGGAATAATCACTCCTGGCACACTCTCCCAAACCGGGTTGGCGCCATCCATGGGAATCGCTCCCTTGATGGCCTTCGCCGGAATCGTGACCGGTTGGCTGACAGCCAACGGCACCTGCCCGATCGTCAGCATCACGCCGACGATCAACGCAGAGAGAAGAATGCCAAACACCACACGCTTACTGTGTGTCTGCACTACTCTCATAGGACTACTCCTCCTCTCGATTAAAAGATTAAGAACGGTGGCCCAAGATAACTGCCGACAAACAAAAAATAGAGACCCTCATAAATACAGACAAATGATTAGGCGGTTCCAGTCGGCCCCCCCTCCTCCTTGTCTTTGCCCTGATCCTTTTTATCCAAGAACGACTCGGCGCCCACTTCATTCAGCAACAGGCTCAACTCATTTCCTTGATCTTGCGCACCGCACTCGTAGGTCTGGCCTTCCGGCGCATTAAACGTTGCCGGACGATAATCGGTTTCCGAATAGGGCTGCGGGATGACCCCTAGGAACGCGGCCTCAAAATCCATCCATTCCGCCATTAAGTCTGATACGTGTTTATACAAACCTGAATCAGCCTTCTTCCCCAACATCAGGCAAAACAACGGGACCCATCGACCGATATGATTCTTTACGAATTTTTTCTGCGCATCCAGAACGATCTGCGTCTTGTCTGCTCCATCGTGGCAGCGGGAGTAGGATTCTTTGTAGGCGAGAAAATGCATGAACTCAAACTCGACGCTCAAATGATCGAGTCGCTCATGAATATCTTTGGACAGCTCCACCCCGAACGCACGATAGAATCCTGCGATATCTCCCATAACCTGGGATTGCGCGAACACGTGGTCGTTTCCGAAGAGCGTTTCGTAGGGAGGACAATCAAGAGTGATGACATTACTGAAGACTCGACGATGCTCGGCCTGCAAATCGAGGAGTTGCCAGTTCGCGCATTCTGACGCGACAACTTTCCCGACCTGATCGAACTGCTTGCGCAACAGCACCAGCTTTTGCTTGGCACGCTCCCCGCCAATACCGTCGAGCGCAGCATCTAAGGCATCGATAGCCGCACGACCATCCTCAACAAACTCCCCACATTGTACGTAATCAAGAAACTCGTCGTCCTCGGGATAGAGCAAACTCCAGGACACGAGGAGATAGAGCTTACTGCGATTGAGGGCGCGTTCGACTGCAGGCGAGTCTTTAATGGCCGGCGTAGTCGGAATAATCGCGGCTACGACTGGAGAATTCATTTGCACCGGCTGTTTACTCGTCATGAGAATCAGCTCCTCGGTTGACCCTGTTACCCACACCAACTTTCCGAGCACTTGAGGTCAAACTTTTGGCACAGGCTCGCGTATGATAGGTAAAGGCCCAGGGGTTGTCAAGCGCGATCTCACCCTGTGCAAGGGATAATCTAAGCCGATGATTTCTCAAATTATTCTCCCTCGTAATACATTCATTATTACTTCAATTTTCCCGCTTGCATTCAGACACAGTACTGTGAACTACGAATGCGCCTGTGACAACAATCGATACGGCGTGATCCGAATGGCCACATGATCATTCACTGTCCGACAGACTTGTTCACACAATCCACATCCAACACAACGCTCAGCCGTCACCACAAGCCGCTGCATGTCAAAATCCATCGATAAGGCATCCGTGGGACATTTCGACGCACAGGCATGACAGCCCTGCCCTGCCGTACAGACTCGATACGAGACCACTGCGCGGCCCATTCGAATCTGCTCGCGTCCTTCGACTGGGAGCAACGCATCAGTCGCACAGGCAGTAATGCAGGGCACATCCTCGCAGAGATAGCAGGGCGTCTGATCCGCAAAAATAACCGGTGTCCCGTTCTGCGAATGAAATGTGATCGATCCGTACGGGCAGACCTTGGCACAATCGCCGCACTGCGTACATCGCTCTAGAAACAATGTCTCGTCCACGGCACCCGGAGGACGCAACCAATCCGTCCGTACCGGTGGTGGAGCCAACTGCTCCGGCACCGCCGCTTGATGCTTGGCAAATTCCTGTGCCGCCTTGGCGACGGACACGACGGAATCCTTGAGAAAGTCGCGACGTCCGTATGACGAATCGGTAGCCACAGTCATTCACCGCTACATGACGCCGTCGGCGCGCAACTTGTAAACTTCGACGCAACGATCACACGCCCCGAATTCAATGTCCCAGCCCGGGTGATTCTCGCGGATAAAATCGAGCACATAGGGCTCGATCTTGTTGCCCATATCCTCGACCCACGAATAGGTCGGGAACCGGCAGAGGGGACAGGGAAATCCCGGCATCAACATGACTTTATTTTCGGTTTCTGGAACCTCGCCCCCCTCGACATCCACGGCACGGTCCATCACCCGCAAGGTGTCCGAGGCCATTTCGATCAGTTCCGAGTGGGTGAAGAAACTGGTCTGCCACAACCCCTCGAATACCGACTTCAATTGTGGCGCGGGAATTTTACGATACCAGGACCGAAACTCTTTGAACCGATCTTCCTTCCTGAGCATCGGCTCTTTGCCGGCGACCGTCAGCCGGCTGTCCACAGTCAGACTCCACAAAATGCGATAGCGATGGAGGATGAGGGTTTCTTCACCGGGATTTTGCCCGACCTTGGTATCAGGATCGTACCCAAAGACCGGATCCAGCATGTCCGAGATATGCAACAATTCATGGCGGCAATACCGCGTGAGTGCAGGATCGTAGAATCGGCGCGGAATCAGCTTAATCCCAACGCCTTTCAATCCTTTCTCTTCGAACTCCCGAGCCATCTCATGTTCGACGGATCCCCACTTCCGAAGAATGTCGACACCTTCCTGATCTTCCTTGAGCACCCCTTTGACGAGCACGATACCGACGCGCTCTTTCAGAAGAGGGTACTCGTTGAAGGCATCGCGGATGATGTCGGAGAATCCCCAGGTGCCGAACATATACTGATAGAGCTTCTTGAATTCACTTTCACGATCATCGAGCGTAAACTTCTCATAGATCGGATCGGCGAGTTCGTGGAACTCCTTATAGTAGGTGGGGTCGCCTTCCCGTTCCGTCTTTTCGACGAATGAGTCGATCACCTCTTGCAACAATGCAGGCTGAAAACGAAGTTCCATAGATAGTCCTTGGTCGTCCACATCCGGACTGGGTTCGACGGCACACCCCGTTGAGGGATGCGAATCGGCTTTCATCACGGCTTGACTTGATAGCGGAGCTTCTCTTACGATCACCTCAAGCCGACGCGAATTATACGGGCCCGAATCGCCGATTTGCAATCAAGCCGGTCGTCGTGGGCCGCTTCATCTTGTTCTGACCGTAAGGATTATGAAACATGGCTGATCAGATTGCGCCCCCACTTGCCCCTTCGCCATCCCCGCTCACACCATTGTCACGAGCAGGCGCTGCACCAGTCGATTTCCTTGAGTACTGGAAAGCAGGGACACGGGAGCTCACGACGTATCGCGGCCATTCGCATGGCGTGTGGTCGGTCGCCTTCTCGCCGGACGGATTGACCCTTGCCAGCGGAGGGGTCGACCGGCTCGTCCGCATTTGGGATATTGAAACCGGACGCCTCCTGCGCTCCCTCAGAGGACATACAGCGGACATCCGGTCCGTCGTGTTTACGCCAGATGGCCAGACGTTGGCCACTGCCAGCGAGGACCGGACCATTCGCCTCTGGAACCCGCACTCCGGTGAGTCCAAGAAGCTGCTCTTTACTCGCTATGACCATAATGTCGTCAGCCTGTCTCTCTCCCCGGACGGCCTCATGCTCGCGCGCGGCAGCCACAATAAAGACATCAAGATCTGGGAAGTGACCACCGGCACCGAGCTCATGACGCTCCTCGGCAAGGACCAGTACGACCACCATTGGTCAGTCTGCGTCGCCTTTTCACCGGATGGGATGCACCTCGCCAGTGGAACGGACATCGGCAAGATCAAACTGTGGGAAGTGCTGCCGAGCGGAGAAGAGAAAATCCTCCATAACGGGCACTGGAAACAGGACGACGACGACACCAGCGAAACGCGTGGATACTTCGTCGAAGACGACGGTGGATTTCAGAAACCGATGGACTATTGGATCGGCGCCATGACCTTTACCCCCGATGCCAAACTCCTGATTACCGGGAGCCGTGACCAGACGATCAAATTGTTCGACATGCCCAACGTGACGGAACAACGGACCTTGAAAGGCCATACCGGCTGGGTGCGCACGCTCGCTGTAACCCCGGATAGTAAAGTACTCATCAGCGCCGGCGATGACGCTACGATTCGCTTCTGGGACCTCTCGAACGGCCGCTGTTTCAGAACGCTCAAAGCCCATACCGCAGGCATTCGCGGGATTACCCTCTCTCCAGATGGCATGACATTAGCCAGTGCATCATGGGATCGCACGGTGAAAATCTGGGTGGGGGGAACGGAACCGGCGGAGTAGCGCAGGTCACGAGCAGGGCTGAGCGGAGATCGAACACCTGCCTCCTCAGCCCTGACTATGCACTACACTCTTAAGAAGCCAGCAACCTATTCAGCACGTTGCTCTACCTCCTCCGGTTCGTCTTTGGCCGACGGTATGCCGTAGCGCTTGCACTTTTCCCAGAGCGCTTTCCGCGAAAGGCCGAGAATCTTCGCACCGGTCGTGCGGCTCCCCTCCACCCGCGCCAACACCGACACAATATATTCTTTCTCAAACTGTTCACGCGCCGTCGCCAGCGAGGTCAGCGGACGCTCCTCGCGCTTTTGCCCCGTCAGCCCTTCGCTGCAAAATCCACAGGACTCTTGCGGCACTCCGCCCGTATAAGGACAGGACTGAAATCCGCATAGATCCGACGGTTGAATCGCTTCGCGATCCCGCCCCAACGCCACCGCACGTTCGACCATGTTCTCCAATTCCCGCACGTTCCCGGGAAATGAGTATCGCAAGAAGAGCTCCCGTGCAACGGAAGAAAACCCCTTCACCATCTTATTCATCTTGGTAGAGCAGACCTTCAGCACATGCTCGCCGATGACCATGATATCTTCCTGGCGTTGGCGTAACGGCGGAATCACGATAGGCACGACATTGAGCCGGTAAAACAAATCTTCTCGGAACCGCCCCTGTGAGACTTCTTTGCGAAGATCCCTCTGGGTCGCACAGACCAGACGCACGTCGACGTCGATCGTGTCGTTCCCTCCCACACGCTCGAACTGCCTTTCTTGTAACACCCGCAGCAATTTCACTTGGATGACCGGCGAGATCTCACCGATTTCGTCGAGAAACAACGTGCCTCGATGCGCCAGTTCAAATCGCCCACGCCGCTGCCGCATTGCCCCGGTGAAGGCCCCCTTCTCATGGCCGAAGAGTTCCGCTTCCAACAGAGTTTCCGGCAACGCCGCACAACTGACCTTGATCAAAGGATACTGGCTTCTGGCGCTGTTTTGGTGAATGGCATTGGCGACCAACTCCTTGCCGGTGCCGCTCTCTCCCAGAATCAACGTGGTCGAATCCGTCCCGGCCACCAGTTTGATTTTCTCAAGCACCGCTCGCATTTGGTTGTTCGTGCCGAGGATACCCCCGAAGCTGAACTTGTCTTCCAATGCTTCCTTGAGATCCTGATTCTCTCGCCGCAACGCCACCACACGGCCTGCACGCTCGACGATCAGCAGCAATTCGTCCATCTGAAACGGTTTGGTAATATAATCGAACGCACCGAGCTTCATGGCACCGACCGCCGTCTCCACCGATCCGTGGGCGGTGATCACGACGACCTCCGTCTGGGCCGATTGCTCTTTCGTCGCAGCGAGCACCGTCAGTCCGTCTGCGCCGGGCAGCCGGAGATCGGTGATCACCAGGTCGAAGGGCCGCTGCCGAACGGCGTCAATCCCCTCCGTCCCGGATGCCGCCGCTAAGACATCATGGCCAATCGCTTCCAACGCATCGACCATCGAGAGCCGCATCAACGGCTCATCATCCACGAGCAGAATCCTCAGCCCCTTCATTACACCCTCTCCAACAACGAACGTTCTCTCGAGACAGGAAGGTAGAGGGTAAAGGTCGTCCCCTTCCCGACCTCACTATCCACCACGATCTTTCCTCCGTGGCGCTCGACGATGCCGAGACTGACCGACAGGCCGAGACCGGTCCCTTCTCCTTCTCTCTTGGTCGTAAAGAAGGGATCGAAAATCCTCGGCAGGACCGCCGACGGAATGCCCGATCCCGTATCACGCACTTCGACCAGGCAGATTCCTTCGACCACAGAGGTTCGAATCGTCAGCGCGCCACCGTCCTTCATCGCATGCACCGCATTCAAGACCAAGTTCATCAGCACCTGCTCGATCATGTGCTGATCGATCATCACATTCGGCAGCCCCTGCCCGAGTATAGTATCCAACCGGATTTGATTCGGGGCAAAGAGGTGCGTCGTCAAGACCAACACCCGATCGACGACGTGATTGATATCCGTCAGCGCAAACTCCGGCTCGTGTTGCTGGGAAAAATCGAGGAGCTGCCGGACAATCTTCTGCACACGCCGCACACCATCCTCCATCGACACCCGATATTCTTCTTGCCGGCCAGGCGACAGCGTCCCTTTACGCAGGTTGTAGAGACAGTTGAGAATGCCGCCGAGGGGATTGTTGATTTCGTGGGCCACCCCTGCTGCGAGCCTTCCGACCGAGGCCAGTTTCTCGGAATTCCTAATCTGCTGCTCCAGCTTCTTGGTCTCGGTCATATCTCGCGCAATGCCCAATACACCAAGTATCGCCCCCTCGACATCGTGCAGGGGGGAGACACTCACCATGACCGCCCTCATCTCCCCCGTGCGCGTCACCACTTCCACTTCATACACCTGCTTCGCCCCGATATCCAGGGTACTCTTGAGACGTTTCCCCCGGTGGCGTTTGGAGAGCAGCGCGAGGTACGGACGCCCGAGCAGATCGTCTTTCCGATAACCCCAGGCTTCGACCTTGCTATTCACATATGTAAACCGTTGCTCGGTATCGAGGGTATAGATGACATCGTTCGCGTTCTCGAGCAGATTCTCAAGATACTGTTTGGTCTCTTCAATTTCCCGCGTGCGTTCTCGAACCTTATCTTCCAACTCCTCCCGGTACGTCTCCAACTGCCGTTCGAGCGCCTTCCGATCGGTGATGTCCCGTAACTGCACCATCACCAAGAGCTTATCCGCCACTCCGACTCGGATCAAATCCATTTCAGCCGGAGTTTCCAACCCGTCGGCATGGCGCACCATGATCTCCTGGGTCGGCACTTTCCGCTGCCCCGTAATGATATCGCTCAGCCATCCGCGCAACGAATCATGATAACCGGATAGCACCACTTCGAGCAGACTGCGGCCGACCACGTTCACCTCTGCATACCCCAGCGCTTGCTCCTCACGTTTATTGACGGCCACGATCATCCCGCTCGGGTCCACCATAAATACTGAGTCGGCCACCAAGTCGAACAGCGCCTTGTAACGCGCCTGCGAGGCCACGAGCTGCTGTGTCCGCTCCGATACCGCCGCTTCCAGCTTCGTCGTATATTCTTGCAGTTGCTGCTCGAGCCTGCGCCGTTCGGTCACGTCACGCACAAAAGCGCGTGAGTGCACCAGCCCACCTCGTTCTTGATCGATCAGCGCCGTGGCATGAATTTCCACATCGATCGGGTGACCGCCTTTTGCCACAAATACCGTCTCAATCGAACTACGCCCCTGCGCGACCAATCGTTCCAGATATTGCAGGACGAGTGGCTCCTGCCCTCGCGGCACCAAATCCCACAGCCGCATCGACAGCATTTCCTCGAGGGTATATTTCAGTTTCTCGAGCCCCGTCTTGTTCACATGGACGAAGCTGCCGCTCCGGTTCAATTGACAGATCATCTCCGGAGAATGCTCGATCAAATCGCGGTACTTCTCCTCCAGGCGATGGACATCCACCACCCGCTGCTCGATCTGCGCAAACGACCGTTGGAGATTCGTCGCCATCTGATTGAACGCATCGGCGAGCCCTTCAATTTCATCTCCGGTCTTCAGCTCAAGCCGCCGGTCCAATCGTCCACTTCCAATTTCACGTACTCCGTCGTGCAACAACTGAATGGGGCGGGCAATCCGCCTGGCAACCAGCACACCCGTCCCCCAGAGCACAGCCAGGACAAGCAACCCGTAGAGCAGTACTTTCGCCACGAGGTCGGCAAGCGGCGCATAGGTCTCCCGGGGATCCTGCCGCACCACGGTGATCCATTGTTTTCCGCCGAGGCTCCCAGGGACGAGGCTCGCACCGAATCGGACCGGCGCGAACCCGATTAAGGCGTTCAGATTTCCATGCGAATCGTCCACCACCACGGACCAGCCGGCTTTCAGCCCTCGAAGAGCACCGATGAACTCGGGCTTTATCGAATGTTCTTCCGGAGCCAGGACCGGACAGATCAATGGAATACCATCTGAGCTGAACAACATTGCGTGACCGGTCGTCCCGATGGTGACTTCGGCAACCGCACGGAAAATGGTGTCGCGACGCAACAGTATCGTGACGGTCCCGAGCACAGCCCCCTTCGTATCGTCGAGAATGGGGACCGCAACCACGACAACATGCGTCCCGAAACTTGGGTCAAACGCGATCTCACCCACATACCCACTGGGGCCTGGGCTTTTCATCACCGCTTGCCACCAGGGCGTCTTCCCGTAAAAGTATTCCACTTGCGGGATCGAACTGACCACCAATGCCCCCTGCTGGTCGGTCACCAAGATTCCGACATAGTCCGATTTACGGATGTCGTGCCACCGGATGAGGTAGTTGGTAACGATGCGATTGATGAAGAGAGGAAACTCGCTACGCTTATCCCGCTGACGCCAGCGTTGCTGCCAATCCTTGATCATGCCCTGGATGTTTTGGGCATCCTTCCCCTCATACGTACGATTGGCTTCGGTGACGGCGGTGCGGAGAAAGGGGGTGGCTGCAAGCTGCTGAGCCTCGTTCATCCCGCGGCTGACCTGCATTTCGATGCGGCGAGCGGCTTCCACGGCGACTTCTTTGAAGTTGGCGCCGGTCATTTCTCGAAGTGCGCGACGCTCCTCAATGTAGGTGAGCGCCAGCAAAAGAGTCAGTGGCAGGAGCCCGACCATCACGATGGCCGTGATGATCTTATGCTGGAGACTATGAGAGCGACTCCAGAACGTCATGGGTGTGCCCAGAGGAGGATGCGACAGTCCGCGCGAGGCTCGCGAGGCAGACTGAAGGCTGAAGCTGGGAAGGCCGAAGGTTGAGGTTCAAAATTTTGAACACTTTAGCCTTCGGCCTTCTCCTCGGCCTTCGGACTGCGATCGACGAACGATTATGTCACCGTCCTGCTAACTCCGTTTCAACAGCCGCCCGGAGGCTCCCGGCCAGAGCAACAGCAACGGGCTGGCGACGAAGATCGACGAATAGGTCCCGAATATCACGCCACAGAGCAGAGCGAGCGAGAAGTCGTGCAAGACCTCTCCGCCGGCCAACGTCAGAGGAATCAGGACCAATACGACGGTCAAACTGGTCACGATCGTGCGGCTCAACACTTGATTGACCGCATTGTTGATAATCGTCTCCTCGCTGTCCCGCCGCCGCATCTTGAGGTTTTCTCTGATCCGATCGAAGACGACGACGGTATCGGTCATGGAATAGCCGGCCAACGTCAGCAACGCCGTCACCACCAACAGGGTGATTTCCTTATCCATAATGTAAAATGCACCCAGGACCGCCAAGACATCATGGAATGTGGCCAACGCTGCCGCGATGCCGAAGCGAAGCTCGAATCGCCCCGCCACGTAGAGAATGATCCCGGCAAAGGAAACGAGGATCGCAATGAGAGCATCCTCTTGTAATTTATGTCCGATGGCCGGTCCAATTTCCGTGCTGGAATCCACCACGAAATGGTTCGAGGGAAATTCCTTTGTGAAGACCGCCACGACCCGCTCGGCGACCTTTTCCTCGATGGTCGTCGAGGCCTTCAGACGAATCAGGAGTTTGTTATCCTGACCGAATTCTTGCAGCTCGGCGTTGCCCAAGCCGTTGGCTTCCAACACTGCTCGAGCCTCGTCGATTCGAATCGCTTGCTCGAACTTGAGCTGGACCGCAGTCCCGCCCACGAAATCGATGCCGAGATTGGCCGCCCCTCGGCCAATCTGAATAACCGCCACAATCCCCAGCACCACCATGATGCCGGAGAACAGAAATGCGTAACGACGCTTCCCCATGAAATCGGAATTGGTTTCTCCAAGAATCTCTAACATGCCGGCTCCTTCGAACTAAATGCTTAACTGTTCGACTTTGTGTCGTTGATTCATAAGGTCGAAAATGACCTTCGTGCCCACCAGGGCGGTAAACAGATTGATCCCGATGCCGAGACACAAGGTCACGGCGAATCCTTTGATCGGCCCCGTGCCGAAGAGAAACAGCGCGACTCCTGTGATCAGCGTGGTCACGTGGGAGTCGACAATCGTCAACATCGCCTTATCGTATCCACCATCCACCGCAAGCCTGACCGCCTTCCCGAGTCGCAGCTCTTCGCGAATACGCTCGAAAATCAGGACGTTCGAATCGACGCCCATCCCGATCGTGAGCACAATTCCGGCAATTCCCGGCAGGGTCAAGGTGGCGTTCAGCGCAGACAGGGCCCCCATGAGACAGAGTAAATTCAGCGCCAGTGCAAAGTCCGCAATCACCCCGGACGTCCGGTAATAGACCATCATGAACAGGACCACCAGGGCACCGGCAAACAACGTGGCCTGTATGCCTTTGTCGATCGAGTCCTTCCCAAGCGACGGTCCGACGGTGAGATCTTGAATGATCTTGAGCGGGGCCGGCAGGGCGCCGGCCCGGAGAACAATGGCCAGGTCGCTCGCCTCTTGCATCGAGAACGTCCCGGTAATTTGCGCGCGCCCCCCGGTAATACGCTCCTGAATCACCGGAGCCGAGTAGATCGTGTTGTCGAGCACCACGGCCATGCGCTTCTTGACGTTGTCGCCCGTGATCCGCTCGAACTCCCGACCGCCCTTGGCGTCAAAGCTGATCGAGACGTAGGGATCGTTGAATTGACCGATCGACACCCGCGCATCGCTCAACACATCGCCGGTCAACATGACCCGCTTTTTCACGAGATAGGGAATCCGGTATTCGCGGCCGGTGTCTTTGTCGACCGCCCGTTCGAAAAGAATCTGATCACCGACAGGCAACTTCGCTTCGGCCTCCCTGAGAACATCCGCCTCTTTTTCTTTTGGAATACGGGCCGGCAGATCGAGCTTCAGCTGATTGTCCTCATCGAGCATTTTAAACTCGAGCAAGGCTGTCTCTTTGATCAAATCCTTGGCGCGCTTGGGCTCTTTCACGCCGGGCAACTGCACGACGATTTGCTTCAGCCCCTGCCGCTGCACCATCGGTTCAGCCACCCCGAACTGGTCGATACGGTTCCGGATCGTTTCCAGCGCCTGGTTGATTGTAGAATCCTTGATCCGCTTGACCTCTATGTCACGCAACTCCCACACCAGTTTATTCGCCGACCCCGCAGACTCCGTCTCGGTAAACGTCGGATATTCATCGAGCATCTTCTGAATCTGCGCCTTGAGTTCGGCATTTTGGAATTGGATCGTAACCTGAGTCGGTCCCGTCCTGGCCACCGACTCGACGGGAATTTTCTTATCGACCAACATGTCTTGTAGCGACACGACCGATCGATCGACGGCGATTTCGACCGCGCGATCTTCATCCACTTCCATGACGAGATGAATCCCGCCTTGAAGATCCAGCCCCAGGGTAATCCCTTTGTTCGGCATCACATTCTTCAGCCAGCCAGGCAGGGCCTGATAGAACGGCTGATAGGACGGGATGAAAAAGATCACCGATACGACGACCACCAACGCCAGCAATGTTAACCGCCCACTCACTTTTTTCATATGATCTGTAACCCCTTTGTCGCTTGCGGTCTACGAGTCCTTATCCTTGTCTTCATCGTCGGCGCGCAATCGAGCGATGTGCTCCCGTTGTATCCGGATCTTGGCACTATCGGCGATCTGCAGCGTCACCGTCTCTTTCCCGAGATTCGTCACGGTCCCCCAGATGCCAGACCCCGTGATCACCTTGTCGCCCTTCTTCAGAGCCTCCAGCAATGCCTTCTGCTGTTTCGCGCGTTTTTGCTGCGGCAAAATGAGCAGAAAGTAAAAAATCACGAAGATCAGCGCGAACGGAATGAGAGACAAGAGCGTCCCGGAACTCGAACTCGCCCCTCCACCACCGATGCCTTGAGCCCATGCGACCGATTGCATTACCATGCGAACAGAGTCCTCCTCGACAGGGTTAGTCCAACCTGGCATGCCGGTGAATATCAGCCTCAGCCACGTCGACCGCGGAAACGTCCGATGCCGCCCGGGACCGGTAAAACTCGTCCCGGAACGACTGCAACATCCCCTGTGCGATCGCTGACCGTATCTGGCCCATCAAATCGGCAAAATACCAGAGATTGTGGATCGTATTCAGTCTCGACGACAACATTTCTTTCACCTGGAAGAGGTGATGCAGATAGGCCCGGGAATAGCGGGCGCAGACCGGACAGCCACAAGCCGGATCGATCGGCTGTTCATCACGGATATACCGCGCTTGTTTGATCACCACTCGCCCAAAACTGGTAAACAGCGAGCCGGTCCGCCCATGGCGCGACGGCACGACACAATCGAAGAGATCGATCCCTCGAGCGACACCCTCGATCAAGTCCTCCGGCATGCCGACACCCATCAAATACCGCGGCTTTGCAACCGGCAGCTCCGGCACCGTCACATCCAACATGGCATGCATCTCGGCTTTCGATTCTCCCACCGAAAGCCCCCCGACCGCATACCCCTCGAACCCAAGCCCGACGAGGTCGCGTGCGGAAGTCACGCGGAGCTCTGCATCCAAACCGCCTTGTACAATGCCGAAGAGGGCTTGATCCGTGCGACGCCGGCTGTCCTGACAGCGTTTCGCCCAGAGGGTGGTCCGTCGCACCGCATCCCGCACCACCTCTTTTTCAGCCGGCAAGGCCACGCAATGGTCGAACGCCATCATGATATCGGCCCCCAGCGCTTCCTCGATCTCAATGGCCGTTTCGGGTGTAATGAAATGCGTGGACCCATCGAGATGCGACTGAAAACTCACACCTTCGTCCGTGACCTTGCACAATTTAGCTAGACTGAAAATCTGGAATCCACCGCTATCCGTCAAGATCGATCCGGGCCATCCGGTAAAACGATGTAATCCACCCATCTCCGCCACGACCTTATGCCCAGGCCGCAGATAGAGGTGGTAGGCGTTATTCAGCATCAGACCAAAGCCGAGTTGCTCGAGATCGGCGGGGTCGATCCCTTTCACCGGCCCCAACGTGCCAACCGGCATAAAAGCCGGCGTATCGATCGCACCATGCGCAGTACTGAGTCTCCCCAACCGCGCACTCGTCGCACGATCTTCCTGCAGCACTGAAAAATTCATAGTCCCTTTTGCACGCTACATCTGATCCGGTGCGGAAACCCCGAGTACGCCGAGCCCATTCTTCAAGACTTGCTGGATGCCACGCATCAGCGCCAATCTCGCCGCAGTCCGCTCAGGGACCAGCACTTCTTTCGGCACACCCTCGACAGGAGCCAATCCCTCCGGCGTCACCGCCAGAAGATCTCGATCCGCAGCGGGAGGCAGAATCCGGTGCTTGTTGTAAAACGTATGGAGCAACCCGGCTAGCTGCTGAAGATAATAGGTCATCCGGTGAGGCTCATAGGCCAGGGCACTGCCCTGGAGGACTGACGGATACGCCGAGAGCTTGCGAATCAACCCCAATTCATCCGGATCCGTCAATACCGATAGATCCGTCTCGCTCGGCAGAGGACAGGCGATGCCTCGCGCAGCCGCGACGCGCCAGAGGCTGGAGATCCTGGCATGGGCATACTGCACATAATAGACGGGATTATCGGATGACCGTTGCTTCGCCAACTCCAAATCGAAGTCGAGGTGTGAATTGGAATCGCGCATCAAAAAAAAGAACTTGGCCGCGTCGGCCCCGACTTCATCGATGACCTCCCGCATCGTAATGAACTCGCCGGCCCGCTTCGACATCTCCACTTTTTTCCCGCCACGCAACAGATTCACCATCTGAACCAGCACGACCTGAAGACGATCTTTTGGATGCCCATAGGCCTGCACGACCGCTTGCATGCGGGGAATGTAGCCATGGTGATCCGCACCCCAGACGTCGATTAAGAGATCGTATCCGCGCCGCAACTTATCCTGATGGTAGGCGATATCGGACGCCAGGTAGGTGTACTCGCCGTCCTGCTTCCGGACAACACGGTCTTTCTCATCACCGAATGCGGAGGATCGAAACCACCAGGCCCCTTCCTCTTCGAAGAGGAACTGCTGCGCTTTCAATTCATCCAGCACCCGCTGCACCGCACCAGAATCTACCAGGGAGGCCTCGCTGAACCAGGACTCGAACTCAATCCCGAAATACTTCAGATCCTCGCGAATCAGCCCCAGCAACTCCTGATAGGCAAACGTACGACAGCGCTCCTCCACCTCTGCAGCCGTACGTCCGGTCAGCTCAGACGCGAGCTGTTGCTTCACATGCTCGGCCACAGCGGTAATGTAGGCCCCGTGATATCCTTCTGCCGGAAACTCAACGGGACGGTTCGATAATGCTTCGTACCTGGCGTAGACGGAGGCTCCCAGCAATTTCATCTGCCGGCCGGCGTCGTTAATGTAGTACTCACTCACGACGTCATACCCGACCGCCTTGAGCATATTCGCAACCGCCTGCCCGACTGCCGCGCCACGCCCATGGCCCACATGCAACGGGCCAGTTGGATTAGCACTCACATATTCCACCAAGACGCGCCGACTCTCACCCAATTCAGCTCGCCCGTAAGTTGATCCTTTCGTCTCGATTTCTCTGAGCACTTCCTGCCAGATGGAAGGCTTGAGCGTGAGATTCAGGAACCCGGGTCTGGCAATTTCGACCCGGTCGAAGAGTTGTTCGCGCTGAGCGAGGTTGTCGATGATGATCTGAGCGATGTCGTGGGGGGCTCGTTGCTCGGAGGCCGCGAGCGACATCGCAACCGTTGAAGCTAAATCTCCCCACTCTGGCCGTTTGGGAGCATCCAGACTCAGTTCAGGCCAGGCTTCCGTCTTCAGCTGGCCCTTCTGTTTAGCTCCATTCAGCGCTACGAGAAGTGCACTGGTGACCTTTTCCTGAACGACCCCGCTGGACAAGATAAAAACTCCTAAGTCATTAGCAATGAAAGGAAAAACGAACTGGCCACTGTAGCATACGGGATAGTTAGTGACAAGGCAGACGAAGGGGATTCTCTGTCAAACCACAGCCTCTCTGAGCTGTGCCAGACAGAGTGACACAAGATCCTGCTGCGATATCTTGAGACAGGGCTGATCCTCGCAGCGACGAACGTCGCCCCAAGAACGACAGAGACAAGGAAGCCCCTGCACGATAGTGACATGTGTGCCGCTGGGAGCCCAACGATTAGGATCAGTTGGACCAAAGAGAGCCACCGTACGCACCCCTAGCAACCCCGCCATATGTGTCACGCCAGAATCTTGCCCAAGAAAGAACCGAGCGTGAGCCAGCACCCCGGCAACGGTGCGAATATCCAGGCCCTTCAAGACAACCGGCGGTTGTCTACATGCCTGAAAAAGCCGCTCGACTGGCTCCCGGTCTGCCGGCCCCTCGAGAATCACTGGAATCATTCCAGAATGCTGAAGCGCGGAAACGACGGACGCGAGTATCTCTGGGGCCACACACTTATGGACGCTCCCACTCCCCGGATGAATGATAACAAAAGGTTGGCCGCTCAAAAGACCCGCCGTTTCAAGACAGGCCTGTCCGAGAGAAAGGAGCGGTTCCGATACCATCAGCCCTGCGTGCCCCTCGCCGTCATACGGCGCCTCATTGATCGCCTCAAGAAACCGATCGCGTTGATGTGTCGCATAGATCATGAGTGAGAAGGGAGACCTCATGATCACCTCGCGGATGCCAGCTGCCTTGAGTACCCCACTCAGCCTGCCATCGACATCCTCCATCCAGCCAATGGCAAGATCGCAATCCTCCAACCATGTCTGTAGCTGATCCGTAACCGAACCGGCGAACAGGTCCGCACAAGCACGTCTCTGCACAGAGGTCCAGTCATCAATAATCCTGCATGCAAGCAGCAGCGTTGAGACTTGGCTTCCTGCACAGAGCAGGAGCCGATGGCTGGGGAAACGGTTGCGCAATCGAATCATGGCAGGCACAGCCAAGCACACATCGCCAAGGCCGCCTGGGTGGATCATGACGATCGTTCTTGCCACGCTGTACCTTACTGTCCAGATGGAGGTGACTGTGCCAGCAGGGATCGCGCGACTTCAAGATCTGCAGGTGTATTCACATTTTGAAAAGAACGTCCGGAGGGATCGATACCAAGCAGATCCGCCTCAGTTACATATTGGGCCCGGAGGAACTCGCACGACATGATCTCTTGGATCTTGAGCTGTCGCGCCAACACCATCTGCTCAATGACGGGCAGGCACCGTTTGCTATACAAGGCATGCATTGGATGTAACCGGCCCGCAAGTTTCGCCATGACAATATCTGTAGACGTTCTTCGACTAGTGAACTGGGAAATGACCGCCTGATCCAGAAACGGCATATCGCAGGCGACCACGAATATATAGGGTGCCGTGGCCTCTGTAAGCCCCGTATACAACCCTCCAAGACTACCGCAATCCGGTACCAGGTCTCGAACAACTCTCGCATCGACATCGAGTACAGGACTGTCCTGCGCAATGACGACCAACACCTCTTGAAAGATTGAGCGAAGCACGGCGAGTCCTCGCTCAAGGAGTGTTTGCTCCCCCACAACGAGATGCCGTTTATCTTCGCCCATTCTCCGGCTTTTCCCTCCGGCAAGCAGGACGCCGGTTATGTCACGCTCCATCATGCCCTCATAGCCGACGGCCCAAAAGAAAGAGGGGGTGGGTTACCCCACCCCCTCATGCTTCTCCAGACTCTCTCGCTCAGATGAACGTTAGAGCGTCTTTCCCTTCCGCTTGTTGGATCGTCTCGTGAGAACCCACCCTTCCAGGAGGACCACACCAAAGGCAATCACAACCGGATAGATGTAGGCTTCGCGAGGCGTTGGTGGCTCCAGGAAGGTGTAGTAGAAGGCCGACACGGCCATCTTCCGCCCTGCGTCGCCATTGTGGCCGTCCCAAGCAAAGAATACCGTGGGAATATACTGTCCCATTTCGAAGAACGTATCTTCGTCGTAATCCTGATCCTTCTTGTTTCCCAAAGGACGTTGAATGATGACCGTCCACCGTCCATTCTTCCACTCTGAGTGAAGAATCTTGATGTTCTCTTCGTAGGTATCGCGTTGGGTGAAGTCCTTGTCCCAACCGGTACCTTCAAAGGCACGGAGTGAGCCATCAGCTTCCCACTTCACAATATCAACAGGGAACTGCTCGTTGCTGCCGAACAGATACCGTGGTTTAATCGGCGCCGGAAGCTCCTTCCACTTCACGGCCGTTTGCATCGCGATCGCATCGTTATACACCGTGTAGTTATTCTGATGCGCGGCAATCGAACCCTCTTCGCCGGTCTTCGGATCTTGTTCTTTGACATCGACATTCACGGACGTTGGCGCCCAAGGCAACTTCCCTTCGGCTACGCTCTTCGTCCGGTCGTCCCACTGGAACATGAATACGACATGTTTGTCGTTGTAGAGGGACTTCACCCAAATATCGTCGATCCGATTCACGAAGTTTCTTGGCTTGTGAGTGATCTGACCACCCATTGCCACATACCGCCTGGCCCGATTCTTCCACAATTCATGCTCTGGATCTGCAGGAATCTCTCCTTCAACCACACCTGACGAGACCACGAAGTTGATCTTCGGCTTGTCTGCCAATGGATCGATTGAAAGGGGTTTCCCGTCGGCTTCCCGCTCACACAGCGAGTTCACAAAGTTAGCAATGTGCCACCGTTCTTCGACCGTGCTGTTGTCAGCAAACGAAGGCATCGGAGTACCGTTGACTCCAGTTGAGAATGTCCGGAAAATGTTTTTGACGTTATAGGGATCTTGGCGGCTGCCCCTGAAGTTCCAGCACTTGTGCCAGTCGGCCGGCTGAATCGAAAAGCCCCAATCGTCCTTCAGATTGAACGCATTGCCGTCGCCACGGCCTTCAGCGCCGTGACATTCCACGCACTTCTTTTCGACGATAAGCTCTGCGCCCTTCTTTAAACTCTCCTCTGAGACGGGAATCGGCTTCAGTTCGTCCAACTGCAACACGGTCTGGCTCTCGGACTGCTTATCCGTAAACTTCCGGTCCTTCACCAGCTGGGTGGTCACGAAAGACAACACTTGGAGTCGTTGCTCCTCCGTCAGAATGCCTTCCCAGGATGGCATGGCTGAACCTGGCAGACCATGCGTGACGGTCTCAAACAGATCGTTCTGACCAGGAATAGGTTTCTTGGCATCGAACAACGGCAACTCACCGCTCGCCGTGCGCCGAATCTTGAACGTCCCCTGGTTGAAGTTACGGGGACGAGGCCAGAGACGGTCTGCGCCAGGCCCATCGCCCGCACCATCGACGCCGTGACACCAAACACACTTGGTAAAGTACACACGCTTGCCTGCCTCAATCATGTCGGCAGCAGGTTCAGGCGACAATTCAGCCTTCTTGAAACCCTCAGGAAGGGCTTCTACGGCAAACGCTACGCCCCCGGTGCTCCCGGAGACCAGGATAATTCCAAAGGCAGTCGCGAGGAGCGCCCCCGCCTTCAGACTAAACGAATTCTTCATGGTTTCCCTCATGTCGTAAATCCAGGTTGGCTAGAAATTCCCGTGAACGATTAGTCCCAGGTTCGGGGGTAATACCCCGTATGCCAATACTCGAACAAGATCACTTTCCAGATTTCGTCTACAGTCAGATGCTGCTCCCACGGTGGCATCACTGAGGCCCAGGGGAAGCCTTCGTTCGGCAACCCGATTCCACCCTTGGAGACGCGCCAGAAAATAAACGTTTCCTGTAATTGTGCAATCGTTCCCGGATCAGTAAAGTTCGCAGGAATTGGATTGAACGCGAAAGCATGGAGGCCGCGACCGTTCAGGTTATCGCCGTGGCAGAAGTGGCAGTTTTGGAAGAAGATCTCTCCTCCCTCACGCACATACTTCAGATAGCCCTGAGCATCTTTATCCCAGGGATTGGCGTTCGGCTTCATCAACCGACCCATGCCCTGTTCCACAATATTCGCGTTGCTATATTCCTGATCGAACTTCCCTTCGAGGTTGACACGATAGGGATTCTGCGACGTTTGGAGCGTGTACGTCTTGCCATGCACCTTGGTGCTGGCGGGTGGCGCCGGATGCACCGTGCGCAACTCGATGGGCTCCTCCGACTTCGGCACCATCGCGTTATAGGAAAATCCACCGATCAGAATGGGCAACACCACCAAGTAGGCGTACCGCAACAGCTTGTTCACCCCGGATTGAGCATCCAGGATATTCATGATCGGCTGCTTGAACTTCTTCCAATCTTCTTCACTCGCAGAGACCCACATGAAGACGGATACGAGCGAGACAGTCCCGTACATCGCACGAACACTGAACGGGATTGGCGGATACACGCGATACTTCAAGTACAGGAGAATGAACGCCCAAAACGAAATCCCCTGCCAAAAGCGAGGGACCGCCATTCCCATGGAACTCAACATGTAGCTCAACCCTGTAAAGCCCGCAACAAATAGCGTGAGCTCAAAAAGCACTTGCATGGGCATGTAACCTTCGACCAGGCGCACTGTATTTGACGGAATGATATCGACAATCATTCCGGCAAGCAGGAGTATCCCAACTGCTCCTATGAGTGCCGCGACTGACATTAATGCTTTCATCGGCAAACTCCCTTTGCTGAACAAAAGAGGTAGACAGGCACGATTATGAAATCTTCGGCGGCGGCGATCCCGCCTTTACCTGTGACAAATAATCGACGATCTTCTTCAGAGCCCCGGCACTGAGCTTCTGCCCGAACACCTTGGGCATCGTATTGTCTGGAAATGGCTTCACGACATAGGCGCTCGGTGAAATGATCGACTCCATGATATAATCAGGAGTGGTCTTTGCTGTACCTTTATAATCCGCACTCTTTATGCGAAGCGGGGCATTTGTCCCCTCTTCCAGTTTAGGACCGATCGTGCCGACCGCCCCAGGAATGCCAGGGATCGTATGGCAAGCCACGCACTGAGCCTTTGCAAAAATCTGATCGACCGGCTCAGTTCCATCCGCCATCAAGGCGCTGGGTGGACCGGCGGCCTTATCGTCTTGCTGTTTCGGCCTATCCGCCTCAGGAACAAACTTTTCATACGACTTGATGATTTCCTCGTATGTCGGAGCATCGCGCCCTTCGCGGATATAAAGCCACGTATCCACAGCCGCCAACTCTGGGAGACTCAGCGAGATCGGTGGCTTGTGGATGGCAGGCATTGGGCTTTCTTTATCGTTCGTACCCTTCACGCCAAAGCCGGCAACAACATAACAGCTCGGGCAGGCGTGGGATTCAGCGATATACTCCTGGCCATTCTCTGCGGTACCCGCTCCAGGAAAAGCTTCCTTCTGAGCATAGTCTCTACCCGCAGGCTTTCCCTTGCTATACTTAGGATCTTCCAGCCGCTCTTTGCCTGCGCGCTCAGGAATACCATCAAGGTTTGGCGCACGCTCTCCCAACATTCCTTTGTGGAATGCGTGACAAAGAGGACATTGCCCTTTTCCAATCGCGCCCTGAACCTTATTTTGCCCGATACCACCGAAAATGATCTTTTCGCCTTCATCGGCCAATTGCTGTGCAGTCATCGACTCAAACTGGATCTTCTCTTCTTTTGGTGGGAATCCTCCTTCAACCTGCGGCAGCCAATTCCCATATCCGGAGAGACCGGCCGCGACAAAAAACATAAAGCCGCCGATCTTCAGTAATGCGGCTTGATTGGGGAAGTAGATTCCCATCATGAAGCACATCGCGGTGATAAGCACTAAAGAGACCGGCAGCATCCGATTCGCTTCATAGAAGCTGGTCTTGTAATGCGCAATTGCGACCAACAGCATGAACGCTGCGATGATGCCAATAAAGAGCTTGAATATTGCGCGTTTCTTTGCCACTGGATCGCTAATCGATACCAGGGAATACACGAGAAGCCCCGCGAGAAGCGCGAGCAGCGGCCACCCTATTGAAATTGCTTCGTTTATCAGATCGCCCACGATTGTAACCTCCTGAGGTTTTGGTAAGAGTGGAGGCACGTACCACGTGCCTCCACTCCCCCAAGCAAGATCCTAAAGATGATCAGTGACTCCCAGCTGGCTGTGCGGCGCCACCAGGAACCCCTGCCTTTGCTTCAACTGGCGCCTTCTTCACCCCCAGGCTACCAAGCCAGAAGACAAAGAGAATGCTGATCCAGAAGAACAACACATTGAATGAAATCATGTTTGCGGCGAACCCCACCGTATGGGTATAGGCCCAGGGTGAGTTATCTCGCATGATTTCATTCACGTGCCAGAACAATCGGACTGATGAGCGAATATACCCCATCAACCCCATCATCCAGGTAAAGGCCGTCGCGAGCATGATCAACGCATATTGCGAACGAGCCGAGATCTTCCCCCACTCGATGGGCCCCATCTGCTTCGCACCCTTCATCATGAAGCTATTGAGCGCAAACATGAAGAAGAGGCAGGATAGGGTCGTCGCCACCTGAGGAACCGACAGACCGACGCGCACGTTCGCCGGAATATAATATCCCAGGACCGCGAGTCCGATGATATTCACGTAGGCGCAACCGAAAAAGCAGCCCATGAAGATATTGCCAAACTTCGACCAGGATACCGTCGAGACCTTGTTGCCTCGCATGTACCACACGAAGCTCAGAATGGTGGTCGTGATAATGACATTGATTCCACCGTTCTTAGCCGACATGACGCCATAGTTTCCCAACACCGGGTGCTGCTGACCACCCATCGCCTTGAGCTCGGCGGGAGTCATGACAATCGTATGAGGAGTAATGAACACCAGGTAGCCGCAACAAAGAACGAACACGAGATACTTGATGTAACGTTGATACTTCTCAGCACCACGCATCCGACCGAGAGCCTGCCAGAGATAGTAGTTGGTGCTGAGGAAGAGAATACCGATCATCGTAGCCTGAATGATGAAGAGCCAAGCCAGAAGCCCGCCCATGAGGGTAATGCCCATCTGCTGGCGATAGGCATACACTTCGCGCATCAGCCAATACCCGGCAAACGGCAAGGGGATCAAGAACGCCACGCCGAGCGCCATGGCGATATAACCCATCCAATCATAATGCGCACGATCTTCATCGGTCTTGGAGGCCAAGAACTTGTACGCGGCGTAAGCCGCTACGACACCGCCACCGAACGCCATGTTACCCAAAATACGATGCACATTGAGCGGATTCCAGAGCGCGGTATGAATGACGTGCCAGATGTTCCCCAGGTAGCGCCCCTGCTCATCGACACCGGCAGGCGACATCATGAACGCAATCCATGAATTCGCCAGGAACATGAGCAACGTTCCGATCACGTTCAAAATGACGGACATGCTCAAGTGAATCCACTTAAGGAACCCTTCCCGCATCTTGTCCCAACCGTAATAATAGATGTAGAGGGTTCCGCTCTCCGCCACGAACATCAATGCATAAATATGCATGACCGGACGGAAGATACTGGATAAGTAACCGAAGAATGCTGGATAGAGAGTCAGGAAGGTGAAGATCAGGATACCGCCGAGAATGGCGGTCAGCGAATAGGCCGTCAGGCTGATCTTAATGAAGTCATAGGCGAGCTGGTCATACCGCTTGGCCATCGCCTTATCCTTCGTCACCACTCCCATGAACTCGATGACCATGCAGAAAATCGGAACCGCGAGCACAAAACTTCCGTAATAGAGGTGCTGCTGATTTGCGAACCAGAGCAACACCCGACTCTCGAAGTTGTATCGCGGATAATCCCGAGGACCATCGACCGTCTTCGGAGCAGGAGCGCCGACAACGATACCCTCGGTCTTATAATAGACGTCTCTCCCCTTCTCAACCTTCGCCTCACCATCCTTCTTCACTTCTTCAGGCGCATCAGCGCCCATAGCCAGTGTTGGAAGCGATACGGCGATGGGGAGCAGGAGAAGGCCAATCATCGCGCAAAGCGCCATGATTGAGAACAGCTTCTTCCCAGCCACTAAACCCATGGGATACCTCCTTAATGCATTCCGGAAAAGACTCATCACAATTCCCTACAAACTCAACTCATCACTGAATAGACCAGGACCTAGTTCCGGAACAAATACCAGAAATCCAGCCCTTGCGAATCCATCAAAAAATGATCCACTGCCGTGAAGAAGGCAACACAAATAACGAGTGACACCACCGTATAAACGATTGTCTGACCCATAAAACTCCCTCCCTCACAACTTGCAGCCATTGAAAAAATCCCAGAAATACAGCGGCCCTTTTCTTAGCAGGGGCACTGAATTCCTGCGAACCAATAAAAAAACCACAAACCTGCCGCGCAGGTAATGTAGAAAATCATCCGACCGACCTTAACCTTAAACTCGCTATCTGCTACTACTGTTGCCATCGTGTCTCCTTCTCCTGATGGAAATAATACGCGCCTAGATCAGTTCAGCGAATTTCTTGACACACAGATATTCATATGTTATTCAAAATTCTTTGCCGCACACGAAATATCAGGGGAAAATCGATGATTGCAAACTCAAAAGTGTTCGACATTATAGTTTTGGCCGGCATGGTTGTCAATATAATTTTGGCCGTGTTCCTCATTCTCTACCACTTTGATTTGTTGTAGATTTCTCTTGGTTTCAGGCTCCGGTTCCACTCTCATTTCGCACCTGAAACCGCACAGCGAAATCCAATAGTTTCATCCCGAAAGTCCTGAACCATTTTGCTCCGGCTGGTGATACGAATATCACCCCCTGTAGTCGCGTATCCTCCCCCTCGGAGCGCCCGAAAGGTGCCATATTCAGGGCTCTGAGGGTTTTGTTCAGGCGCTTCCCTGAAGTAGGCCTCCGCATACCAGTCGCCCACCCACTCCATAACGTTTCCCGCCCCATCCATGACGCCATACGGACTCTTGTCGGTCAGGACAGCACCGACCGGCGCGGCGACATCGTAACCATCCTGCACCCTGGCCCAATTCGCTCCATTGGGCTGCTCCACATCGCCCCAGGGCCAGAGACGGCCATCCGTTCCTCTCATCGCCTTCTCCCACTCCGCCTCAGTGGGAAGTCGCTTTCCCTTCCAATGGCAAAATGTCTCCGCATCGTCCCATGACACGTACACCACGGGCTGATTAATACCGCGCATCCGGCTCATGTTCTTGGCGTAGCGGGAAGGAGGACCAGACTTACGGTGGCCGGTGGCATCGACGAATTGCTGGTATTGAAAGTTCGTGACTTCGTATCGATCGATCGAAAACGCATCGAGCACCAACGTACGCTGCGGCCGTTCATCGAAGCCGCCGTGATCGGTCCCCCGAATGAAGGGCCCTGCCGGAATCAAGACCATCTCTTCTCGAATCGGCTCTTCACGAGAAACCTGGGAGGGATCCAGTGGCTCCGGTGAGGACGAATCGGTGGAATCAGGGGAAGCTGATTCGAACGGGGTGAGCGTCGTGCCACGAATAATTCCCATAATGGGAAGTGCCGCAAACGCGAGAACGGCAAGCAAGAACACAATCTTAAATTTGGTTTCGAGCATGTCTGTTATGACGCCGCAGGGCTATCGCCAACCTCCATATCGCTGGCACAGCGAAACCCGATCGTAATATCCGTCCGCCAATGCTTCGCCGCAAATCGCTTGGAGAGCCGGGCGTTATGCTCAGTCTCTCGCCACGACCCTCCACGCACCACCTTCAAATCGACATCGTCCGGCCCCTTCGGATCACGGTAGGGCGCTTTCTGGTAGTAATGCTCATCGTACGAATCTGCAACCCACTCCGCGACGTTCCCCGTCATGTCATAGATTCCATAGGGGCTTCTCCCCGATTCGAACGACCCGGGAGGTGCGAGATACCGATAACCATCTTCACTCCCATCCACATTGGCATTCGCATGCCCCGTGACGAAGATATCGCCCCACGCGTACTTCCGTTTTCCCTCGCCACGACCGGCCTTTTCCCATTCCGCTTCCGTAGGCAGGCGCTTCCCTGCCCATTTACAATAGGCCCCCGCCTCGTCCCACGACATACTCATCGCGGCAAACTCCGGCTTCAGCAGCTTGGATTGATCGTCTTCAAACACTTCGATTTTCGGTAACGGTCGCTTCGTCATTTTGGCGAATCGGGCATATTCCTCTTGCGACACTTCTCTCTTATCCAGAAAAAACGCCTTGAGAAACACTTGCCGCTCCGGCACTTCGTCGGGATCGCCATCTTTACTGCCCATGATGAACGGACCTTCGGGGACCTGCACCATCTCGCGGCCCTCATCGCCCATCTTTGTTTTATACATCGAGTAATCCAGCGAGGCGACATTGCTCGGCACAAGACGAGTCTCCGCCGTGATCGACAAGGCCAGCGCTTTCATCTGCTTCGCCTTGTAAGACTCGTAGACCAACAGGCCAACCATCAGGATAAACGATCCAAAGACAAACACGATCGAGCCGATCAGCACTTTCCTATCTTCCATGACGGCTCAGGCTCCTTCAATTGTGCGTGACACGGAGGAATCAGCCGGCTCAGATGCGGCCTTCCTGGCCGCGTACATATCTAAGAGCATCGAGATCTGCACACCCAAAAATCCACCCATCGCAGCACCGGCCCCGGCACCGACCGATATTCTCTCAGGACCGGCAATAAACCAGGCCAACGCCCCGCCCAGTACTGTTCCCACCAAGATACTCACCAGGAAGCGCCGCCCCCCCATAAACCCAATGACACCGCCGAGTACCAGCCCCGCCCCACTCGCAAGCGGCAATATACTGCCGCCCATAATGACCCCGATGAGCGTTCCGACTGTTCCCATGACGGCCACGCCAAACAGGATATCGAGCATCGCGCGGGGGGCGACTTGTTCCGGACCAGACTCGGTCATGCTAATGACAGCTCATTTCTTTAGCGGCCAGCGCTCGCAACCATCGATCCAAAGTCGATTTCCACCCCAGGCCCGGCAATGATCGAAATACCCCAGGCTTTCGCCGCCGGCTCATGCTGGTGAATCCGCTTGAAGTCTTCATAGACGTTCACGCGCTCCTCAAACCACTGACCGACGTCCTTGGTGCCGCTTTGCACCACGATCTCCGAACCACTGAACATGCCCCCTTCAGTCACCGTCCCCTCAGGCTTCGAGGCACTCCAGATATACTTCGTGAACACAGGAATGAATAGGAGATCCGTATCCAGGGAGGCGTAGATCGCCGCAATCGGTTCAGTTCCCGCTGTCGCGGATTTGTGCAGGCGCCAGCGCCAGGTCAGGACCGGAAACGCCTTCGGGTCCCAATCAATCTTCTTCTTCTTGATCCTCTGTCCTGCATCCTTCGCCGCCAGAAAGCTCACACCGTTCTCGGTCTGAATTTTATAGGCATCCCGGCCCTTGGACTGGCTTCGTTGGTTTTCATGATCCCAATTCAAGGGAAACCCATCCGCGTCTTTTGCCTGAAAATCTTCGAGAACCAAAGATGGGTTTTGGGCCGAGACTGCACCCTGCATCACGAAGCTTCCACACACTACCAACCCGACGACGAGATACCTCCGGATAAGTCCCGCTCGCTTCATACGCTCAACCCTTTCGCTGTTCATGCCTCTTGCGACGACGACTGCGCCAAAACCGTCGCATCTCCTTCGGCCAAGTCTTCACCCATCACCGGCAACTGATCACGCTGACACATCCAGAAGAGCGCGAACACCGCCCCCCAGAATACCACCATGTTGAGCGTCACCATCTTCGCCGCAAACGCCAAATCCGGCGTAAAGGCCCAGGGAGAAACATCAGCCATCACCTCACTCACATGCCAGGCCAACCGCCCGGACGAACGAATATAACCCATGAGACCCATAACCCATGAAAAGGCCGCCGCCAGTCCGAATAGGCCCACCATGCCTCTGACTGAGATCTTCCCCCATTGGACCGGCCCCTGAACGAGTGCCCCCTTGAGCATCATGCGATTGATCACCAGCGCACCCACCAGAACCGTGAACGTCGTCATCGCCTGTGGCGACGACAACCCGACGCGAAGCTTCGCCGGCAGATAGAAGCCATAGACCGAGAGACAGATAATATTGAGCGCACCCACCAGAAACAGCGCGCCGATCAGAAAGTTTCCTTTTTTCACCCAGGAGACAACCATCGTTCGGTTTGCGCGCCGATAGTAGATGAAGCTCAGCGTAGTCACGAGAATCAAGATATTGACTGCGCCGTTCTTCGCCGACATCACGCCATAGTTGCCGACCACGGGATGCGACGAACCGCCCATCGCCTTCACTTCACTACCCGACATCATGACGGTATGCGGCGTCAGCCAAATAAACAGGGCCAAGATCAAGACCCCGAGCAACGACTGATAGTACGGCTGATACCGTTCACCGCCACGAAGACGCGCCATGCTCTGCCATAGGTAATAATTCACGCCAAGAAACAGCGCGCCGATCAAGAGTGCCTGCACCACGAAGAGCCAGGTGAGTAAGCCGCCCATCATCGTGACGCCCATGCTCTGACTAAACGCATAGACCGATTTCATCAACCAATACCCGGCAAAGGGCATGGGTAACAACGCACAGACCGTGACGAACAGAAATACGTAGCCCACCCAATCGAAATAGGCGCGCTCTTCGTCGGTCTTGCTGGTAAAGAAGCGATAGCAGGCATAGGCCAACACCACCGCACCACCGGACATAATATCTGCCAGAAAACGATGGACGTTTAATGGATTCCACAGAGCCGAATGGAGCAAATGCCATCCGTTGCCGAGAAACCGCCCCTTGGCATCGACGCCGGCCGGCGCCATCATAAAGGCCGACCAGGAGTTCGCCAAAAACAGCAGCGCGGCACCGAACAGGTTCGTCAAGACACCAATCGAGGCATGCCCCCACTTCAGCGCCGGCGCGGCCATCCGGCTCCAACTGTAGTAGTAGAGGATGAGCAGCAGCGATTCCCCGACGAACACGATCGCATAGTACGGCATGAAGGCCTTGAACGTTCCACCCATATACTTCATGAAACTGGGATAGAAGAAGATGAACATCCCGAGCATGAGGCTCCCGACCACCGCCGTCACCGACAGAGCCAGGAGAGAGACTTTTGCCAAATCTCGCGCGAGGCCGTCATAACGAAGGGCCAGCGCAGGCTTTTTACTGCTGAGCCCCAGGAACTCCAGCAAGACACAAAAGATCGGCAATGCGAGGACAAACCCTCCGAAGTACGTGTGCTGTTGCGTGACAAACCACACAAGCAATCGGCTGTCGAACGAACCAATACGCGAATAGACCGTCTCTTGAGGAGAAGGGGCCTGCGGCCCCTGGGGAACGCCAGGGGTCTTGAAATACAGATCGGTCGCATCCTCGGCAAATGATGGGCTCTGAATGCCCCAGCCAATCCAGGAAACAGCCAGCACCATCGCGATCAGGGCAATAGACCAGACCGCCCCGTGAGTTCTTTTTTTCATGGCCATAGGCTTAACCCTTTGAACCAGCCGTCATGGAGACGCCTGCACCGGTTGACTTGCCAAGAATTCCCATCACAAAGGGGCAGCGGAGCAAGGCACTCGATATCGTCTGCCCCTGTTGTTCCTCGACCTGCCGGCGAAACCCAAGATAATAACAATACAACGCCATCATGCCCGTCACACATCCGCCACCGACCATGGCGTAGGCAGTGGGAATGCCAGGCTGTCGCAAGAGAAAAATGACCGATCCTGCCGCCACGAGATAGTACGTCGCGGCAAAGGCCAGTCCAGGCCACCACCAGTACTTCAGCAATTCACTGGCCTTCGTCTGGAACAATCCTTGAGTCCATGACGCGCCCGGACGAAGCCCGCCGAAATAGGCACAGAGCGCGACGCCGCCTCCCAACGCCGCCACAGCAGACAACTGGACCAACGCCGCTCCCTGACTTCCCTCGACGAACTGTCCTAATGACGCGCCTACCGCACCGACGATGAGACCAACTGCGACCCAGGGAGCCAGTTCCATCGCATGACTCTGCACCAGCATGCGAAGGGCCGCTCCGTCTGGAAACGTGGGGAACGGACGGCCCATGAGCGCGACTTTCCGTACATGGCCAATCTCAAACGCGTCGCGCGCGACGGCGGTGCAGGAAATGATGATGGCCATCATGGCCGGCCCATCGGGATGTTGGAGATAGTCATATCCCACCAGCCACAATAGCGCCAAGACCAACAGGGACAACTGGACTCCGTAGACAAACCCGATCCAGCCGCCGAGCCAGAGCAACAGGCGACGCCCATCCTCTTGGAGAATCTTCGCCCATCCCGTAGCCCGACCGACGCGATAGGCAGACAACGCCGTCACCACCGCAATAACACCGCTGACCATCAACAACATGATCGGCTCTGATAGTGGTAGCAACAGCTTGGCCAAGCGATAGACTACAAACGCCACCAAACCAGGCACAAACATGACGATTCGCTTTTGCTTGCGCACAGACTCTTCCGTGACGGCTAAACTGAGGCTTGGCAATACTCGCAATGCCATTCGATGCAACATTACAGCTCCAGTGACAGGTGATGGGTGACGCATGAACAGTACCGAGGAATGTGCAGCCCTCTTTGGTTATCACACATCACCGATCACCCCTCACTCTTCTGGGCAGCCATCCCAAAATAGCGTGCCTTCACTTCTTCCATCAACGCGACAGTAATACGTGTCTCGCCGCGGTCGGCCACGGTCCGCTCCAATTCAATGCGGGCCATCGCGCGGACCGGCGCCGGCACTCTATCCAATCGACGTTCCGCCTCAGGCTCCCACTCGATCCGTTTGCCGGTCCGGGGTCGAAGCAACGTGTCGTACGTGACGACCCGTTCTCCTCTGACCCTCACATCCTGTTCCACCTCACCGCGCACGAGCGGAGCAAGGTAGGGCGGCATGCGATCCAGCCGGTGGAGCGCATCGTCTGTCCACATCGTCCGGTCGACAAGCCCGCCCGGTTGGCCGGCAGGAACATCGACTCCGACCTTCAGTCCACAGCCGAGACATTCCGACCGAATGAACCATTGGGGCGTCCCATCATCGTAGGAACGTTCTTCCACTCCCTCGGTATGCATCCAGCGACCACAGCCACAAGTTAGCATGGCGGAACCTCGTGATCAGTGATGCGTGATGGGTGATGAGCATCGGAGCCAGTATCCGTTCGAGATCCCCATATGGTGCACTCATCACGCATCACAGATCCCACTTATCCGATTTTCCCAGGATACAAGAGATAGAGCATGGTGTAGGTGGTGGTGCCGGTCACAAAGAGGACGCAATACACGATCATCGTAAACAACCCGAGTGCCCGATGCCGCCGCGCGCCGTTCGGCCAGATCCGCTGAATCGTCATCTCCACCGAAAATACGATGGCGATCAGCAACAGCAAACTGAGATAGACTTCGAATTTCCGCATGGAGAACCCGGCGGTGGCCACGCGCGAGAAGAACAAGAACATCACCAGGGCCGTGACGCTCCCAAAGATCACCCCGACCTTCCTCCAGGTCGTCAGGAGCAGCGTCTCTTTAAGCGATCGGGCTCCGTCAATCACTTGCTGGGAGCGGAAACCCAGCACGATCATGTAGATCGCCATAATCAATCCGAGAATGACCAGAATGATATGCACGGTCAAAACGGGGATGAAGACATAATCGTAGAGCGCTTGCGATCCGCCAAAGCCTTCTTTTCCTTCAAAGGCCAACACGCCTAATTGGCGGAACAAATAGTAGCTCATGAAAAATGCCACCATGGCAATCATCCCGCCGAGCATCATCCAATGATGGGCATCGGCCCGCCGCCGCCTTGCCTGAATCCAGCCGATGACGAAGAGCCCCGTGAAGAACGTCGCCATGAGCTGGCTCATGTCCGCCCCGACCGTGGCATGGGTGCCAAAAAAACCAGGCTGTTTTAGCCATTCAAGCATAATGTTCCTTGTCGCACGCTCGGCTCTCAGGCCTGACTGGACTTCGTGCCCAGCACAACCGCTGTCGGTTCCAGCTCTGTCACGGTTGAAAATCCGGCTTCGCTCATCCACTGCATCGCATCTGCCGTCTTATAACAACCGCCACGCTGCGTATTGACCAGAATATGCACCGCGAAGGCGGTGGTCCAGGCCGGACCGGTGCCTGCCTCATTGAGGAATCGATCCTTGATGATTAAACGGCCGCCTGGCGCCATATGGGTCCAGACCCTCTTGACCAATAACGCGTTCGTCGAAAAATCCTGATAATGCAGGATATCGGACATCAATGCGACATCATAGGGTCCGCCAAGTCCATCCTTGTTAAAATCGCCAGGACGCAACGAAATCCTCGATTCCAAGCCGGCCTCTTTCACCGTTCGCTCCGTGAGCCGGAGCGTCGCAGGTAAATCGAACACCGTCGCCGTCAACTCCGGATAGACCTGGCAGAAGGCAATCGCATTCGTCCCGGCTCCGCCTCCCAAATCCAGCAGCCGAACCGGCCCGTTCAATTGCAGCCGCTTGGCGAAATCAGGCCCGCTCTGCTGCCCGATCCGATGAAGTACCGCCAGCACATTGAGTCCTAACTCAGGATCGGTCTCAAAGACGTGCCGATCGACAGACCGCTGTCCCGTGCGAATCGTCTGCTCCAGCTTGCCCCAGTTGTCCCATTCCGCATCGTGAAGCAGGAGAAGGTGCCCGATATATTGGGCAGAATTGCGGACCAGATGCGTGGCCGCAGCCGTCGAATTTCCGTAGGAATCCCCGTCCTTTTCCAACAGCCGCATCGCAACAAGGGCATTCAGCAAGAGTCCCAATGTCGGCTCATGGGCGTCAAGACGACCGGCCACGGCATGAAGGGTTTTCCTTGTCCCATCCAAGGCGGAAAACACGTCCAGCCTAATGGCCGTCAATAAAATCTTCGTCTCCCAGTAGTACCCAAGCTGGAAAATTTCTGCGAGCGAGAGTTCGCGTGACACGCCACTCCTATCAGGAAAATTTCCTTGAAAGTCGGCATCTTACCTAGATCGGAAACTGAAAGGCAAGGCAGCTGACCGGACGGGTAGTGGGTCAGTTTGAAATAACCTAATCTTGCCTGTGCTTAAGCGGTCATGTATGATGGAGGCATGAAAAAGAAGACGCCTCCCAAAGATGTGAACGTCAATGCTTTTGAAATCCTGCAAGCGTTAACCGGTCAGCCAGCCGATATTTCTCATAATGAGAAACCCGCCAAGAAGAAGCCTATCCAGCCAGAGAAGAACCCTGCTGCTGTCGCTCTAGGCCGCCTAGGAGGGCTGAAGGGTGGGAAGGCTAGGGCCGCCAAGCTGTCCGTCATGCGACGAGCCCAAATCGCTCAGAAGGCTGCTAAGGCGCGGTGGGATCGCTAGAATAATTAAGTGGCAATTCCATGGTATCACCCTTTTTTGGCAAGACCTTATCAACCATTTTTACAAATTTATTCCATCCATGTCCGTTGGATATTGCAAGGCGCTGAAACATGATCAATGAGTGAATGTGCTGGGCAAGCATTGGATTTCCAACATCCTCCGTAAGCCATTGATGCAGCTTATTCGTTCTTTGGCCCTTGGCGTTCCTTGGACTCTTTTCTTGTAGCTCTTGAAGCAATCCTGGGCCAATTCTCCGGTAAACCAAATCATTCGTATAGTGTGCAACAACGCTGAATCGGTTTTTACCCATCCCAGGCCAAATCCACCCTTTTAGCTTGTAAATATTCTCGTAAAACTCATCTGGGAATTTTTTTGCCCAAGCAGCTAATTCTTTCCGAATTAGAAGTTGCAGATATTCTTGCAAAGCGTCTTTTGGACGCACACCCTGGTAACCAGTAACCTCGTCAACTAATGCGATAATACCGATATGAGCAAATCCTCTGGTTAGGATTTCTGCTATTTGTGCTGTTTGGATGTGCTTCATAGAAGAGAGTGCGCCAGATTCACGAGCGCGCAACCAGACATCACAGACATCAGCCAATACCGTTGCCGGGAGTCCGCTTGCGGGGTTTCCTCCGTGCGGCGGGTTAACCCTTATAGGCTCAGTTATGCGCGCCGCTAAGTCCTTGGAAATATACGGCTCTAGGACCTTGTGGCTTAAAAATCGTGGCAATTTCTGCGCGCCGCCCTCGGTCATGCCAAATGCCTTGTTCATCCCACGATAGGATATAACCCGCGTCCCATCTTCAAGAACATAACAAGGGATTTCTATCCCAGATATTTTTATTGCGCCGGTATGAGTGGCTTTCATTAAAGGCTTGCTATATCGAGCAAACGCCGCATTGGTAGCTATTTCCTTGCGCCTTTCCGATGAAAGCTTATTTGCCCGCGCAAACCCGCCCTTGGCCTTACTGCTAGACATCTCATTTTCCATGCAAGCACCTCCTTATTTTCAGCTTGCATTTAGAATACGCAAACCGTAATAGATATGCAAGCATATTTATTATTTCTCCTTGCATATTGACTTATCTTGACCGCTCAAGCATAATCCCTCTGTCACCACGGAGGAAGCCATGAACAAGCTGACGCAGGCCAAACGAGTTCAGATCATCGCCGCACTGGTTGAGGGCAACAGCATCCGCGCTACGTGTCGCATGACTGGCGCAGCGAAAGGCACTGTGCTGAAGCTATTGGCTGATCTCGGCAAGGCCTGTGCTTCCTATCAGGATCGGACACTTCGGAATCTCCCCTGCAAGCAGATTCAATGCGATGAGATTTGGAGCTTCTGCTATGCGAAAGAGAAGAACGTTCCTGAAGAAATGAAGGGAAAACTTGGATTTGGCGATGTCTGGACCTGGACGGCTATCGACGCAGACAGCAAGCTCATAGTGTCGTTCCTGGTTGGAGATCGGAGCGCGGCATATGCCAGGAAGTTCATTGACGATCTCGCCAGCCGACTCGCCAATCGAGTGCAGCTTACAACTGATGGTCACAGGGCCTATCTGACTGCCGTAGAACGGGCCTTTGGCGGGGAAGTGGATTACGCCATGCTCGATAAGATTTACAATGCTCCACCGAACAAGGGAACGACACGGTACAGCCCTGCTGAGTGCTGTGGAACGCGGAAGATCAAGGTAACGGGCAACCCAGATCTGAGGCAGGCCTCAACGAGCTTCGTGGAACGGCAGAACCTTACGATGAGGATGAGCATGCGTCGGATGACGCGGCTAACCAATGCGTTCAGCAAGAAGATCGAGAATCAGGCCCATGCCGTGGCCCTACACTTCATGCACTACAACTTCGCCAGGATTCATCAGTCGCTACGGGTGACGCCAGCCATGGAGGCAGGAGTGGCCGATCATGTGTGGGACTTAGGGGAGATTGCGGGATTGATAGATTAGGAATCACCTCACCTAAGATACCTTGCCCTAGGGGGCATCCCAGGTTGGTATTGCACGAATGGGTGTTATCTATTTATCGGTGTTCCTTGACAGATATAATCATAGGAATAGGATTGGCTTAGACCCTATTGATATAGGAAAGTATCGGTAGTTATAATGTGCGCCCCAAGGCCCAAGGTGGTCGTAACTCTGCGTTCTATAAATAAATGCAACGGGAGATGCATATGAGCCAACTAGCCACTCAATCGCCACCCAAGGTCACGCCTGAATCCAAGGTGACACCTGAGTATCGAGAAGCTGTAATCAAGATGGCCGACGAGCACAGGAATGAGAGGTTCTTGAATGACTCTCCGGAGCACGCAAAGTTGCTTGCGGATTTGATGATTGGGCGTGCCGAAGAGGCCGACGAAGTCAGCATTTACAGCAAATCTCTTCCTATGTTCTGTTATGCCGACGCATTAAGGAACTGCAAGAGTCAAAATATCCGTGTCATATTGGATGATGCGAGCGGACGGGCAGAACTGCCAGAAGATCTCTCAAGTCGAATGAAAATTCGCATTTTGGATATTGCAGATGGCGCTCATTTCTTTACTGCCAAAGATTCCTTCAGGCTTGAAATGGATCATGAAAAGGCCAAGGCAGTGGCTAATTTCAACGAACCGGAAGCCGTCCAAAAACTACGCTCCAGATTCGAGCATCTCTGGGCCAGTGCAGCTCAATGAGCGAATCTCACATCGCTCATGCAATTGCTACATTTAGTGAGTTAGGCATTGCAACCGGGCTGCTTTGGCTGACTGATCTTGTAAAAATCAGATCAAGTCTTAAGTCTGCACTCCTTATTGCAGAAAAAAACCTTCGCATCACCAGAGATGACGATCGCGCCAAGGCAAAATTGGGTTTTGATAGAGCTATGGGGCGGTGGATTTGCGTATTGATAGCCGCTCGCTCTTGGTTCTACACATTGTGCATTAAGGTTCTAAAGTGGTTGCTGCAGTGGTCTCCCTATTTCTGTATAGGCTTCGGGATTTTTGCATTACTCGGCATCTCGATCCTCAATTCATTTTCTGACTATTTGCCGGCCGCAATTTTATCTGAACGAGTTTACTTCATTTTCTCGCTTCTGTCTTTCCTGGTAATACTCTTGCCTGTAGTGGTCAGGCTGGCAAGGTATATAGTTAACAAGCATGCGCTCAAAGACGTGGTAGTAGAATAACGTTTGCCAGAGCTTCTGTCTTTCCCTTGTCGCAGGCTAATTCCGTCCCGCGCATCATCTAAAAACTTTACCAGTACCTCATTCAAACTGACCCACTACCGACCGGACGCAGTACGCTGCACAAACACAAAGGGCAGCGGATTGCTCCGCTGCCCTTTGATTGCGGGTGACCCCGCGAAGACACAACGCTGGCTTACTTGATTTCAGCCTTGACTGTGGCAGTTCCGCCCTCGGTCACGTCCACGTCAAATTCAATCTTCTTGCCCTTGGCGGCAAACGGATGCCAGGCGACAATCTTGTGCTTCCCGGCCGGCACATCCTTCAGCTCGAATGAACCGTCTTCCTTCACCACGGTAAAATGCGCGTTCGACACCGGGAGGAAGAAGCCCTGCATGAACTCATGCTGGTCGCACTGTAAACGATAGTAACCGTCCTTCTCTGCACCACCGCGGAACACCACTGGCTTATCGAGCTTGTCGCCCTTTTTGGCCAACGCAATGTTGAATCCGGTGGCCGAGCTCGTACCCTTCACGACAAAGCTATGCGGATTGTGCAACACGCCTGCAACCGACTTTGGGTCATCGGCATCGGCGTCATGGTTCTCAACCTTGAAAGACTTATTGTTCACCACCACACCGGTGAACGGGAGGAACTCGCAGAACTCCGCCACGACTTCAGTGCCGGCATAGGCATCGATGAAGGCTTTGTCTTCGATATCGACAACGGCAACGACGGCGCCCTTGAGACCGCCATCCTTACCCACTTCAATCTTCTTGAGGAAACGCTTGTCCCCATCCATCAACGACTTGTTGGGATTCTTCACGCAAAACTTGGGGTTGGGAAACTTCGCGAAGGAAAATTCGCTTTGTTCAGACTTGCCCGCAAAGGTCACTTTGCCGGCAATGGTTCCGCCCGCAAACGAGGTGAGAGGCGACGCGACAAGCGCGACGGCTGCCACACCTAATACAACTGATAACGCATTCTTCATCTGACTGCCTCCTTGTGATGGACAAATAACTGCTTCGTTGATGCTCTCGTTCCCTTAACTCCTACCACCGGCCATGAGGGGAAACGGGAACGCATTCCGCTCTGGTGACTCGATCGCAATTTTGATTCGCGTTGGCGGGGCTAGTCGCTGATCGAGTCTGTATACAAAACTCTACCCCACCCTGTCAATCTTAAGCAAGAGGGCAAGACAGATGCCTATTTCTTTTGTTGCAGGAGGTGTAGCAGTGCTCCCGCCGCAGTGGCTCGCACGGCATCGTTTGTGTCATGCAGTAATTCTTTCATGAGGGGAACCAGCTCTCGGTCCCCCACATGCCCGAGCGATCGAAGCGCCACAATCTTCGGACCGGGAAGCGGATCAGCCGTCAAACTGGTTAACAGCGCGATCGCCCCTGGAGCATTGGCCTTGGTCGCTTTCCCAAGGGCATAGGCCGCAGAAGCGCGCATAGCCGTATCGTTCTGTTGGGCCATCGATAGTACGGTAGGTGCCACGGTCGAATAGGGCTGGCCGAGTTGGAGCAACCCGGCAATCGCTGAGGCACGAACGGTAAAGCTGCCGTCACCGAGCGCCTGCGTGAGTGCCGGCACTGATTCAGTCCCTCCCAGATCCGCCAATCCCCCCACCGCCGATTCGCGCACGCCCGGGATAGGGTCCTTCAGAAGCAGTTCAATCTTCCCCCGCACCTCTTTTCGTCCGAGATGCCCAAGCCCCCTGGCCGCCGCACCGCGAACGGAGGGCTGTTTATACGTCAACGACTCGATCATGATCGGGACGCCGCGCTGGTCGTTCAAGTCGGCGATCGTGCGAATCGCGTCAGCTCGATCCTCAGGATTCAGCGACTCTGCGGCCTGATGCAATTGAGTCCAGGCTTCTTTCTTGCCGAGCCTGATCAAGGCCGCATAGGCTGCAATACGAACCGTGCTGAGCTCATCCTTGGTCGCCGATTCGACGAGCGGCATGACGCCTGGATCTCCCGTTCGACCGAGTATTTTCACCACGCGCGCCTTCACCAATCCTGCTTGATCCTCGATCGCCGCGCGCAATTTCGTCGATTTCCTGCCGGCCTCGGATCGCCCAAGCCCCTCGACGGCAAGAACCCTGACCGGTCCAGAACCGTCGCTGAGCCCATCTTCAAAATACGGGACGACCTCGTCAGAATCCACCTCTTTCAGTGCGGTATATGCAGCCCCGCGCATCTGATCGCGCATGTCTTTGACCATCACCACGATGAACCCCAGCGCCACCTCTCGGAGAAGAGGGATCTCATCGTGCTTGAGCGCGAGCTCCAACTTGTCGTACTCACCGAGCGCGTCCTTGGGATTCGCCAGTTTAAGAAAGGAGTGAATCCTCAGCCGGCGGACGTCCGAACTGAGCGCCTGCTCCTTCTCCAACTTGGCCAACAGATCAATCACCTGTCCATACTGTTTCTTGTCGTAGGCCTCTTGCGCTTCCTTGGGCACCGATGACGTTCCGGCCGCCGACATCGATTGCTCGACGCCACTCCACAGCGTCAACCAGGCAACCATCGCCGCGGTGAACAGATACCAATGACCCGACCGCCTGCTCCCATTCCATTCCCCCATCGTCTCGTTACCCCCGTCCTTGCGGCGCAGTAGCCGCCATGCGCTTTTTATATCCCTGTGGCTCGTCAAAATAATAGGCCGGTTGAGGGGACAGTCTAAACCGTTCATACTCAAACGACCATTCCCGATCCCGACTGACGAGCTTCAAGACCACGCCTGTTTCTACATCGACCCATTCGTAGAACCGCTCAACTCGGCCATGATGGTCGGTTTGAACTTCGAACAGCTTCGCGGTGCGCCCGGCGGCCGTCGCGTCACCGACCAGCATTCGCTCCTGCTCCCCCGGTAAAGCCTGACTGACCGGAAGCAGATCTTCAGGGTCCAGCCCTGTCACCAGAAATTCCTTCTGTTGGGCCAGCAGATACCAGGTCTCAGATTTATCCAGCCGGATGATTTCGATCGCCGCATACCCACGTTCGGTTCGAATCGCATACTTGTACTCCAGCCGCAACCGGTCGCCCTTCGCAAACACTTGCGCCTGAAATTGCTTCCCCTTGATCTTCTTGACCAATAAACCGGAGAACTCCACCAATGGAGTAGCCGCATCATCTGCCAAGACATGACAAGGCAAGCTCGCCTGCCCCAGACAGAAAGCCAGCAAGAGGCACAGTCCCCACCTCCAAGGCTTATCCCTTAGCCTAACTCTCACAGGATGCTTAAAAGGTCTGTCCAGCAAGGCCGCAGGCGAATCGAAACCGGAGGTGTACCATCGGGTCTCTGTTGAGGAGACCGCCGAGTCGAGAACGATGCTGGCGGACTGTTTCAGCATCTTGTTAGTGCTGATGCTCGACGAGTGGCTGGATGTCGACGGAATACCCCAGCGTGTCTGGGCCGAAACGGGGATTGTCTATCACTTTGAACGCGGAGCGATTCCCCTTTGGAGCGAGGAGAGAAAGACGTTCGACCAATACACCGTCAGTGTGGATCGTGACCGTCTTGGTGACACCAGGGCCGGTCTGCGGATGCCATACGACCAACTGATAGGTGCCCGGAGGAATATGCTCAATCGAAAACTTTCCGGACGAGTCGGTCAACGCATAGTAGGGGTTATTGACCGCCATCGCCCAACTTTCCATGTAGGCATGGAAGCCGCACTGCATGTAGAACGTCCGACGCCCTTTATTCAGATACACCGGACCAACCAGAGACTTTCCCGGTGCATGATTGTGGGTCGCATGGATGTCGCCACGGTGATGCTGCTGATTCATCACTAGCGGCGTATTGAACAACGTACGCGCGCCTGACTCGATCGACGTTTCATAACCTTGAATGTCGTGCATCACGGGATCCATGTTGATCACTTCGACGGCATGCCCGTTTCGCACAATCGTCATGAAGGGTTGGAACTTGCAATCACGCGCTTCGATCAAGGGCACGGAGGTTTCAAACGGCTTCCCGGCTTGAACCCCTTCGAGCAAGACGATGGCGTCTTGCAGTCCCCCTTGAGGGCTCACGACAAAGTCGTGGAGCAGCCTCCACCCTGAGCCGTTCGAGATACGGCCACAATAGACAGGATCTGGAAACGTGATCAGGTTAAAGCCTTTCGGCTCCGGCAATGGGCCATCGAGCCCGATCGTGCCGTGAATCGTCCCTCCATGCTGGACATCAACCACATCGTACGCCGCTGCAGGCCTCAGCATGGGCACACTTGCGACGAGCATGAGGGTCATGAGTACGAACGTCACGGTTGTCTCTCGAAGAAGTTCAGTTAACGTCATAGTGGCCGGCATCGTACCAAAGGGATGCTCTAAAGCAAAAGGGGGGAGGCCTTAGGCCTCCCCCCTCTCTATGAGTCGTCACATCCTGCGATCAGCAGGAGGAACGGTCTTACTTCGCTGCGACCGGAATGACCTGCACCGGTTTCTCAACCGATGCGCTCTTCATTCCTGCGCCAGCTCCGTGCAAGGGCAGCAAGCGAGTATCGCCGGACGGCAACACACGCACATAGCCCCATTGGCCGGACTGGGAGTACGGCAACCGCTGGTTGCTGTACACATAGTCACCCGGCAGGCGGTACGGACCACCGGCAGATGGCAGGAACGCATCGAGGATCTCCGAACCGGAGAACTCGACTACGCTGATCACATCCGCGCCGCGCATAAATGGCTCAATCGGCCACTCGTGCTTCTCGACGCTGAACATGCCGTTCTGCTCATTGTTCGCCCCGATCACATGGATGCGCACGGGATCTCCCGCATGCGCTTCAATGAGCGGCGTGGCTGGATCTTCAGGCTTGTCGGCCTTGCAAGGCTGGAACATCTTACCCAGCGAGCAACCCTGCTCCTCACGATACTTATACGGCTCGGACCGGTAGTTGACGCCGGTCAGACCAGCGACGTTCTGCACATACGGCATGAAGCTGGTGCCGATAATGTTATCTTCGTCTTGGAAGAACAACGCCACGTCACGATAGTTCGGACGCATTTCATTCCCCGGCACCGAGCGATCGATGATCACGTCGGCAGCCCAGGAGTTCTTGGTGCTAAGATCGGCGCCGGTCCTCGGATCCCGATACTTGGATCCCTTCGGTCCAACGACCACCGCTCCGAACAACCCGTTGCGCGGGTTGACCATCACGTTACCCCAATCCCACACCAACGATGTGGTTTCACCGGTAAACGGATCCGCGTAGTAGGTATAGGTCCGCTCGGCGCCAGGAGCGATCGTCTGATCGCCCGCGTTGTTGCCGATGTTGGCGCCCATGGAATCCTTCGGATCGAAGGCCAATCCGATCGCCGAGAAGGAGGCCTTGCTGTCCTTCATCTTGTTCTTCAGATTGACTTTCACACAATCGCCGACGTTCACACGAAGCGTGAGCGGCATAGGCTGCATACCGCTCGCCACCTTGGCGATATCTTCCTCGAGCGCGAAAATCTTCGCCTCGGGGTTGCTAATCTGGATCTTCCGCTCGAAGTCCACTTCGATGGATTCAGGCGCCTTCGCATTGAACTTCATCGCCGGATAGTCCATGGCCACGACGTTGAAACTCTTCACCGGCGCATCAGCCGGACAGACCGGCATGGCCTTGGGAATCTCTCCCTTGGTGGAGAACCCTGACGGCAACTTCTTCAAGTCGGCCTGCTCTTTGTCGTAGACACGGATAATGCCCCAACCGCCTTCGGAGAACTTCGACGACCGTCCGTTGAAGTGGATGTAGTCACCCGCTTGCAACCGTGGTCCACCGGCCTGCGGCACTACGAGATCGTAGCGTTCCGCAATTCCGATGTGCATCGAATTCTTTCGGTTCGCATCGCCGGCATACCGTTCACTCAAGAAGGTATGACCGGAAATGGTCCAGGTCATCGTCTCATTCATCAACGTATGCAACAGCCGGAATACCATCGTATCTCCGACGTACGCCCTGAGGAGCGGCGTGTACGGATCGCCATGGACCTGGCTGTTGAACGCCTGCGAAACATCCGGGTTGGTGGCCAAGCGCTGAGCGATCGGCGCCGCCCGGAAGTTCAAGCCGCTTCCCGTGGTGTGCGTTCCACCGTTCAAGAAGGGCATCGGCGTCATATAGATCTTCTCAGGCATCATGAAGGAAATCGTCTTCCCCGCTTCGAGCGCCACTTCGATCGGCTGCCCTGGCGGATTGCCCGCTGTGACGATGTTGACGGTATGCGGCACGGTATCGTGCACTTGCACCATCAACTCACGGAAGCTGTTGTTCACCCCGTGACCCACTGGCTCGACGGTGCGAATGTCCGCGATCGGACCGCTCCGGATCATCTTCCCGGTCTTCGCATCATGATAGGTCGATCCAACCGGTTCAGCGATGAAGGTGCCGAATCCACCGTGCGGCCATGTGGTCGCACCGAATGCATGGTCGTGCCAGAACACGGTTCCCACATCCGCATCGACCCAGAACCGCTGACGGACGAACTCCACCGTGATGATGTCGTTCGCCGGGTGATCGTTCTTCAATCCCTTCGCCAAGGTGATCGTCTTACCGTTGATCGCCTTGATACGGGAGATTTCGTTCCCCTTCACGTTATCGGCACCGACAAGAATCAGCGTGCCGACATGGTATTGACCTGCATTCTTCACCGAGAGCGAGGCGGCTCCCTTCTTCGCCGGCGCAGTCAGCACCGTGTTCATCGGAGCAGGCAACCCCTTCTTATTGTCCTTCTTCAACATCGTGAACGGGCGGACCGACTGCTCATAGGAGAAGCCGGTGATCACACCGTCAGACGCTTGGTTGTCAAACTGGAGGAAATGCCAATGGGTATTGATCTTCGATGACTGGAAATTCGTGTAGTCATCGTCGTCCCACTCGCTGGTCAGCGTCCAATCCACGCAATCGTAGATGTTGCCACGAACGACCAACGGATACTTCAAATCGTCGTTGGCCCGGACTGCGGCCTCTTCTTCATGGAGGACATAGATCAATCCGTTCGGATCGACCACTGCCGGCTCCTTGCCCTGGGCCTTGGCGATCTTGATCGGCAACTTAATGAAGTGAACGTTGAAATCCTTCCGTCCGGCATTCTCAGGACAGAGGCTCCAGATGCCGTTCTCTCCCGGCTTTGCCTGATCGGTGCTCTCCTCGCCGTTCGCATCACGGCGGATCATTTCCAACCAGGGCGCGCCGGAATGGTTCGGGGAGAACATGACCCGACGACCGAAATGCGGCGTCAGGTGTGGCCAGGCCACTTTGCCCGTCATCGATTCGAACATAATCGGATGCCGCTTACCAGGATGCGTGGACTTGTACTTGGGATTATCGATCGTGTTCTCGCGTTCGCTCATCGCACGATTGCCGTCCCAGGCCCAATCCAACACCGTCGCATCGTAGGAAACCGTCTGGCCCTTTTCATCGTCCTTGTGGCCAGGCTTGCCCATGGTGGGCATCTGCATCGAGACCCAATCCTTCACCGTGATGGTGGCAGGGTTGGTGGTCCAGTTGCTCTTCCCCGTGTCGGTGATCCTGAACTGCTTTCCGAACCAATCGACCGTCTGACCGACCAACTTGTCCGACGAAATCGGAGTCTTGATCCGGCCCTTACGATCCGGCAACTCACGGAGATCCGGCATCACATCGTTCCGGAGATCCCCCTGCTGGATCGTGTTATACACGCGCCAATAACCCCACATACCCGCCACATAATGGTGCGCGACGTGGCAATGGAAGAGGAAGTCACCGGCCAACTGTTGGCAAAGACCCGATCCACACTCCGTCTCGAGGTCGAGGGCTTCTGAAGGCCCGATGACTTCGACATCGACCCGATCCGTCTTCGCACGAATCACTGGATACTTCACCGGGCCGTTCATCGCGGTCGCCCAGAGGTTCATGTCGTCGATCGCCCGTGGGCTGCGCGGCCAGCGAATGGTGCCGCCATGGGGATGGTGCGAGTGGAACACTTCCGATCCACCGTGCACGAGCCGGAACTTGGCAGGATCACCGATGTACGAACGGGGAATCGTCGGGGAGGGATCGCCGAACGTATAGGAACTGTACCCCATCGACTCGTCTTCGAATCCGAAATACTCATGCTGCACATGCATGTTGTTGATGCCGAATGGCTCGCTGCGATAGTTGATCGCACGGCCACCAGGACGGTAGGCATCGGTCAAGGGATCCCGCTGCGGCAGGAAGTCGCCCTTCTTATTGAGCGGACGGAAGGCCTCGTCGCCGACTTCGTGATAAATCAGTACAAACTCCCGAAAGTCAGGACCGGTGCCGTTCTTAATGATCGTCTGCCAGCCACTGGAGGCCGGAGTAAGATCCCCGGCGCCGAGCGGCTCCAGGTAGCTTGATCCGCGCGGTTCGACGACGAACGCGCCAAACAATCCCATCACTGTCAGCTCACGGTCCTGGGCATAGGTATGGAACTGGCGGACACCTTCCTGAAGGTTCGGGTGGATATACCACTCGTACTCGCCGCTCTTCTTTTCCTCGACGACGGAATCAGAGTTGGTCGTCGTCGCCACCGCGCCGGTGGAGCTCACGACCATGCTCGATCCATGGATATGCAGACTGACCGGTCCGCCACCCTCTTCCAGCTTGTTCGAGAGCTTGATCTTGACGCAATCACCCTGGTTGGCACGGAACACGAGAGGCTGGATCCACTGCGCCTGCACACCTGGAATCACAGCGCCTGGATCGAACCCTTCCTTGTCGCGGGCTGCCCGATTCGTGGCTTCTTCCGCGCGCACCTTGTCGATATTCTCGTCCAAGACGTACATGTAGCCTGGATAGAAGTCGAGCCACTGGTTGAGGGTGATTTCGACGTTGATCGTGGAGATATTGTATTGCTTGACCGGGGCCGTAGCCGGGCACTTTCCGCCGCCCGTCAGCGCGACCGGCTCCACCCGAGGATCGGACACGAGGAGCATGTCCTGCCCACCCGCTCCATATTGGTGCATCATGGAGGAGGTGTTGTACATGCCGGTGTTCACGCCCTGCATCTGAGGATCGCTGGCCATATGGTCCATGATCCGCTGATGCTGCTGCTCAACCATCGGAGCACGAGCGCTCCTTCCCTCCATGGTGTCTTCGACGATCGTCTGACCTTTGAGTTTTTCCGCCCAACCGGGCAACTGGTGGTTCATCGCAACGTGCTGCGGCGAACTCTCAGCGGATGCGAGCGGGACCCCGAGCAGGGCCACAGCTGCCATCGCGCCGAGCATGCGGGTAGGTACTGAAACCCGTAGCTTGTGAAAAAACATTGACCGGCCTCCTTGAATGGTGAGTGAAACAACTACAAACTAGAACCGATAATCTGATCCCCGAATGAAATGATTCATAAACAACAACAACCACCCCATGCGTCACAAGGGACTGGCCATCTTCATAGTGAGGGGCGAACGATACTGAAAATCTAGATAGCATGTCAACCCCTGTGGCCCCAACCACACCAGGCAAACGACCACACGCCGCATCTCATGCGGAAGCATGCACCGCACCATGTCAACATCGTCAATGCCTGGTGGGTGTTTCGCGCCTGACAACTAGGGCTTCTTCTCCGATGCACCGGCCGCTCCTTCTGTGCGATAATTGTGTCTATGCTTCTGAAACGTTGGCTGGTTGGCGATCCACTCAAAACCGCGCAGGCTGCAGACGAACGGCTCTCGAAAACCCTCGCACTGGCGATTTTTTCCTCGAACGCCATTTCATCCGTCGCCTATGCCACGGAAGAAATATTGCTCGTCCTGGTCCTTGCAGGGACCGCCGCCATCGCCTGGTCTATCCCCGTCAGCTTCGCGATTCTGTTTTTGGTCGTCGTCCTGACCATTTCCTATCGCCAGATCATCTACGAATACCCGGAGGGCGGCGGGGCCTACATAGTCGCCCGCGACAACTTAGGAGAACTCCCGGCATTGATTGCCGCAGCGGCGCTGATGATCGACTATGTCCTCACCGTGGCCGTCAGCGTGGCAGCGGGAGTCGCGGCCCTGACGTCGGCCCTACCGAGCCTGTTCGAGCATCGTGAAGCCTTGGGACTCGTCGCGAGTCTCTTCATTGTCGTCATGAACCTTCGCGGCGTGCGGGAGTCGGGAAAGTTCTTCGCCGTCCCCACCTACTTTGCCATCGGCGCCCTCGGAGTGATGGTGGTAATCGGAAGCGCCAAGACCCTGTTCGGCCCAGGCACGTCGATCCCGCCAGACAACCAGGTTGCACTCGAAGAAATGACCTTGTTCTTGATCCTTCGCGCATTTGCCGCCGGCTGTTCAGCCGTCACCGGTATGGAAGTGATTTCGAACGGGGTCAAAGCGTTTCGCCGGCCGGAATCCAAAAATGCGGCCACCACGATGATTCATATGTCCGTGATTCTGGCCGTCCTCTTTCTGGGCATCAGCTTCATGGCCGACCATTATGGGGTGCTGCCCAAAGCGGATGAGACCATCATCTCTCAACTGGCACGCCTCACCTTCGGGACCGGAGCGGTCTATTACACGCTCCAAATCGGCACGATGCTGCTGTTAATCCTTGCCGCCAACAGCGCCTATGCAGGCTTCCCCCATCTCTCCTCGATCCTGGCACGCGACAGCTACATGCCCCGTCAAATGGCGACATTCGGCGACCGCCTGGTGTTCTCGAACGGCATCTTCATCCTCGGATTCTTCGCCTGCTTCCTCCTGATCCTCTTTCACGGCGACACCCACGCCTTGATTCCGCTCTATGCTGTCGGCGTGTTCATCTCCTTCACCTTCTCCCAAGCCGGCATGGTGCGAAGATGGTTGACCAAAAAGGGACCTCACTGGCGGAAGAAACTGATCGTGAACGGGGTCGGCGCCATCACGACCGGTATTGCCACTATCATCATTGCCAGTACCAAGTTTACACATGGCGCCTGGATCGTCTTTCTCCTCATCATCCTCCTGGTCTGGATGTTCCGCTCGATTCACTCGCATTACAAAGCCGTCTCTGAACAGATCGCGCTCACGCGTGACCACCGCCCACCGCTTCCACGGCGCAATATCGTCATCATTCCCATCAGTGGCGTCAATCAGGCGGTCATTCGAGCCGTCGATTATGCACGCAGCCGGGGCGGCGAGATTCGAGCCGTGCTGGTGGATGTGGACCCGGAGTCCACGGCTCGCCTACAAATCCAATGGGCCCAATGGGGCTGTGGCGTGCAACTGATGGTCCTGCCCTGCCCCTATCGCTCTGTCCTACGCTCTCTACTGGACCATATCGAGGAGCTGCTGCAGAAAAACCAGGACTATTGGGTCACCGTCGTGATTCCGGAGATTCTCCCGGCTCGCTGGTGGCAGAACATCCTGCACAACCAGCGCGCCCTTCTCTTAAAAGCGTCACTGCTCTTTAAAGATCGCGTCATCCTGACCGACGTCCCCTTCCACCTCAAGAGGTGACCGTGAAGCGTAAAATATTAGACGTGAAATGTGAGACGAGGTATCGGAACCTCGCTCTGCTCCTGTTAACCACTTGCCTCCTCCTCACAGCCCAGCCGGCCCAGGCCTTCAAGATCCTCGAGCCAGCCGAAGGAGCCAAGCTGACATCGGGCAGCACCGTCACTGCCCGCGTAGACCTCGGCAAAGATTCCGGCATCGTTCGAGTTCGCTACTATTGGTACGGCGAACAGGATGACACGCTGGTAGGACAGGAAGACGCGACGGCGACGGGGTCGATCATCGCGCCGGTGGCGCTCGTCGGACTGGCCGATCAAGATCCCCCCTTCGGCGGGAAACTGCTCCTCCCCAAAGAGAGTATCGGTCCCATGCGCTTACTGGCCGTGGCTGAAATTTCGCGCGGACGATTAGGGACCAGATCCGTCTTCGACGAAATTATCCTGCAGGCAGAACCGAATGCCGACATCACCGCGATCGGCTTCGAAACTGATAAACCCTTGCAACTCGGGCGAACGGGGCAATCCTCCGCCTTCGGTCACGTCGATTCCATGGGCAAAGTATTTGAGTTGCCGGTGGTGGCCGATTTCGCCGACGGCGTGACCCGCCGGATCAGCACCCTGTCCAGCGGCACGCGTATCCGGTCCTCCGACTCCGCAATTATCAAGGTCCTGCCAAGCGGCTTACTGCAGATTGTCGGCAACGGAAAAGCTACCCTCACGGTCACGAACCGCGGCAAGCAGGCCACGCTCGACGTCAGCGTCGCCGTGAATGAGGAACCGAATGAACCACCGGTCGCGGATGCCGGCCCCAACCAATCGGTCAAAGCCGGAACGAAAGTGAAGCTGAGCGGGTTGAAAAGCCGGGATGCGGAAGGCGAAGCCCTCTACTATTCATGGAGCCAAATCCGCGGCAGTAAGATCGCGTTGCTGGACGTGGATAACGCCGAAGCCTCCTTCCTCGCGCCAACCGTCTCGGAGAAACGAACTTATCGATTCAAGCTGAGGGTGACGGATAAGAAGGGGGCGGATAGTGTGCCGGCGTTCGTCGATATTACAGTCGAGCCGTGAGGCGCAGGAGCGGCTGGGATGCTCTCCGTGCTCGCGCAACGCGCGGCCTAGGAAGGGTGAGAGGGAGCGGCCAGGTGTCCTTCTTGCTCATCGAACGCGCACGATAAGAATGTGCTCGTTCGATGCGCGCAGTAAAGGGCAGCCTCGGCCACTCCCTTTATAAAGAGAAATAAGAAATCTGGGAAGCCTCGTTGGACGCGCGCAATTGAGAGCATCCCAGCCGCTCCCCCCTACTTATAGCTCGCTAGCTCAACCCGATCAATCATGCGGCGGCATACTTATCAAACGTGGTAAAGCGGAGATAACTCTGATCCAACCTTCCCGGACATCCTGAAAGAGAAAAAACCATGCCACCATTTTCTTCACAGGCCCCACTTAACGATTGCCCCAGAACAACATCATTAAGGCATTTCAGCAGGTTCACTATCCTCGTGATACTCATCCTTAGCCAGACATTTCTAGCGCAAGCTGAAGAGTGCGCCAATAAGCTTGAAGGACTTCCTAGTGAAATTGTAAAACAACTCACCTTACAATCGGAGAGCGGCAGTCTACCATCTGATACAATGATCACTTTTAACTGCCAACTTAAGCCCTCCAAGCTCCTACTCTCTTTTTCAGAAGGCCGAAGCGCCGAGAATGGGATTTATCTCGTTGATCTTTCTGGCAAGACGAAGCCAAATAAGCTGACAAGGGGCAGTCACAGTCAAATCGATATGGTTAAAGACAAATCTGGGACCTCATACTTGCTCACACGTGCCTCAGCCATAACACACGGAACCTTGTGGCACGAGTATCACCTATTGAATCTAAAGACCCTCAACTCGAAAATTATTTACGAAGGTGAGGAGGATGGAGAATCAGGAGGATGCCACAGACACAAATTTCTCAATCTAAAAAAGGCTTCACTCCAACATAAGATTCAAGTCGCCGACGTCAACGCGGACGGCCATAGAGATATTATCCTCACAGCCCAAGAAGAGGATTGCCAGACACTACTTTTGAGCGCCATCACGAAAACACTTACCGCGACCAGGAAAGGGTTTTCTTCGACTACGAAGATTGCAAAACACACAGTGGCTCCATTGGCCAAGGCATATCGCGCAGCAGAGGATGCACTCTCAGAATCTAAATATGGCGAAGCAATTAATTTATTGGAGGCCGCTCAGGTACAGAAACTACTAACACAAAGTCCTTCCAGTATTGACTTGCCTATCTACCGGCACATTGAGATTCTTCGCACTTACGCGAGCACCTTACTCATATTGAATCGGGACAATTACGCCATACCCGTTCTTCAGCGGATCATAGAACTGAGTCCTACCGAAACACAAACATACTTAGACCTAGGAGATATATATTATTATAGGTTCAAGCAAACCATGAATATTCTCGACAAAGAGTCCGCTGTCAGATATTACCGCACACTCAATGGGCTGCTTGAAAAAGGCAACCGAGGCGAATTTCCGGATCACGCCAAATGCCTGCTTCTTGACGAAACCAAGCCATTGACCAAGACTGAACAGGAGAGTCTCGATCAGACCAAAGCATATCTTAAGTGCACTTCGCCTCTATCATCTCTGACAGAAGAAGAAAAAATGGGAAATAAGAAACGAGGCTAGCCGACGAAACGTTCTATCGTACCAACTCGGCTTTCTTGAGTCGTACCGGCCTGTAAGTCTGGCAAGCTTGCTGGAGTTCCTTCACATAGAGGCGGGCGGGTTCAAGGGTTTGCCCTCACAAGTTCTTTCACTTATACTGACCGCATTACGAGACGCAGCATCCTACTCAAAGGTGCCGATCATGGCAACGCTCACGATCTCCCTCTCAGATGAAGAAATGCGGCGGCTGGAAGAGTTGAGCAAACGCGAGGGCCTGACCGTGGAGCAGATTGTGAGGCTTAGCGTCTGCGACTTTATCGGCCAGCCAAATGACGTCTTCCATGCCGCGGCCAAGCGGGCACTAGAAAAGAACGCCGAGCTCTATCGCCGCCTCTCGTGAACCTCTCTCATTACTATTGCCCAGCCGCACTGGCCCATAGGTCTAGCGCGTTAGGGCAAGCTCGTCTTGACGAACAGGGCTGGCGAGATCACTGGCACGTCGGCGTAGTGCCTCCGTTCAAAGTCTCGATCGCCAGTGATGAGAAACTCCACGGGAGGACGCGTCGCAGCCAACGCCAGAAAGATCCGGTCGTTTTCATCACGAACAGGAATGTCGGTAGGGTCTGGCTCAATGATTTCGGCAAGCTCTCGGAATTCAGTTAAGAACTCCGTCGCCTCGACTCCGGCACGCTCGAACAACGTTCGAAGACGAGGCCGCATCAGCACCGCTTCGAGTTCAGCCAGCGTGGCTGGACTCATCACTGGTACTAAGAAGCCTTGCAGCAAGGCGTCTACAATTTTTCCGGGTGGACCCGTAGGTGAAATGAGGCCGGAGACAATGATGTTGGTATCAACGATGACCCGCACGTTTCCGTCGTACCGCCGCTACTTCGCGGGCTATCTTTGCTGGTGTGAGCGCCCCTGATTCTTTTGCAGCCTGTCTCAGGCGCTGAACCATGCGAGCCGCACGGCGTCGAGCCGTCCGTCGCCGTTCAGACTCGATGAGCAGCACATTCCCCTGCCGCTGGACAGAAACGAGTCCGGTCAACCCCCTCAACAGGGAAGAGGGAATCAATAATCCTTCTTTGGTCTGCCGCAGCTTACTCAAGATTACTGCCTCCGAGCATGCCTTTAAGAATAGCCGAGTTTCCTGTCAGACACAACCTGCGCGGCTTCCATAGCACAGGAAATCTATTGCGATGTACGAAAACCTCACTAGCCCACACGGGTGGCATAGTAGAGAACTGTTTTCGCGGGATGCTCAAAAAGGCCGTCCAGCAAGGCCGCAGGGAGTGGGGCGACTGAGGCGTACCCGGAGGGTACGTCGCAAGGAGACGCAGGACTGAGAACGCCGCTGGCGGACTTTTTCAGCATCCCGCTAGACCTCCCCCAGTCGCACTGGCCCGTAAGTTTCCCTGGCTTGTTGAAGCTCCTTTACATGCTTGCGGAGGGCTGGGCCGAACTTGGAGGTGAGGACGGCTTTTCTGTGTGGCTCGATGTTCTGCTCGACCTGCTCGATGGTTTCGGCCAACTGCTTGACCAGCTTCTTGCCTGAGCCGGTGAGCCACTTGAGATGCCAGCTGGCATATTCCAAATCATGGATCGAGTAGCGGACCGATTCCACTTCTTCGAGACAGCGAAACCTGGCTCGCAGCAGATCCTTCGGCGTGAGGCCTGCCCGCTTCCATCTTGTCGATCCACCCACCCCCGATGCCCAGGTTGAGAGCCGCTCGAAGAGCATCGCGCCCATCGTAAACGTGAAGGTTGCATGGAGAATACCCCTGAGCGGACGCAGGCTGCAGCGCCAAGGGGAATAAAATACTTGTTGATTGCGATCGCCATGAAACATGACGTATTTACGCAACAAGAGATTCAGGTGATGATGGCTGTTTTCATGGATCACATCGTCGATCAAGTCGAGGTTGTCCCGGTCGAAGCAGTTGATAAACGACAGGCCAGGCCTATGCCGATAGCTGAAACTCACAACGCCTTTGGCCTTGAGCGGCACGATTCGATCAGTTAACAGCGCAAGGACTTCATGCCCTTCCGGCCAGGCGGCTTGAATGACGGTCCAGGCCTGGTTGATGCGTTTCACTTGAGCCGCTGAGGTCGCCGCCACCGTCTTCGGCTGGCGGTCTTTCCCATAGACGAGCGTCGGCCCGACGGTGATGGACCCGGCTGGGGTCTCCATGGCCACGACCGGAGGGCGGTGCGTCCAACTCCATTCCAAACGATGGCCTTTCATCGTGCAGAGAGGTGTCACCATTCGGTCGATCTTGATGAACAGCTCCTGGGCTCGAATCAACAGCATGGCCTGGCCAGATGTTTTCTTGAGGGCTCGCTTCACCGAAGGGGGCGCTTCATAGGTCGTACCATCCATCCCCATGGCCATCGTGCCCAACCGTTCCGCCCGTTCGACGTTGTCGCCGAGCTGAACCTCTACGGCCCAGGACGGAATCTTCTGAGAGGCGCACCACAACATCGGAAGACCCGGCACGAGACCGAGCGATTCCTGTGTCAGCTCCTGCGTGAGGCGGGCGCACAATTTGGCGAGTCGCCGCTCAAGCCCTGAGGACTGAGAGAGCCCACGGGGAAAGAGCTCGTCCAAATAACTGTTCTCGAAAAACTTCTCTTGGCACTCGGTAAATAATTGCGCCGCAAACTCACGCGGGTGGGACTCCTCTCGAATTTGTTGCAGCAAATCGATGAAATACACCAGATCGTTCAACGCTTCAATCCAGCCGACGACTTTCCCTTGCGCATAGGCATCCCGCTCAAGCGCTCGACCAAGAAACCGAAAGTAGGCCACCGGCAAGGCCAACGATTTCGCCACGTCTGCATATTGATTTTCCAAATCCAGGCACAGATCGTTCAGGAGGCGCTTCATCGACAGGCGAAATTCTGCTTGCAGGCGAACCAGCAGGGACACATCAAGTAACGGCATGGGGGCACAGGCTCCGGGGTAAAGGAGCCAGACTGTACCGGAGGAACGAGCGCGCTGCAAGAATGGGCGGAATTTTGTTCGGCAGATAGGGAGGAAACAACAGACTCGATGAAATACCGGCGGAGCCAGAGCGGACACACCGACATGACGAAACAATGGTCGCGCTAATTGCGCCTGGCTGCGAGATGAATCCGCCGTTAGCCCGTCGCTTTCAGCGCGTGACGGAGCCGCGGCATGACCACTTCCGCTCCGAGCAAACGTGAGGCGCCCGCCTGCTGAATCATCCGATGCCGAAGAATGAGCGGATCGACGATGTTCCCGCAGGACACACAGCGCCATCCTTTCATCCACATCGGCATACTGCTTTCCTGCATGTCGATCAGGCTATCGACCACCATGAGACCGTCACATCTGGTGCACTGCATGAGACCCTCCTTGGCCAACTCACGCTCACCGCCACAATGCCCCTCGTACTCCCCATTCAAGCGTAGCAGGCCTGCACCCACCCGCTTGCATTCTACAGAGGCAATCGCAATGCCACGGCTGCCGCGCCTGCGGCTTGCGAGTTTTCGCGCTGAATCGTAGAGTGCGGACGAACAGCATCCGGTCTTAACCGCTCTGACATGTGACAATTTAGTCCCCTGTGGCAAGAATGACCTAGGCCCCAACGATGCTCCGACTGAAAACGTTCTCTCCTATATGTAATTCTATGCCGCCCTCTTGGAATAGGTCGGCGACAGGAAACGAACCGTGGCCTTGACGTCGACAGAAATTGCCAAGGTGGTGAGTGAGCTGGCTCCAGCCTTAGCTGGAGGGTGGATTCAAAAGATTTACCAGCCGACCGATCGGACGCTGGTGCTGGAAATTCGTGCGCCTGGACGGACGCATCGACTCCTCATCTCTTGCCACCCTGACAGCGCCCGTCTCCACTTCTCCACTGAAGCCTTTCAGAATCCACCGACGCCTCCCCCCTTCTGTCAATTTCTCCGTGCCCATCTCCAAGGCGCACGCATCGACGGAATCGAGCAGATCCCCGGTGACCGGATCGTTCAACTGGCATGGAGCGCTAAGGAAGGTCCCTGCACCCTGGTCGCCGAACTGACAGGAAAGACGGCGAATCTCCTCGTACTCGATGACGCAGGCCTCATCCGTCGAGACCTGAACGGGGTGAAGAACCTTGTGGGACAGGCCTATGCTCTACCTGCTCTCCCTCAAGGGGATCGGCAGGCAGCCGATCTCGACCGATTCAGCCAGGGCACCCAAAAATCGCCATTCCCCCTCTCGGCTGCCATCGACGCCCATTACCGCAAAGCCGAAGCAACCTCCGCCGTCGGGACCGTGCGACAGGCCCGGGCAGGGATACTTAAAAAATCCATCAAGAAACTCCGCCGCCGCATTGAGGCCTGGCACGAAGACCTCGCAAAAGCCGAGAAGTACAAGACGTACGACCGCTACGGCGAACTCCTCAAAGCGAACCTGGGTACGATCCGCAGGGGCCAGACCGACGTGAGCGTGGTGGATTATTTCGATGAGGCCCTCCCCAACCTGACGATCCCGCTGGACCAGACCAAAACTCCCCAGGGCAATATGGACGACTACTTCCGCAAACATCGAAAGCACCTGGCTGCACAGCGAGAGCTCCACCCGCGGATCACGGTGGGAGAACAAGAGCTGGAGGCGCTACAAGGAGAATTAACCGCCATCGAACAGGGAATCTGGCAGCCACCCGAGACCGCGCGCCCAACTATGCGAACCAGGACTCCTTCGCGGACTGGAGGGGCCAAAGGCAAGCAGGAACCGCGGCAGGGTCCGTTCCGGCGCTTCACCTCGTCAGACGGATTGGCGATCTATGTCGGGAAAAACGCCAGAGAGAACGACGAGCTGACGTTCGGCCTCGCCAAGAGCGACGACCTCTGGTTCCATGCTCGCGGCACCCCCGGTTCTCACGTCGTGGTGCGGCTGGAAAAAGGAAGCGATCCACCGCCCGAGACGATACGCGACGCAGCCACGCTGGCCCTGCTCTATAGCGATCTCAAGAAAAGCGGCAAAGGCGATGTGATCTATACCAGGCGCAAGTGGGTCAAGAAAGCGAAGGGCCAGGCGCCGGGCGCCGTGATCGTCACGCAGGAGAAATCCCTGCATGTGAGCCTGGAGAAGAAGCGGCTCGATGCGCTCAAGGCCCGATCTGCTCGAGAGTAGCCGCACCGCGAGAAACCCTGGCGGCCCCTTCTACGCTAGCGTTGTACAAACCGAATATTCTCTCGCCATGGGTTCGGACCAGCACTATGCTGTAGATAAGGGCAACCCACTATGTCAGAGCAGCCACCCATCGAGACGCTATCCGCATCCCCGACCATCCTGGTGGTCGATGACGACTTGGCTCTCACGAAACTCTGCAAGAGGATTCTGGAAGAGGCCGGCTTCACGGTCCTCCATGCCGACGGCAGTTCGGACGCGCTCAAACTCTGCACGCAGCACGAAGGGCCGATCGATCTGTTGCTCACAGACCTGGTCCTGCCTCCTCCGGGCTTTCAATTGGCTTCAAGCACCAATCAATTCCCCCACGTACATGGCCACGAACTGGCCGTCCGCGCAATCCGCATACGAAAAGGTCTGCGAGTCATCCTCATGTCCGGCAATGTCGAACAGGAACTGGCAGGCTATGGAATACGCCGGGAAACCCTCCCGTTTATTCCCAAGCCGTTTGAGCCCCAAACCCTGGTCTCACTTGTGAATCAAACGCTTCACGCACCGGCGCCTTTGATCGAAAGTCTGACGGAAAAACCTCCCGGACTTGCGCGGCCCTCTGACGAGTGGGTCGGCTAACCGTACTAGACAGATCCTCTCTCACCTCATGCATGAAAATGGGGGCTGCCATTGGAATATGGCAGCCCCCATTAATTTTCATATGTGGCGAAACCTACGGATGTTCCGTCATGAACCATCCGGCGATTGAAAGCCGCCGCTGATCGCCCGCGACTTGATCCACCCGGCATACTCGGTGGAAACGGGGAACCGTAAACATCACAAGCGAACCTGGACGAGGCTCGATACAATGAGCCACCTCAAGCTCCGGCTGATCGGAATCATGCGCCTTCCGATTCGCATAGATAATGAGTTCCCCGCCCCAATCCGACTTCCACTCGTCATGAAAATAGCTCACCAGGGCGATACGGCGCTTGGGTGCCGTCCCGCCCTGCATCTCATACCCTTGATCGGTATCGTCATGCGTCAGCAGGCAATCGCCAGCCGCGTAGGAGTAATAGCTAAATCCCACATGCCGGCCGGTGATATTCTGGAAGGACTCCATGTAGTCCTGAATGCAGGGCAACTGTAATCGCGAAAGCAAACGCTGACCCTGGGCCCTGGCGATTTCCGCCTTCGCCCAGTTTCCCGAATTCGGGAAATCTTCTCTGACCTTCGGCAGATCCGCCAAACTCTTCCAGGCCGCCTC